>JAGLWT010000114.1 GCA_023133295.1 bacterium | reverse complement strand
ACACTTTTTCAGCACTGATTGAACCATCCTCAAACTCCTTGCAATATAATTTCTTGCCTAAACCATAGTAGAACAGGTTCTTTTTACTTACCGTGCCATCATTCTTTATTTCCAGTTCCAGTTCCACCTCCGAGCCTTCATAAAGATAAAGGGTTGAATCGTATTCTTTAATAAGTCCTGATTTCACATCAATCACTTTCTTTGATAACCTCATTCCCGCTAAATTATACTCAAAATCGACTATCTTAGTCAAATCGTTCAGGTTCGTCCTTATGTTCTTTTTATACTTTCTGTATCCGATCATCTGATTTTCACAGTTCCAGAGGTATTCTTCCTTGCCTGTTTCCAGAAGTCCTGTATAATTCTCCTTCTTGACTGTGTTGCCGTTGTAGTCATAGAAGTATTTCACCATGCTTCTGATACTTTCTCCGTCCATAACTCTTTCACGGAACAGCCTGTTCGAGTTGACCGTGTATTCGTATTCGTAGTCATTGAACATCGAATTGTACTGCATCCTGTTGCCTGTCGTGTCATATGAGTAGGTATTGTATGCACCGTCAGAGCGTTTGAAATAATCTCCCTGAACTCCGGTCAGGCGATACAACCCATCGTATGAATAACTTGTTTCAATCCCGAATTCATCTATCAATTTGCTTCTGTTTCCCACATTGTCATACTGATACTGGTTCTGATATAGCACTTCACCGCCCTTTTTGATTTTGAGATCAGTCATCCAGAATTATTGGTTGTGTATGAACCACAAAAAGCAACAATGTTTCTACTACTGAATAAAGGTGCTAAAGAAATATGCAACTCTGAAAACATATGATTTCTCTGAATACCATACTGGAATAACAGTTATATCAATTACGGAGAGAATGAGAATCGCTAGATAGATTAATCCCAATATGATAAAGAATAATCTGAGAGCTTTGAAGTAGAGTTTTTCCTTATTCTTAAAATCCTTCAGCACTCTATAAGCATTGACTCCAAATATATAACCAAGTAATAATCCAACAGCACCAAAAAAGATTCGCTCCCAAATAAAGGGTTTGGTATAATCATAAAACAGATGAAGAAGGCGAAGTGGTCCCCATGGGTTGAATTCAAAATAAAATATCATTTTTATATAGAACCAGGAAATTATCGGGGAAATAACAAAACCCACAATCCTAAACAGTTTTTTAATGTTCATTATTCTACCTCATTCTTATAGAAATGTTCCAGCTTCTTGGCGATATTATGAGCTCTTTGGTCGAATAAAGCCTCTTGAACACCCATTATTTGGGAGAGATGGTATTCATATACTTCATGCAAAAATCCGGCTTGAATCTCAATGCCGCTACCTCTAGGATCAATCATAATGCACTTTTTATTTGTTTCCATGTGAGTACCCCCTCCAAAGAATCCTTTCCTTACTCCTGCATCCCAGTAAATTTCCCATTCAAGCTTATATTTCTCTATAATTTCTGAACCTGAAATCATTTTACCTTCTTCATCAAAAAGGGATTCAATGTCCTTCGGAATATGTACATAATACTTTTCCACTTGATCCCGTGTGATATTCTCAGTGTTTTCCAAGAATTCTTTAAAACTCCCACTAACTTTTCCCTCTATTTCTTCTCTTTCCTCAGTACTCATCCATTTTCCTGTTTCCAGAAAGTTCTTCAGTTTATTAAAAAAGCCGCCATTTCCTGCTTTCTGACTATTTTTTCTGGGCTTTTCTTGAATCTCTATTTCCATCAATGATTGATCGTACTTAACCGACTGTCCTGCTGTATTCAAATGAGTGCTGGAATAACCTTTAACATCAATCTGGTTCACAGGATTGTTCTCTACATAAACATATCTATTCATGGTCTGCGGAGAAAACAAACTTCCCTTCACCACATCCGGCTTCATCCACCTCCCGTTGTTATAATCCAGATATCGTGCTCCGAAATAATCAAGGTTGCTTTCTCTATCCCTCTCTTTTCCAGTGAATTTATAAGATGTTGGATGTTGGATGCTGGATGATGGTGATCTCCTCTTCTCCGAGATTACGTCTCCAAAGGGTCCAAAAGTTGTTTTCTCAACCCATCCTCCGGTAGTGTCGGTTAATAGAATATTGTTGCCTAATATGTCTTGATGATACACTTTCTCTGATGCGATTGTGCTGTCATCATTGAATGATTTACTGTACAGCTTCTTCCCTAATCCGTAGAAATATAGATCTTTTTTAGAAACTGTACCGTCATTCTTGATTTTAAGTTCCAGCTCCACTTCTGATCCCTCATACAGATAGAGGGTAGAGTTATTTTCATTAAGGATTCCGGTCTTCAGATCATACACCTTCTTTGATAACCTCATTCCCGCATCTTATTCTAGGCTTCTCTGTATTCCCTTTTTACTACTTAGAATTTTATTTTATCGGATAGTAAAATACTTCAATCCTGCTGCATAAGTGTAGAGGGAATACTTTTTCTTGGTTTCTATATCAATAAGCACAATATTTATTGTTTCCAGCCCCCAGTGGAATGCCCTCCATCTTGAACAAATCAGATACTTTCCATCGGGGGTAATATCCCAAATACCTGAAAGTTCTGTATCGTAGTATGTAAGAAGACAACCCCGGGTCTTTTTACCATTATAAAATAATGACTTCTCTCCTGATTGATAGTTCAATCTCCATACAGACGAATTATCTCTATCAAAAAATATCACTTCAAAACTATTTAAAAATATTGGAGAGACAATTGTAGTTGTCTTGGCATAAGACCGCCCCGTCAATTCACGACCCTCATATATGTTGAGAAACTCCCTTTTGTTGATATCGTATAGGTAAATACTATTTGTTGTGTAAAAAAAACCAAATAACAGTTTTGAGTCTTCCTTATTCCAATCACAAGATGTTGGATTTAATCCCTCAATATTGTTAATATTCGACTTCTCCCCTGTTTCTAATGTTAAAATATTCAGATCTCTACTTCTACGAAGATAATATACGACTTTATCACCTTTATTTGAGAACTTTACGAATGAGCATCGACTATCTTGTCCTAGGATATGGTGATATAAGACCTTACCACCCTGATCTACTACATATAGATGGTTGTCATCGCTTCGCGTTTTTACCACAACAGCAATTTTCCCATCTGTTGACATATCTTTAAGAGTTACTTCTCCTTCCACATCAAAGTTATTTAACAGTAAAAAATCCTTGCACTTATTTTTTCCTGTCATAATCTTGACATTTTTTCCATTATAGCCATCCTTGAAATACAATTTCCATTCTACAGAATTATAAATCCGATTGACTTTTCCTGAATAAACAGAAACCAATGTTATGCTTCCAATTATTATAACAAGGAATATTTGCCACTTACTCATCTAATTACCTCCTAAAATACGGATTTTCTGTAATCCCATTCATGCTGTGTCTTCTGCTTAAGCCAATCTTGAGTAGTCTGATTGCTTAAAAATTCTCTTTCCCAGCGCGCTACATTGCTCTTCATGAGCTGCCTGCCCCTTTCTCGCCGCTTCGCATGCTGTTCCGGTGTCACTGATTTTTTCTGCGCCCGGGCTCCTTTGATTTTTTTAAGTTTGATTCCGAAAGCCTTAAATATTCTTTCTACAAATGTATTGCTATTCGGGCCTTGAACAGCATAATATCCCGGAGGGGCTTTTGCTTCCTCTTTTACTCTCTCCCTGATACCATTTTCAAAGTCCTTTTTAGACATGCCTTCGGGAACAGGGACTTGTGTTCTATCCTCTTCTGAAATAGTATCAATTGCGACATCTTCTATTTCCTCAAAGCGACACTCCATTGAAAACTCTCCCTCGATAGCTTCTTCTGAATGAACTATCGGGGTGCTACCGGGACCGAAGATTTCTCCTTCCAAACTGGCAAAATATCCAGACACTTTATTCCCGGCTACATCAGTTTCATATATGTGAATAATTAGATGTTTTGCGCCAAACCAGCCTGCTGGACCTCTGACAGGTCGTGCAATAATTTCAACATCATAACCATCTGGATCTGTAAAGAACAACGGCCTATTGTGACAATAGGCAAATTTATTTAAGCTTTGTGGGGATTCTAGATGGCCTTGAAGAACATCCGGTTTCATCCATCTTCCGTTGTTGTAGTCTAGATATCTTGCACCGAAGTAATCCAAATCAGACTCTTTATCCCTTTCCTTCCCCGTGAACTTATAACCATTGGGAGCACTAATCGAACGTCCCCGTCTTTGACTTGCGATCTCATCCCCAAAGGGTCCGTAAGTTGTTTTCTCAACCCATCCGCCGGTATTGTCGGTCAATAGGATATTGTTTCCAAGTATATCTTGGTGAAACACTTTTTCAGCACTGATTGAACCGTCCTCCTCAAACTCCTTGCTATATAATTTCTTGCCTAAACCATAATAATACAGGTCTTTCTTGGATACTGTCCCATCGTTTTTTATCTTCAACTCAAGTTCCACCTCCGAGCCTTCATAAAGATAAAGGGTTGAATCGTATTCTTTAATAAATCCTGATTTCACATCAATCACTTTCTTTGATAACCTCATTCCCGCTAAATTATACTCGATATCCATCGCATCTGTCAAATCGAATAGATGGGATTTAAAATTTTTATCAAATTTTCTGTACCCGACCATCTGATTTTCACAGTTCCATAAGTATTCCTCGTATCCTGTCTGAAGAAGTCCAATGTAGTTGTCTTTCTGTGTGGTGTTCCCGTTACTGTCGTATAAATAATTTGTCATATTCAGGATTTCAGCACCGTTCATTGCTCTCTCTATGAGTAATCTGTTGGAATCTGTCGCATACTGGTATTCATAGTCATTGAACATCGAATTGTACTGCATCCTGTTGCCTGTTGTGTCATATGAATAGGTATTGTATGCACCGTCGGAGCGTTTGTAATAGCTTCCCTGAACTCCGGTCAGGCGATACAACCCATCGTATGAATAACTTGTTTCTGTCCCGAATTCGTCTATCAATTTGCTTCTGTTTCCCACATCGTCATACTGATACTGGTTCCGGTATAATACCTCGGCGCCCTTTTTGACCTTGAGATCAGTCATCCAGTATCTTTTCGGGTGATAAGTGTATTCAGAGCTCGTACCGTTGAAATTGTTCTGTTTTGTCACAAGCGAAAGATCATTGTATCTGTAGTTCACGAGTTCTTTGCTTTCAATATTATCATATGTATTCAACATTCTTCCGGCAAAGTCATATGTAAAGGAAAGGTCTTTTAATAATTCTGTGTTGTATGTGAAGGTCTTTCCTGTTACCTGCCCCGCAAGGTTATATGTGAAGTCATGCACGGTATTGATATTGTATGCCGGTATTTGATACTCTTCATTATCGGGCCGGCCCACAACATCATAGTTATTGATGATAATGGATTCTGTGATCTGCCCGCCTACATTCTTATCCGTCCTGTATATCTTTCCGAGACCGTTGTCAATAGTATCGCTGTCATATTCATTTGTTATCGTATGACCATCCTGATAGACGATCTGAAGCATTCTATTCAACTCATCATAGGTAAAATCAGTCTCCTGGTTTTTCGCGTCTTTCTGATAGATGAGGTTGCTGTTCTTGTCATAATTGTAGTATGTCCTGCCGCTGTCAGGTTGATCCGTGGCGCGGATTCTGCCGAAGGTATCATAATAGTACTGAGTGATGGAATGATTCGCATTGGAATCCTTTACCTTCAGAAGGTTTCCCAGAATATCATAAGTATAATTCGAAGTTGCATACAATTGGTTTTGATCATCGAATTCATTAACCTTGATGAGCTTTTGATACGCATTGAAATAGTGCTTTATCTTGTGGCCGTTCTCATCATATACCTCTACCGCATTCTCGTTGTCAAGGTACTTTGTACCGGCAAATTTCCCGTCAGGGTTTGTCACCTTGATTATTCTGCCGAGGCCGTCATACGAATACCTTGAAATCCCGTCCAATGGATTGGTATAGGTGCTTTTTCTGTCCATCTCGTCATAAGTTACCGAGTTCTCGATATATTGGCCATCTTCTACTTTTACCTTATTGTTCGTAAATCTTCCGTATTGATCAAAGAAGTATGTCACTTCGGATTTCCTTACAGCATCAATGGAATTTTCAATTTTTGTCCAAAGATCAGGGAAGAAATCCGAATAGGTAATATCCTTCTCACTCCCGTCAGGATTTACGGTTTTAACTAACCTGTCAAGGGTATCGTATTGAAAGTTTGTAATATTCCCGTTGATATCTGTGATATTCTCTACCAATCCATTGTCATGATATTGACTTAACACCTCATGTCCGAGGGAATTGGTTATCTTCACAGGAAATAACCTTTTTAGAGCATCGTATTCAAATAATGTTTCATTATTCTTGGGATCAACTTCCTTGATTGTATTTCCGTAAATATCATAATACATCTGAGTTACAATATCTTTCCGGGCATCCCAGGAAGAAACCATCCCTAAAGAATTCATTATCCCGTATTTCTGAGTAACTTTTGTTACATTTCCCCGCAGTAAATTGTCGGGAATATTGAGACCGTAGGTTTCCAATCCAAAACCGTCATACTCAACCAGTGATTTATTTATCAATACGCCCTCGTGATATATCTCATTTGAAATGGATCTATTCAGGATATACTTCTCTATATACGCATTATTATCAGAATGCAGATATGCTTTTTTCTGAGTGAAGTTATCATTCAAGTCGTCATAATCCCCGAATTGTTTAAATTCGGTAATATTGTTATATTTATCGTATGAGTACTCTTCACGGTATGTTTTCCCCTGCTTTGCAATCTTTGTGGTCAGCAAAAAATTGCATGGCAAGCTTATACTCGGGGTATATGAATACTCGATGGTTTTCAATAACTCTTTTCCCAACGGGGAATAATACTCCTCTTTTAAGAGAGTGCCGGCTTTGCACGAAGTTTCCTTAGTAAGAGATTCCCTCGCTTCAAAATAGCTTATAGTTTTTGTGTTATCAGGCTTGATCACCATCACCTTCTTAGGAACTTCCCATTTGGTAAAAAATGAATTTTCAATTTCTAAATGGGTTATCGGGTCGCTGAACGGATTAGCGAAGATTGAATATCCCCAAATAGAATCCCCCCTACGCTTTTGAACTAATCTGAAACTGTTAATATAAGCAGGCATCAGGTCGGTATTGGTAATTTGCCATTTGTTAAAGCTATATTCCTTGATTTGACGGGTATATATTCCATAATCGTAGTAAATTTCCCCGCCGGTACTTAATTTCCGTTTATTCAAATGTCCTTTATCGCTATAGGAATATTCAACCGAAGGCAGAAGCAAAACACCGTCTTTCTTGATCTCCACTTTCGTCAGAATTTTTCTGGTAACAGGAATGAAATCATAATACCGGTTCAAATCTAAAATCAACCCACGCATATTCTCTAAGTCGATCATTTCTATATTATCATATGGATTATCAAGAACAATATCAGAATAGGAATACTTCATTTGAATCTCTTCCGAGAGATGATTTCTGTAATTCATTTCAGTGATGAGGAATTTTTCACTTGGATCAAATTCATTTCCCTCAGCCACTAAATTGATCTCATTCCCGGCGCGATCTACGATTTTGTTCAAATATCCTCCGTTATGCAGGGTCTTAATATAATCACATTTTACCCTAACATAAGAGGGGTTGGGCAAGG
>JAGLWT010000113.1 GCA_023133295.1 bacterium | reverse complement strand
CTTCATGCTTTACATAACTGAGCCAGTGGCCGTTCGGACTGAATGAAGGTTCAACAACATCAAAGGCTTCAGCCGTCATCGGTATCACATTGCCGGTCTCAATAGATGCCATGTAGATCTGCTGATGAGTCCCATCACTCTGTTCATAAGCTACCCATTGACCGTCAGGAGAAATACAGGGGTTGGTTTTATCCGAAAGGGAATCCCCGGGAATACAAATAGAATTTGCCTCTGATACTGTAACTGAATACTCGTCTGATGTCGCTGTATTCACCGTATCCAGCGCTCTGACTTTATCTATCTCTAGTTCAACATTAAAAACCGCAGAATATTTTCCGGTGGAAATAAGTGTGCCGAGAGTTAGAAGATTCCACGAACCTCCATCATCCGTAGAATACTGGAATTCAATCCCCCCCAGAGCATCGGAATCCGTACAGGAAATCTTATACTCGGCACCCAGGATAAGCTGCTGGCTTTCCAGTCCTCTCATATCGTATATTTTCACATCCGAAGGCGCGGTAGCGCAGATAAGAGTGCTTAAAGAAAAAACAAATACAAGAAGTATTATAAGCTTTCTCATGATCACCTCTTCTCTACTATTGAGATCAAACGCATACAATCAAACCTTACCGTTTTAATATACTGGAAATCCGGGTAATCAGAAATGATTTCCTCGTAAATACCTATTGCCCTTTCGTAGTCGTTTAGCTTTTCATACGCTTTGCCTTTTCGGTATTTAACACTGACTAAATATTTACTGTCTGGATGAAGGACTTCAAATTCGCTGTATTGCAGTGCGGCTTGTTCATATCTCATGGCAAAAAAGTAGCAATCACCAATCCATTTAAATGCGACTGCCGAAGTCTCATTGGCCCCTTGGGCAGCGCTTTCCCGGAAGGCGGAAATAGCCATTTCTATCGGATATATCCTATTTTCCACCTTGAGGGCGTTCTCTTTATCCCACAGGTAGTAAAGGGCAATTCCTTTCTCCAGAAGAACATCGGAGACTGAATCACCGGCAGAGGAGATCAGAATATCGCACAGCGAAACGGCAGCTTCAAATTTTCCCTTGGTGATCATATCTTTAACATCTTGTAAATCAGGTTCCGCAGATGCGGATATGCTCAAACCTAAAAACATCAGAATTATTACTAGGTAGATGATGGATGACAGATGTTTGATGTTTGTTAATTTATTGCTGGTGTTTTTCTTTATTTTACTCATCACATACTCCTGATATTTTCTTTTCTCTTAAGGATTTCTGCAGTCCAGATAGCATCTTGATGATTATCTCAACTTCATTTATTAATTGTTTGCACTTTCCTTCACTCAAGAATTTCAACTCTTGTGAAATAAATAATTGGTATTTTAATTCTGCGGAAGACCCTTTTGAGATATCAATAAAACGAAGGAAGTCTTTTATACTTCCCCGATAATTCCCTTCCATTAAGTTTGATCCGATTGAAATTGCTGCTCTCCTCATTTGAGATGTAAGACCATATATTTCTTGTTTCGGATATTTTCCCGTCAATTTATAAACCTCTACAACCAATTCATTTATTTTCTTATAAACTTCAAGTTTCTCAACACTCATCTTTCCACCTCAAGAAGCAGATGTTGGATGATTGATGATAGATGATAGTCTATTCCCCAATCAATATCTTTCCCTTCCCTCTTTCCAACATCGAACATCCAGCATCTAACATCTCTCCCCCTTCTCATTCTTCCACCTCCCTATAAAGGGATTCATAGTATAGAAGCAGTTTATCCATCTGCAGAAGGCACTCTTTGGTGTCTACATCAATTACTTGCCTTACGTTTCCGATGGACTTAAGGATATCCGAAACTACCTTGTCAAGCTCCTCGATCGTACCCGGATATTCTGCGAGACGCTCAAATATTTTGATTGCATTACCGATCTTATTGCTGTTTTGTGTAATTGCTGAAATCTCCGCAAGTTTCTCCATGATGCTTTCTTTTAATCCGGCAACTGTTGACGCAACCGTAATATTCCTTTGAACTGTCTCGGAATCAAACCAGATATTTTCCACCTTATATAATGTGTTCGTAATAAAGTCCAGATCTCCCGAGTAATCAGGGATCCTGATCAAGTACCTGGCGCTGAATTCACTTTCGCTCGAAGCAAAGTCAAATGTGATCGTATTTTCATCTATCACTCCGCTGTCATAAGCTTTCAAAATCTCAACATTCTGAGGTACCGTTTCAATGATTCTGATATCGGTCGAAATATCCGCTATTACATTGATCGTTACAACCGCAACCATGCCGGGAAGGTATTCCCCTGTATTTGCGGGAGCAAAATAATCAATATTTCGGGAGATTATCTCTTCCATTGAAATGTTACCGGCATTATTCAGGAGATCAAAACCGTAATAAGAGGCCTTTCCTTCACCAAACGAATTTAAACTGATCACCGGAGCCGGGTCGTTGCCGGAGATAGTAATAGTTCCCGGAATCTCCTGCGACACTACCGTAGCATCATACACTTCCAGCCGTTGTATCCATCCCTCAACGGGAATAGTGCCTGCATTGCTTATGACTGAATCGGAAACATCGATAATGTAGCTGTTTTCGGGATATTCTCCCGTATATTTCAGATTGAACAGTTCAGGAGAACCACCTTCGGAAATCATATGGATATATCCCGAAGAAAGAAGCCCTTTTCCGGAGAAAACATGCTCCTTAAGCTCTTCTGATGTACTTCCCGGCAGATTATCATCTTTTTCGTTTATCCAGTATACATTGTATATTCCTGTTCTCATTTCATCAACGAAGTCAACGATATTGTCAACTATCAATAAATCTGACAATTCACTCATGAACTCAAAGGATTCCGGCTCTTCAAAACCTTCGCCGTTCAATAGAAGCACCCTTTCAAATTCAGAGGCAGCTACAATCGTCTCGGTTGCCGGCACAAGGATCACTTCGACCGTAAACTCCTCTGTTGTATTATCAACATTATCCGAGGCCTTATATGAAATGGTATATTTTCCCGGAATACTGAAAGGCAGCACGAACTGATCGACATAGTTCATCCATCCGGTATCATTCTGGCCTGAGGCACTTGCGACCCTGTATTGAATATTCTTGACACCGCTCAAAGGATCCTGTGTTATCAGAGAAAACAATGTCCCTTTGAAAACGAGAGTGTTAACCCCTGAAATCTTAAACGGGTGATAGTCAAGAGCGATCTCCGGCGGAGTACTGTCCACGGTGAAAGAGGCGGAGCTGCTGATTTCCGTATTGCACGCATTGTCCTTCCCGTAATATGCTATTTCATGTGGGCCTTCCTCAAGGCCTGAGAAATAAACAGGCATGAGATATTGCTGGAGCTCACTTCCATCAATTGAGAACATCACGCTTTCAACACCTGAAGAATACAACCCTCCGTCCACAGAAGATATTTCCAGATTACTCATATCCGAGACAAAGGTAGTACCGGCAGTCTGATAAATACTTCCGTTAAAATTGACTGAAGAGACAGGTGAAATAAGATCAATGTAGACACTTTCGTAATAAACATTGCTCTCAAGGCCCTCAACATCAACTGCAGTTAACTCAAATGCATACAGCTCGTCGGTATATGCCGTTCCATCCGAAGAAAGCCCGTTCCAGATAAATGTACTTTCTTCATTCGGCAGCACATATCTGTGATCCTCAAAGAGTACATTGCCTCCCCTATCGAAAACCTTTAAATCCGCTCGGGCAAACTTATTCATTGTAAAGCGGAGTTCGCAGATATCCAGACAATTATCAGCGTTTGGACTGAAATACAAAGGAATTACTGTAGAGCTGATAAATTCGGGCCGAGTTTCATCACCGTAATAGCCGGAAAGAATAAACAATCCCGAAATAGAGTCAACCATTACCGTCAAGCTGTTCGCTGAAGTATCGCGCAAAATAAGAGTATTATCGGTCTGGGCGATATGCCACATCCCGGATTCGTCATTATATGTCCAGACCTGAAGTCGGGTCTCATCAAGTCCCTCCACTTCCTCATCTGTATATGTGAAGGTAAGCTCAATGGAATTATTGAATTCTGTCTGGCCTGAAAGCAATTTGATATCGTAAACCTCAGATATAAGCGGTTCGATATTCTCAAGGTTCGTATTAGCGCCGGGAATGCTGTTGACCGGAAGTGAACATATCATTATCGTATCCACCGGAGAAAGCAGGTCCCTCGGATCCACGGTCGCGATAACATCACATTCAAGGTTCATAACGCTGCCGGGAACATTCCACTGTGTCTGCTCACATTCGGGATGTTCCGTAAGACCCAGTATACTGATATTGCCGCTTTTTTCCGAATTGTACTCCGAATAAACTATCTTTGTGCCATCCCGTGAAATCGCCGGATACGCGGTCGCATAGCCGAATGAAGTCGCGGCGATCTCCATATTGTTAGCTATGATAGCATCATTTCTGCCGAGAAAATCGACCTTCCCTATTGAATATTCCAGAATGTCCGGCCTGCCCCGGATAATTGTATAACCGGGTTGACCACCAAAAGGATCCGGGAGGGAAATTTGCCTACCTACATAACAATCCCTGCCGGGGATCATATTGTCGGTAAGAGCATAGTATATATATTTACTGTCGGAAGACCAGCCGATCATATCGACGGCATCGGATGTAGTCACATCAAAATCAGCGATCTCAACAACCGGGGCACCGTTATAATCCTGCATATTGCCGGCCTCATCCAAAAATGCCACTTTTATACCGTAGGTATTTCCAGCGACCCATGAGAAATAGGCGATTTTTCTATTATCAGGTGATATCAGCGGCTGCCAGCACCATTCATTATCGTCGCTTATCTTCTGATATACAGGATCACTCCCTGCCAGATTTACGGTGTAAACGGAACAAGGATTTCCCTGTTCGTCCAAATTAGGAGTTCCGTTCACGGCAAGGAATTGCCCGTTATTACTCCAATCTATACCGTATGAGAAATCATAGAGTTCTGTAACTGTACTTATCCCGGACGCATTGTATATTTTCAATGTTGTTCCGCCCTCAGTTCTTGAAATGAACGCCAGATCGTTTGCCCGCTTATTCCATACATGATCCCATTCAAGCACCGATTCGTCAATAATATCGGTTGTATTGTTTATGAGATCCAGGATCTCGATCCTATACCCCCTGAAATATGCCAGATAATTATCATCAAAGGAGAGTTTCGGAACATCTGTCGGCGGCGGATTCCAAGGCCGCCACCATGGCCAGCCTGCCGGCTTTGTAACAACATTTACATTTCTAATATTGAGCGTACCGTCGATATTACTGTTCCAGATCTCCGCATTCCGCGAAATTCGGTATGGTATGATCATTCCGGGCTGAGGGAGAATCATACTACTGCTTCTGCACTGATCTCTGGAGAGCATATATGTCACTATTTCACCGCTGCTGTTGAATATCGGCTGGCCGGCAAAATATCCTGTCGGGAATTCAATCGTATTGTCCAAAGCGATCGTCGTTATCTTCCGGGTGGTATCGAGATCCACACTGACCGAACCGATGTCCTGATTACCGTTCAGATCTTCGGCGGTAAGGGTACAGGTATATGTTCCCTCGGGTGCCGGCAGTCCTGATGCATCATTTCCATCCCATGTAAAGATATAATTTATCGTTTCAGCAGCGCCCGCAATGGAGTAAACCGCCTCTCCTGTGATCAGACTTGTGATATCTAAGGTCCAGTATTCAATGCCTCTGTCATCACTTACATTCAAGGTAAATATTACCTGGTCTTCACATTCATCTCCATCAGGAGAAAATTTCGTAAGATTAGAGGTTAATGTCACTACCGGAGGAAGATCCGTCACAGTAAGGGAAATGCTTGATTCACCGCTGATATTCAAAACATTATCGACCGCGCAAAGCGTATATTCAGCGACATATCCTTCGGGAAGAACTTCATCAAGGTAAGTTACGGCGCCGAAAGCTATATCGGCGATCTTTTTGTTGTTTCTACTCAGTATGTACGAGTTCACACCGGAATGAGCGTCAGTTGATCCGGTAAAACTCAGTAAAACACCGTCAAATGTGAGAACCGCGGTTGTAAGATCTGGAACTGACGGAGGAATTGAATCGAGAATGACCGTTTTGTCAACTGTCGTGGAAATATTACCCAGATTATCCGAAACATATGCGGATATGGTATGGCTGCCGTCGGACAGAGTCATATTGAAATCCTGTGTATACTCGATATCAGTCCCGCCGTCAATTGAATAATAACGGTCATCCAGACCGGAGCCGGAATCCGTACCTGATATTCCGAAATAGGTTTCAGTTGAAACATAGAGATCACTGGAAGCATCTATATAAGCGGGCCCTGAAGCCACTGAGATCAAAGCTGTCGGATCTTCTTCATCCAGGAAGATGTCATAAGTGATTTTTTCGGTCTCATTTCCGAGCAAGTCGGCGGATTTGACGGTCAGAACATGACTCCCCTGGCCGGTTACCGGGAATGGAGCTGAATACAGTATATAAGCTCCGTCATCCACTTTATAATAGCATTGCGCTGAATCCTCACCACAGCCCACATCTGTAAATAACAGCGTGATATCCGTCGTTGAAAGGACATAAAGCGGATCTTCACCGTAACTGTCGGTTGCGGTCAGGGTTATTTCAGGTGGCGTATTGTCCATGATGAAATCTTCAGTATTCTCGGTTTCGGTGTTGAATACATTATCTTCCGAGTAATATGATACCGTTACCTGACCGTCTTCAGAAGTGATTGTAAACGGGACATCGTAAATCGAATAACCCTCGGTACCGTATTTGAAGTAACTGTTTCGGACTCCTGAAGTTGAGTATGAGGAGTGCTCGGAAACCGAGATCGTGAACAATGTTTCGTGATTCACATAAGTACCAGAAGAAGGGCCGGATGTCGCCAGCGTGGAATCAGGCGCTAGATCATCTATATCCACGATCAATTCGCCGTCAGGACCGTATGTACCATCACCGGTATTCACCGCTTTATAGAAGATCGAATATATCGGCTGGGCCGACGGATACAAAGGAATCGAATATGTCAGATAAGTTCCCTCGACGCTGTCATTATTGTACTCTATCGAATCAAATGCAGACCCCGGGCATCTGTTTTCAAGTGTAAAGACATAATCCAGAGATGCGAAGAGCTGAGTATCCGTTTCATAAAGAGGCTTATCCGAGATGGCCAATACACAGTTGATCTCATCGGTAACATTGATGGTAAATTCATAATCTCCCGTGGAATTGCCGATATTGTCCACGGCGCTGTAATTGATAATGTATAGGCCGGTCGTATCAAGTATAAACTCCACTTCATCACTGTTAGTGATGATAGAAGACCCTCCGTTTATCGAATATGTAATATCGTAAATTCCAGAACCCAGGTCTTCAGCGCTTATTGTATAAGAATTTTCCGTAATGGTCTCGGCATAATTTCCCTCTCTGTTTATATAGAAACCGTTAATCGTGAAATCCAGGGAAGGAGCGGTTTCATCAAGTATCGAATTCACAGGACCGATTTCACTGAAGTTACCGACATTATCCACTCCTCTGAAATAAAGCGGAGTTCCTGTTTCGGAATACCCGCCGAGATACTGAGCGGAGTTTACCCAGAAAATACTGTCCGTTGAATACTGGGTTGATTTCACGCCCGAACCGGGATCGGTGGCGCTCAAATCGAATGTCGTGGAATCCTTGACATAGATCGTACCTGTGGCAGGTGAATAACTATCCCCCGTGACCGCATAACTTATATCGGGATCGTCAGTGTCTACATTAAAGGAGAAGTCTTCCGTCGCGCTTGTGTTTCCTACTTTGTCAATACCGTAATAGGATAGCAGATAGTCACCCTCTTGCGCAATACTAAGAGGTGCGCAATAATCATCGAACTCCCCTGTAGCGCCCATTCTGTACCTTATCACATCCGGGAATATATCCGTTGCTGACAAAGAAATGCGGGCGGTTCCGCTGATCCAATAGTCCCCTGTCGCGTCAGTATATACATACGGGATTACAGAGTATGTTACAGCAGGAGCATCGTTGTCTATGTAAAGCGGGAATATCCTCTCATCTTCCATATTTGAAAGGTTATCTATACTGTGATATCCGATCTCGTGAAGTCCGCTTGAAAGCGGAGCCAGATCGATCACGGAATCCGACACATAGTCAAGCCAAGCATCGTCATCAAAACGATATTTCGTCAAATCTACTCCGGTCGTAATTGTACCCGGATCAGAAGATATGAAGCTGAAGCCGTTGCTTCCCGAAGTTACCCTTAGCCCCTGCTGGGTTGCCGCGACAATTCCCGTAAAACTGATATATGTCAGAGGCGGAATCCCGTCAACGGAATAGGTTTCATTATAACTCTCTTCATTCCCCACATTGTCAACGATCGTATAATCTATTTCCTCGATTCCCGAAAGAATATACGGATGGAATCCCGCAGTATAGACAACATAGTTACCCTTGTTGATACTGTACTGGATTTCCTTTACTCCGCTGTTTTTCACATCAGCCGTATCCGTACCGGTCAGAGTGATATCCGTAACGGATGAAGCGTAATGCACGGTCTCTATAATGTAATCGGGATCAAATGCTATACTGCCGGACGGCGGAGTATTATCAACATATACCGGCCATGTCTTCTGATAGATGAGCATTGTCCTGGCAGCGTCGTTCCAGGCCTTTACTTCAATAGGCTGGGCTCCGGCGGATATCAGCGGGAATTCCGTATCTTCTACATATGGCGTAAACCCGGAAGCGTCAATCTGATATTCAACAAATCCTATTAAAACATCGGTCCAGTTCAATTTAAACATATTGTCAAGCGATGAAAATACATCGTCCGTAGTGATATGCAGTGGTTTACTGCAAGTGAGGGTTACAAGAGGTAGCTGCAAGTCACAGATTATGCTGACCTCTTTCTCCGTTTCGACATTTCCGAGGATATCGGTCGATCCGAATGCGAAGTTGTAAGTTCCCGCAGTATCGAACAATACTCCGGCAGATTCGTCATAAACGATCTCATCACCGCCGTCAATGTGGTATTCCGTATATGCGGTTCCGCTTTCATCGGATACACTGAAAAATACCGAAGTACCCGGAGTGACATAATAATTCACACCGTCCGTATGGATGTCATCATATCTCGCGATAGAGGTAACGGGAGAATTATCATCCACATAAATGACCGTTGACTTGACGGCTTCCAGATTCCCCACATTGTCCAGTGATCTGTATTCGAGGAATGTTTCCTCAGAACCTATCAGGGGCGCGTTCCCGTCTGTCCATTCCATGTTATTGATGCGCCATTCTGTATTCGCGATTCCCGAAGTCCTATCGGTCGCGCTTATCGAAAGAACCGTTGAGGAAGTGATGTACAGGTATCCGCTGCCGGGATCATAGGATGCTCCGCTGACACTAATGCTTGAGACCGGAATGTCGCTGTCCACGGAAATCGTTCTTTCATACTGTGATTCATTGTTCAGAAGGTCAATGCCCTTGTATCCGATACGGAAGCCGTCTTTATCGGGAGAAGGTATCTGCATTCCATCGCTGTAATCGGAGCCGCCGATGGGGTATCCGTCTATTGTATAGGTGATTTTATCTATACCGGATACATCGGTACCGGAAATGTAAAATGAATTATCGGGAGACGAATAGTCATAACCGTCTTTTTCGTAAATACCCATAGAGCTGCTTAGATATAGCTGCGGTCCCTGATTATCGGTGATTATCTGTCTTTCAGATATTCCCGAACTGTTTCCCACATTGTCATCCGCGAAATAGTAAATCCTTGTATTCTCGGTAAAATCTTCGAAGTTGGCCGAAAAGATATTCCACGCGCTGCCATCTTCTGGCAGATCATACAAGTAATAAATGTTTCTGACACCGGAGCCGGTATCGGAAGATGTAAAGCCGAGCTCGAATAAACCCGATACATACACCTTGCCCGAAGCATTGTCAAACAAATAATTTCCGGAAACACCTGATAATTCCACTATTGGCGGCAGGCGGTCGATATCAAGTGTTATCGAATTTTCGGGAGATTCAGGATTTCCGGTATTGTCTTCGCTATAGTAGTGATATGTAACAGACTCCTCGGAAGGCCCCGACAGAAGCGGGATCGTATAGGGTTGATACTGATCTGAAGTCCCCTTTGCATAGAGGATCTCTTTCACACCGGAAACTTCATCGAGCCCTTGATCAACAGCGGTGAATATCACTCCGGTCGAGCCCGATATGTAATTATTGAAATGTTCGCCCGCGAATGCCACTGTTGTGAGGGGTGACAAATTGTCGACATAGATCGTATAAATTCTTTCATCTTCGAGCGAGGCGCCGGCTAAATTGTCATACGAATAAAACGATATCACCTGCATACCCGGATTCGGCAGTGTGAATATACTTTCTGGACCGGTGAAGGAAATTGGATCATTGGGATGTATCCGGTACATAACCTCCGTTGCGGGAGGATCCCAGGTAAACCCGATCAGCGCGTCTTTGACAAATATTCTGCCGAGCGCGTCGATGTACGGCGCTGGATCCATGGTTATCGCGGAATACGGGACGGAATCCGTTATCTCGAATGCGGTCTCGAAGATACGGGTGACATTTCCCACATTGTCGATGGATCTGTATGAAATAACATGCGAGCCTGAAGTGAACTGCCCGATCGCGCCGGTGTATTCATTCCAGGAAACATCGGCATCAAGCTTGTATTCTACTATTTTTACACCGGAAGCGCCGTCGTTAGAACTAATTTCACATTCGACAGCAGAGCCGGTAAAGAATTTCGTGATCCCGTCAAAATACTCGGTGTCATATCCGGAAAAAGTGATATTCAACGCTTCAGGAGGATCGGGATCCATCAGTATGACCTGTTCCTGAACCGTTTCATTATTAAAAAGATTGTCTCCCGCATAGAATCTGATTAATCTGCTTCCTCTGCCGGTAACAACTACGGGCGTATCATAAGTCAGATCCCCGCTTGACCCAATACTGTATCTGATGTATTTCACCCCGCAGCCGGTATCGGTAGCGTTAAGGGTGAAATTCGCGCCGTCAGCAAAAAAGAGATTTGAGTCGTCAAAATAGGTTTTTCCGGATTCGGAAGTAAATAGGGTCACCGGAGCGATATTGTCCCCAATGAGCGGTTCTCCGTATACCGAAGTATAATTTCCGGCATCATCAATGGCCTTGTACTGGAAATTGAAACTATTCGCGGGAACATCGAATTTGAATTGACTTGCACCGGACTCGATCCATTCTGAAGCCGGATCGGTACGGTAATAAATATGCTGAAGCTGTGCGAGAGAATTGCCCGCATAACTTCTGTTTATCTTGAATACGGTATTATTATTTACGAATACACCGTAATTTCCACTGAGTGCAAGAGAAAGTGTCGGGGCCTCTTTCTGGACGGTGACCTTCACCGTTTTTCTGATCTCTTCTCCTGTTTCTTCGCTTCTTGCTGTGATCACAAACGAATATATCCCCGAAGGTACTATTCCGGCGGGATCGGCATCATTGTAACCGTGCCAGGCAAGTCTGTAACTCCCGCTCTGGTATTTGGCGTTTTCAAAAGAAGGAAATACAGTATTACCCGCGTCGTCCAGAATGTCAACGGTTATCCAGACCCCATCTATCGAAATAGTAAAATAGAGCTCTGTAATATCCTTGATACCGTCGTCATTCGGTGAGAACACCGCAGGTTCCACATAGAGGTTCTCAAGATCGAACATCGAAAGGACCCAGATATTCCATTCCCCGCTTCTTGAAGACTGGAAATAAATATTCTTTCCGTCGGGAGAAGAAGCTGCGCGGCAGTCATCTGTATTCGATGTGTTCTCAAGTATTCTGTATTTTATCATGTTTTCAAGGTCAGATGTCCATAGCCGGTAAAATCCGCCCTCTTTCCGGGAATACAAAAGACCCGAATCACCGGGAAGCCAGGAGGGATGGAAATCAAGCGGGCCTGTGGTAACCTTCTCCAATGATTTATTATCGACATTGAATATCCTGATGGTGTCGTCATATATGGATTTACGAAGCGCGATTCTGTCCAGCTCATTTGAGACGCAGGGTTCTTTCAGGTTTCCGTAAGATTCATAATGCAGGATTTCAGGTACTGCCGCCGTGAGCTTCTGCTTCCACAGCTCACCGTTTTTCTCAAATACAATAGTATCGTTTGACAGCCATGTCGGCTCCGAAAGGTCAAGTGTTGAATTTGTAAGGCGTGTTATTTCCAGAGGCTCTGCGACCCTGACAATATATACTTCCCTGATTCCGGCGGCATCGGATGTAAAAGCTATCCTTGTCCCGTCGGGGGACCATGCGGGCTGCCCTTCACTGGAAAGCCGAGCCGGGTCGCTTTCTCTGACTATGCTTCCCGTCAGGGATACGGCGGTATTTTCCAGCTCCTCGATATCATCTGATTCGATCAGCCAGATATCATCATTTCCCCCTCTCAGGGATACAAATGCTACTTTCCCGCCGTCAGGACTGACCGCGGGTTCACGGCCTTCCCTCACGGTCAGTAGTTTGAGAGAGCCGCCCGTACTGGAACTGTAATCCACTCTCCATTCCCAGATGGTCGGGTTTTGAAGGAGGTTTCCCGCCCGGTCAGATGCGGATGTAAGGGAAATACGCACATATTCGCCGTTAGTAACAATGAAATCCTTTGTTTTGAGGAGATTCACGGTCAGAAGTCCTGAAATACCGTCATATTCAATCCCCGGATCGTCAATACCTCTGACAACGGCTTCGCTGTTCAGATATAGCGATATCGTAGAAGGATCGACACCGAATCCATTACCGTCCGTAATATGTATAGTGCCGATCGCGCCCCCATCCGTTACCGGAGCCGGATCGTATGCATAAGGTCCCTGTCTGTCAATGCGTACCCGATAAGGATATACGCATGATCTGTTGCCTGCGGGATCGATTGCGGCAAGGTTAAGATAATAAAACAGTTCATTGCCGATCAACTGGTCTGAATACCCTTCAAATGATGTATTTACATTCATCAGGGAGTAATCCGGTTCCAGTCCCCTGATCGTTGAGAATACCGAGGCATACTTCAGGCCGGTCTCGTCCCCTGTCCAGGATATCTTTATATCGGCGGCATCCCCGATGCTGAGAGGATCGGCGGATTCCATTATGAAATTGTCTATGTCAAAATAGGATCCGGTTTGATTCTGGCTCTTGTAGATGAAGAAATTGTCGCATATCCAGTCACCGAAATATACCTTGACCGCATCGTATTTATTCTCGTCCAGATTGACAGCGGAAGCGGTCGGAGTATTGACACTTATATAATTATCGATGAGATAACTTATGTCAAATTCCATATTGTGCCAGTTTCCGTCCGCCACTATTTCGCTTATTCCTCCACCACCATCTAACATCGAACCTCTAACATCTAAATTATACATCATCTCGTCGCCGGTTTCGTCTCCCGTTAACGGTATAAAGTACAATTTTGAGCCGATCTCAAGATATAAGTTAAACGAAATCCCCTGCTCTGTCCTGTAATCAAAGCTCCAGATCGGGTATTTTCCGCAATCAACAGCGGATTCCGAAATGATATACGAGAAGTCGCTTCCTTCCTCGCCCTTTACAAATCTGAGGAAATTGTCGCTTGTTCTTTCATCGGACATATTCAATATGTTATCTCCGTCATCCGGGGTTCTTGAATACCAGCCCATATTCGATCCGGTGAAGTGGTATTGCGCAAATGACGGATGAGTGGAAGAAAAAATATCCTTGATCTTCGGGGAATTTGAATCGATATATGCGATATCGGAATACACCGTAGGATCGCTGAGGAGCGTGACAGTGATCTTTTCGCCATGAAGCCCTGCATAGATAGTGTTTCTGTCCTTCAGGAAAACTGCGATTAATTGAGAGATATCTTTAACTGTAATACTGCCCCTGTAATCCCCTGAGTCCACCGCGGTTTCCTCAAGTCTTACTATAATTCCATTCGGATCAGTTGCCTCGCTGCTTACCCTGACTTCTATGCTGTCGATCTCCGCGACATTCTGCGGGTCATTGATCGCTTCAATATAGAATTTTTCTCCAGATGAGATCGAGATTATCGGTTGTGCGAAGGTCTCTTCGTAAATCTCAATATTATTTATCGTATTGGATGTGTCGGGAACATTGATATACATCGGATTCGATTCATCCGACTGCCAGCCGAACTCGTCGGTAAGGGTCGCGTAAATGTGGTTTCCGCCGGGGAACAATTCAACATTATTGAAAAAGAACCAGCCGAGTTTTCTGATGTTCTGATTGGTATAATGTCTTTCTTCATCCGTATCTTCACTCACTACCCTCAATGCGACCGTACCTTTTCTCTCTGCCCAACCGAAGATATGCGTGCTGTGGTAGTTGTAGTCTTCCTTGTGTTCATAGAGATAAGGACTGTCGGGTCGCTCCTTCGGAG
>JAGLWT010000112.1 GCA_023133295.1 bacterium | reverse complement strand
AGAAGCAGTATTGATATTCACCAGAGCCCCTGAAGAAACAGTGGTTGTGGTTTTTTTCTGTGTTCCGCTGGAGGGTGCCGCGGCACCGTCACCGACCGTGATATGGGCTTTCAGGTTCTCAAATGTCTTGGGTCCGATCCTCGGGACATTTGTGATATCCTCGATCCTTTTGAAAGGCCCGTTCTCATTGCGGTAATTTATAATATTGCGGGCGGTCGCAGGACCTACCCTGTGCAATGTCTCAAGCTGACTCTGAGAAGCAGTATTGATATTCACCAGATCACCGGATGACGCAGGAGGCAGCACCGTAGTGGTTTTCGCTGCTTTTCCGGGAATAGTAAGGCTTTCCTGTGCAAAAACCTCTTCCATGGTGTACATCTGTCCCTTCTGGACTTCAAAACTGATCTTACTGCCGTCACTGACGGCAACGATATGTCCATTATAATCCGTACGCCCTATGAGCATATCAGGATTTGCATGATAATATCTATCAAGAGCATCCTTATGAGGAAAACCGAATTTATTGTTCTTCCCGCAGGATATTATGCCGTATTTGGGAGCGATCAGCCCCAGATAGCGCATCATCGAAGAAGATTTTGAACCATGATGTCCAAATTTAAGAAGATCCGCCTTCAGATTCTGCCCGTAGTCCGAAGACATCCTGTCCTCCTGCTCTTTCTCCGCATCTCCCGAGAGAATGAACGAAGTTTCCCCATATTTGATAAAGAGCACAATCGAGGTATTGTTATTATTTTTGGCGTAATCCATCTCTTTATCGGTCGGGGCAAGAACATTTACAAGCATTGCCGGGGACCATTTCAATATATCACCGTCCCTCACCTCGATATATTTGGCTCCTTTTTCCTTCGCGAGGGTAAAAAATACCTGAAAAATATTGGAGGTGTGGAGCTTGCCGGTGTAATAAACGGTATCAACGGGCATATTCTTAAGTAAATGTACCAGTCCGCCTATATGGTCGGCATCAGGATGCGTCGCGAGGATACCATCCAATTTCTCGATGCCCTGCGCTTCGAGGTACGGCAGGATCACATCTCTTCCCGCGTCAAATCTCGAGTAATAAATATCCTTTACGGGGTCATAATATGCGGGCTGCCCCCCATCGACAATATAATGCTTGCCTTCCGGAGTCGAAATAAGCATTGCGTCGCCCTGATTAACATTGATGAAGACGATCTTCAACTCGCCGGCAAACGCAAATATACATACAAGAAGTAATAAAGATAAAATGAATTTTTTCATGATCACCGGTCTATCAGATCAGTTTTCCGATCGCCAGAACCCAGACAATGGCGGTGGCTATACCGAGAACAACTATTAGCACATTTCCACCCATTGATGCTTTATTCTCCTGCGCAGCAGCAGTTTCAGGCTTAGCATCCAGTTTTTTATCGATCTCGTCAAAACTCTTCCCGCTCTGCTTCTTGTATTTATCCAGGTTAGTGGATTCAGTCGTTTTTTTGTACTTGTCATACTTTCCCATAATCATCCTCCTAGATCAGATAATAGATCTGATAAGAAATATCTTCGATGGCATTAAGAGTGATAACCTTAACATCATCTTCATGTAATTTCAATTCTTCATCTTGCTTTTTCTTTTTCGCCACGATATCCATGACAAAATCCTTCAGTCCGGCCTTGCCTTTTTTGCTATTGTTCTTCATGAATTCAGTGGCATAAAGGTAGAGGTATTTGATGTTTTCGGCCTTTATTCTACCTATGGTTTTCCCCTCCGCGACCAGAGAATCAAGGAATTTGGTCTCATTGGTAAGAAGCTCTATCAAAATGGCGACATCGAACTCTTCGATCTCTTTGGATACCGTCTGAATAAGGTCTTTGAAAAACCCTACGATCTCTCTGTCCTTAAGCGGGAACCGGGTTTTGAACCTGTCGGTCTCCTTCTCATCGTCCAGTAGTATTGAATATATATCCGTTTGCGCCTCTAATGCCATTTTCTCTAATTGAACATATGTGTTGAATTCCAATTGAAGCGGAATAATGTTCAGGAAGATGGCTTTAAGCGATTCGTTCAGGTCGTGCAGTTCATCTGGAGTAAGTTTTTTCTTGCTATTCATCTCCGAAACATAATAAACTGTTTTCAGCAATGACATAACATCATTGATCTCATCACGGGCAAGCAATCTATCTCCTGTAATAAAGAAAGGTATATTCGCGCCTTTCAATACTTTCTTCAGGACTTCGATCTGGCGGTTAGTCCTCACCACGATAGCGATCTTACCGAAAGGAGTGCCTTCCTGAGTTTTTCTGATGATGGAGTTGATAACAAGCGAAGATTCATTCACCTCATCTTCCTCCTCAAGCCTGATCAGGGCCTCTCCTTCAATATATTCGTTGAAGTCAGCTGTCTCGGCAGGCTCTATCTCTTCCACGCTCTCGCCGGTCTTAATAAAGATCTCACGCTTGAGGATCTCCTCAACATCTATCGCGCTTCTATCATATTCAACCGTTTTGCCTTTAAAATCCTTTCCAAAATCATTGGAATAATTTACCGCGTTCGCCGACCATTTATATGTGTTTATCTTATGCCCTGATGTAAAGGTCAGGTTCTTCTTGCCCTCGGTCAGTACCTTGATCATCTGGTATTGGGCAAAACTTGAATAATGATAGTCGTCAATAAAGATCATCTTGTATTTGCCTCTGTAGTATTCGAGAACCTCTGAAGATGTATTGAACAATTGTATCGTAAGCCGAACGAGATCATTGATATCACAGGTATTGTTCTTTATCAGAAGGTCCTGATAGATCGTATATACCTTCGCCACCTTTACCGCCTCGTCATCCTTTGCCTGCTTCACCGCGTCTTCGGGAGAGACCAATTCTCTTTTCAATCCTATGATGCTGCCGACAAGCTGTGAAAAGCCAAGCTCTGAGGAAGGTATCTTCGATTCCTCCAAAGCCCTTTTCAAAAGAAGTAATTGCTCTCTTGCCACTAATACCCTGAATTTCGGTGATGTTTTATAACCGATCTTCTCAATATTCAGGCTTCCGAGAACATAATCTCTCAGTATCTGCAATGAGATCGAATTGAAGGTATCGATATCCATTCGGAAGATCATCTTTTCCGGCAGAGAATTACCGATCATGTCGATTATACTTCCGGCATTAAGATTCGAAAAGCATAACCCCAGAACCTCATCCACCTTGATATTGCGGGTGATCAGATGATACGCTATTCTATTGGCCAGAAGGGTACGCTTCATCGATATCTCGTCTCCAAGTATCATCAAAGGCCCCTCATCATTGGAATTGTAGATAATGCCCGTGATCTGTTCCGGTGACATCCTCAGAAGCATCTTCAGGATTAGGTCCTGTTCAACTTCCGAAAGTTCATACACTTCCCTGATAAATCTTTCCTTTTCTTCATCCTTGAGGTCTTTGATAAGATAGATGAAATACTTCTGTTCTTTTTCTGGGAGTTTCTCGATCAGGTTGCTTATGTTCATTCGCCATCTCCTAATTTTATAAATGGTTTAATGTTCGCCAAGGTCTTCTCGCCTATCCGGGGAACATTCATGATATCCTCATATGTTTTAAAGGGCCCGTTCTCATCACGGTAATTAATGATATTACGGGCGGTCGCGGGGCCGATGCGGGGCAATGTCTCTAATTGCGTCTGATCCGCGGTGTTTATATTGACCTTGTCCGCGGCGGATGTTTGAGATGCCGCGGGAGAACTTGTGCTTACCGCCGGGGAAGAAGCCGTTCCGAATTTGCCGCAGTATATCAGGGGTTTCAATAAGGCATATGTCTTCTCTCCGATACCGCTTACACTAACGATGTCCTCAATTGAAGTAAAACCGCCGTTTGCCATCCGATAATCGTAAATCGCATTCGCCTTAACAGGCCCGATGCGCGGTAATTTGTCTAATTCCGCGATGGATGCGTTATTTATGTCAACTTTTCCAGAATTATCCATACTTACGGCTTGCGTGGTAGCGGCCTTAACCGGTTCGGCATCAGCAGGTTCGGAAGATACCTTCTTCAAAGGAGCATATGTATACGATCCTGAGGGAGTTGTCTCGGTAGTCTTCACTTCTTTCCTAGCAGCAGCGACAGCCACCGCCTGTTCCTTTTTTGCCTTGGAAACCGCCTGGGCGATCTTCCTCTCCTGATCCTTCTTGAGCTGCGCAAGTTCGTCTTCCACCGCCGCCTGTTCTCTTTTTGCCTTCAAGTCGGCATAATGGGAGTCCACTTCACTTTTCAGTGATTCTAATTCTTGAACGAACTCCGTGTATGCGGAAAGAGCATTTGTATAGTCCTTTTCAACAAATGTGATACTGAGTTGATTGTAACTTTTACGGATCTCAAGGAAGTTCTTAGTGAAAAGTTCCCTGCTGTCAGAGTCCTCGTACATATCTATTTTTTCTGAAAGTCCGAGGATCTCCTTTCTCAGTATCTCTTCTTCTTCAGAGAACTTGCCCGAGAAGAGAGAATCACCGGCGAAATAGAGGAATATACCTAGAATAAGAAGTAAAATTTCAAATAAGACGATAAGTGTCTGTTTTCTGCTCATTTATTGATCCACCTAAATATGTACCATTTTACCACATAATGTCCAATATTTCAACAGATTACCGCTATTAAAATAATCCGTAAATATTTCCGTCATCATCAATATCAATGTTCTCTGCCGGATGTGTTTTTGTTTTCCTTTTTCACGTGACACGTCAAACATCACACACCACACTTTCAAGTTGATTACATACCGCTGTGGGTATGCGGCGTTCCTCGCGTCTTGAGTACTTAGCAAAATAGCATCAGCCATTGTTACCGTATTTTGAATCAGAGCACTAAGGTCAGTCTGTACATCCGACATATTCTTTACTCCTTTTAGATTTCAGAAAGAAAATGATATATAGGAACGAGGAAATGAAATAAAAGACAATAGCGGAGAGGAACACGATATTAAAGCCGTATCTTTCAATGATATTGCCGCCGAGCCAGGAAGAGATGACCCATGCGCCGGTCCAGGCGGACGAAAGAATCGCGGTGGCTGTAAATTGGAACTCCTTCGAGACATTCTCCATTGTAAAATTGGTTATCAGCGGTTGTGACATGTTCATAAGGGTCGCCCTGAGAAAGAATGAGATCACCACCATCCAGAATACTCGGGAAAAACCCAGAATGAACATGAAAGGCATGGAAAGTAATTGTGTCAGTACCACGGCTTTCACCATTCCCATATGCTTTTTCAGCACAGGCCCAAGGGATATACCCACGAACATGAATGCCTGTGATACACCGAATATAGGTGCGATCTGCTTTGGTGTGAGTTCCCACACATCCCTGAAATAGAGATTTAAAAATGGAATGACCAGCCCGGCACCAAGCCCTATCACCAATTGCGGCAATGCGATCTTCGCCATGAAGCCGAGCGGGAAATTCTTCAGGACGATCTTCTTGTTTTTGTCCTTTTCAGGGTCCATTGATCCTGTATCAAGTAAAATGAAGGCAAGTACTGCCAAGAACGCGATCACCGAACCCACTGTCAATGTCACCCGGTACTGATGCAGCTCCAATGATACGAATTTCGCGGCGTAGCCGTATAGCAAACCGCTCATCACATTTCCGAAGATTCCGGAAGCAAGCGCCAATGCGAAGGAGATGGAAAAGATATGTGTCCGCTCCTTCTCACCGGAATTCCTCATAAAAAAAGGAGGGCCGACGACCATGATCACAGCAAAAAATATTCCTCTGAAAAATGAAGCGGTCATGATAACGGGCTTGGTCGTGCCGAATGTCAGAGCGAGGAAGCTCAGCATAAGGAGGAATGGGATTATCAGAAGTATTTTTCTCAACTTCATTTTTGCCATGATCAATGCGAGGGGGATCGAAAAGAGGGCCTGGCCTAATGACGATATCGAGAGCGTGCTGCCGATAAAACCTTCAGCGTATCCGGCTTCCTTCAGGTATAGATTGAACATGAGCATGAAGACAGATTGTCCGATCCCGATAAAGAAAGTGCCCGCGAGAAAGAGTCTGACATTCCTTGAAAACAGGGATAAACTGTGGAAATAATCCCTCATTTCATCTATAACTTTACTCACTCATATCCTTTGATCTTCGCTACTATCTCTTTGGATGAATATCCATCCCCATATGCTTTTAAATATTTTTTCATTTGCTTATGTATCGCTGGGTCAGAAAAGATTTTATCTATTATTGAATACATCCGCTGCTCATTTGTACCGCATAAGATGCCCGCACCGCTATCGATGATCTCCGGCCTTTCCGTGGTCTCTCTGATCACCGCGACGGGCTTTCCGAGAAAGGCCGCCTCTTCCTGCACACCACCGGAATCGGTGATCACTAAATAGGCGCGCTTAAGCAGTTTTATAAAATCATGGTATGAGAGCGGATCGATCAATTGAACCGGAGAATCACCCAGAATATTATATACGGTCTCCTTTACTTTCGGATTAGGGTGTACGGGAAAAATGAATTGTTTATCCGGATATTTTTCGGCAAGCCGCCCGATCACCCTGCAGGCACATTCCATTTTATGCCCCCAATTCTCGCGACGGTGGAGAGTGATAAGAACATTATTCTCTTGATCTGGATATTCTTCGGCTGTGATCCGCAACAAGTCTATAATGGTATTACCTGTAAGATGAATATCCGTCGGTAATACCCCCTCTTTTATCAGATTATCTCTTGCCGCGGCTCCGGGAGGAAAATGAAGATCCGCCAATTGGCCTATCAGCTTTCGGTTCATCTCCTCAGGAAAGGGGTCTCTACAGTCAAAACTTCTAAGCCCCGCCTCAATATGCGCTATTTTCGCTCCGGAATAAAAGCCCGCAAGTGCGGATATCAACGAGGTAGTGGTGTCTCCTTGAACAATTACAAGATCGTACTTGTATTCATTGAAAAGATGGTGCAGCTTCTGCAGAAGTATGCCTGAAAGGTCATTCAGTCCGCTTCGCTTTATCTCAAAACTATGATCCGGCTTCAGACTGAATTCTTCCAATACAGAAGTCAGAAGCGTGGTATGCTGCCCGGTGGCGATAATATCATGGGGAATGCTGTTTTTTTGAAGTTCCCATATCACGGGAATCTGTTTTAATGTATCAGGCCGGGTTCCCAGGAATACGCCACAGCGCATTAAATCTTGGATCTCCAGTAATCAAGAATGTCTTTAAGGGTTTTATCCATCGGGATCTTATTCCGCCAATGAAATTTTGACAAGGCATAAGAGGGGCTGGCTACAATATAGGGATTATCTATCGGCCTCAGGCGCTTTTTATCGACCTTTACTTTAATTGAATCATTTCCCGATAGCTCGATCAATCTGTCAACGATATCCTTAAAATTGTAACCGTTTCCGGAAGAAACGATGACCTTCTCGAAATCTGTGGGAAGGGTCTCCAAAAGCTGTAGATAGAATTCAACCACATCACGGACATCCAATACATCTCTGAATACATCGAGATTGCCGACAAGCAGCTCGGTGCCGCCCTTTTTATCCAATTCAGCTATCTGCTTGGCAAAGCTGGAAATGGAGAATTGCGGGGACTGTCCCGGGCCTATATGGGAAACGGGCTGAACAATGATCCCCTTGATAAAGCCGAGTTTTTTATAAAGAGTAATGATATCCTCCCCGGCCGCCTTGGAGATAGAGTAAGGATTGTCACACTCATATGTATGCCGTTCATTGATCTTGGAGTTACCCTTCTTGTAAACCTCGATCGTGGAGATATAAATGAAATACGGCTGTATATCCACTTCTCTGAATGAAGTTAAGGTGTTCAAAAGCCCTTCGATATTGATCTTGAAGGTCTCTTGAGGAAAGTCAAATGAACGCTTCACGGAGCTCTGGCTCGTTAAATAGATGACCGAATCGGGCAAGACCTGTTTTACCAGCGCCAGGGTCTCGGCGGGGTCGGTAATATCACATTGAATGTATCTGTCCTCGCCTTTTTGAATATAATCACTGAAAAACACATTCTCATTACTCTTAAAATGCTCTTTTAAATATAATCCGACAAAGCCCTCGCTGCCGAGAACTAATATTTTATTGCTCATTTTTTGATCACCTCAAAGACTTCCTGGGGGGCGGCTTTCCCTTTAAGGGTCATTTCGCCCTTGGAAATGATCTTGTACTTGCCCTTTAATCGCGAACGGGTGGCACGAGAGATATATACCGCTCCGTCCCGGGACTTACTCTCGATCCTCTCGGCGGTATTTACCGTATCGGAGATCGCGGTATAATCCATTCTATCATCTGTTCCTATATTACCCACGATGGCAGGCCCGGAATTAATGCCGATCCCAATATCGATATCAAGCTTGAAATCCTTTTTTATCTGCTTTCTGAAATCCTTAAGGAAGTAATCCCTGATCTCCAGCGCGGTCTTCACCGCATTATCGGCATGATCGTCATCCTTGATCGGCGCTCCGTAAATGGTCATCACGCAATCCCCGATAAATTTATCCAGTGTGCCTTTATATTTGAAAATATACTTTGCGGTGAAGTTAAAGAATCCATTCAGGAGAGAAACAACCTCATCCGGAGATAATTTCTCGGAAAGCGGCGTAAAATTCCTTATATCGATGAACATTATCGAGATATCCTCTTCGTGGCCGCCGAGTTTAAGGTCCGCCTCAAGGGACACGGTATCAACAATAGATGAAGAAAGGTATCTTTTCAGATTATTTTTGATATGCTCTTCCTTTCGCACCTTCGCGAAAAGCTGTGAGTTCTCAATTGATATGGACACATAGGACGAAAATATCTTCATCAGATCAAGGTCGCTGTCCGTAAAGGAGGTGAAGCGTTTATTGCGGTCGATATATATAGCACCGACGAAGTCCATATTCTTGTTCAGAAGCGGGCTGAGCATCGCCGAGCTGATATTGGAAGCCCGGGCACTTTCCCCATAGCCGGAAGAAGTAAGGTCCGATTCATTGACTATAAAAGGTATCTTATCCTTCACCAGCTTCCCGATCATGGTTTTGGAAAGGAAAGCCGAGGGATTATCGATATTCTTATGAAAGAGGATCTTGTCCTCTTTCGTTTCGGTATCCCTTATTATGATATATCCCCTGTCTCCTTCGGTAACTTCCAAGGCAAGATCAAGGATCATCTTGATCAATATATCGAAATCAAAGATAGAGTTTATCATCGTCCCGACACGGTACATGATCTGATAATTTCTCAATTTCTTGCCATATTCGATCTGTTTGACCTTGATCTTATTCAGCAGCTCTTTGAGCATTTCGGAATTCAGGTCATCCTCGCCCTCTGAAAGTGAAGACAGGATAAATTCAAGATCATCGTCAAGATTGAATCCCAAACGGTCATTGCCGCTTTCCGCCCATTTCTTCAGGCTTTCTTCAGCCTCCAAAAAATGGACGATAATATTTCCTATCTTTATTTGATCGCCTGGTTTCAGGGGGGCTTTTTCGATCTGCTCCCCATTGAGAAGGGTCCCATATTTACTCCCCTTGTCAAGTATATAAAAGGTGTCCTGATCTTCAATGAGATTACAATGATATCTGGAAACGAATATATCCTTCAAAACGATGTCATTATCTTCTTTGCGGCCTACGGTAATGTAGTTCTTTTCTATATGAAATTCCTGAAGTTCGCTGTTTAAGTCATAGTAAACTAATTTCATTTCCATAATTACTGAGTGAATATCTCCTTCTTCTTCTCTGGGGTTTCCTCCGCTGTAAGGTCATCGTCAAGATGATCCAGCTGTATCTGGAAATCGGGATCCATCTCAGCGCTTCTGTCCCTTTTTATCCTGCCGTCCAGCTTCCTTGCAAGCGGGGTAAGCTTTTTCAAATAGATCGAAAGAACATCCCTCAATGGAGTGAAGCTGTCATTCTGCGGGAGTTTGGTGAGTAATTGATAACCCACCGCCCCGGCGGAGAGATAATTAGATGTAACCATCTTATATGTCTTATCGAGGTCGATCGGGGTTCCATCTTCCATGGCGGCCCAACATAGTTTATTTTTTGTTTCAAGGTCGGGATTATAGATGACACGCACGCCGGAGATTTGAGTATCCCTCCTGCGTCCGGAGAAACCGATCTGAAGTATTCTGATGATGTCACGGCCGGAGATATCGATCACGACCGCGGTATTACCGAATGGAAGTGTCTGATAAACATCCTTTCCTGATATCTGCCCCGCGGGAAGGTCGGCTCTCATGCCGCCTCTGTTGAAGAGAACGAAATCCACACGGTACTCTTCCTTCATCGCATCGGCAATGAGTGAGCCCAGAAGCGTCTCATCGTTTCCTCTTGTCATGGGTGTCGCTGAAACTGCGACAATATTTCTCAGGTCTTTCTCGGCTTCCCAGATGTATTCATCCACTTTCTTTTTGACCTCTTTATCGGGGGCGGTGCTATCCGTAAAAGGCGTATAATTCGTTGATTTATATCCTATGAGCTGCCTATACTCATCATCCACTATAAGGTCCAGCCGGCCCAATGCGGAAGCCTTGGAATAGGCCTGGATCACAAGTGTATGATTCCTGGGATCCTCATATGGCGGGTAAAGGCCCTGATGGGAGTGTCCGCCTACAAGCACATCGATCCCCGGTATCAAAGCCGTAAGATCATGATCCTGCAGTCCGAATCCCTTCTTTTCGTAAACATATTCGACATACTGCGTTGTGCCGTATTGAAGGCCTTCGGCGATCGCGAGTTTCTGAAGCTCAATATTTTCCTTGTACTTATTGTCAACATTATATGAAATGCCGGTGTGGGCTGCAACGATAATGAGGTCACAATCCATCTCATTTTTTAAGAGGTCCCTGAACTTCATAATGGTGGTGCCGGAAAGCAGGAATTCAATACCTTCGAGCGAATCCGCGGGAAGCAATGTGGGCATATCATCTGTAATGATGCCGATGATACCTACCTTTATGCCGCCCATCTCCTTTATCATATAGGGCTGGAGATTTTCCCATTCTGGATATTCGCCGGTGACGGTATCTCTCAGATTTGCGGTAACGAAGGGTATTTTTGAATATGCGACCATTTCCTTGATGGCAGCGACCCCCTTGTCAAAATCATGATTGCCAAGAACGATCATGTCGTATTCGGCCAATTCAAAAAAATCCAATACAGCACGGCCGTCTGATTTCTCCCCTACCGGAGTTCCCTGCCAGAAATCACCGACATCGATAACTATCAGATGGTTGTCTTCTTCTTTGGCTATATTTGCGCGTACCTCTTTGATCAAGGATGTGAGCGATGCCGCGCCGCCCAGCGGCGGGGGGAATTCCGGGTTCATCCAGAATGCTGTGGACTCCCCGATATTTCCGTGAATATCATTGGTATGAAGAATGGTTATCTGAGTATTTGACGCGAAGGCAAATGAAACAACGGATAGAATAATAACTAAGGTGTAAAATAACCTCTTGAACATATATTTCTCCTGTTCGTTATTATAAATTAATCTGACCTTTTTTGCAAGTATGGTCGAACAGTGTGAGGTGTGACGTGTGATGTGTAACGTGGGGAGTGTTCACAAGTTCGCAGATTCAATGTTCACAGGTTGAGAAATAGATAGCCGAGTTATAGAATGATAGGGTGATAGGTCTGTAGGTATAAGCATAATGAATAGTGAGGTAAAACCCAAGAAGTAAATACCGGATGGATCTTTCGTTTCACTCAAGATGACACGCCGCGCCAGCCTCCCTTTCCCAGTTAACCTATATTCACTGTGAGTTTTTTATTCCAATCTCCAATTGTTCACTGTTCATTTCCCAATTATTCATTGTATTTATCCACTTGTCCCTCGCGCACTTGCTGCCCTATCCTCCGGGTTTAAGATTTTCATATAGCAACATCATAATTCAGGAAATCATTTGACATTTTAGAATTATTATGTTTTACTCTAACCGTTAGATGAGGCTACATTATTTAGGGTAGTCTATTTTGCTTGTAAGAGTCTTGGGATTCGAAAACACCTCGTCGTGGTATTGCCGGGAAGTAGAGATGGCCTTTTGTAGTTAATAAAATAGGAGGAATAGTAAAGTGAAAAAAGCATTTGCAGTAATGTTTTGTGTATTTCTTGCATTCAATATCTTCAATGGATGTGAGGAAAAGGATAAGACAATATCTTTCATATCAATTTCTGATGAGGATAGTGTGCTTAAAATTTCACTGGAAGATGTGGGAAAATACCACGGGGATATCTGTCCATGTGTTGTGATTGCTTTTAGAGCGACACAACTTGCCATATCAGAACTCTGGAAAGATGAGATACCGAAAAGAGAGGATTTCAAGATAATAAATTCTTTACCAACTTGCGGTGCTGAAGATACCTTTGAATTCATAACAAGGGTGAAAAGAAGAAATGATTTTGAGATCAAGTTGCCGGAAGGAACGAGTAATCTAACAACATCAGAAGAAAACTACACTTTTGTTTTTATGAGGAAATCAACCGGTGAAAAAATAACAATAAAGGTAAAGAAAGAGATATTTCAAAAAATTTCTGACAGTTTTTTTGACATAAGAGTAAAAATAAAATTGAAAACAGCAACGAATGAGGAGAAAAAGGAATTTAAATCGGCAAAGCATGAACTAAAAGATATTTTTATGAATTCCTCGACAGATGAACTTTTTGAGATTATATGATGAGAACTTTAGTAATATGTATTTCAATACATCATAAGAACACTGAAATAGTTGCAAAAGAAATTGCTGAAGTTCTTTCCGCAGATCTGCTTAAACCAAATGAAGTAGAAATAAATACCCTTTCAGAATATGACTTAATCGGGTTCGGTTCCGGAATATATTTTGGAGAACATCATAGAAGTTTATTAAATCTAATTGATAAATTACCCGACTTGAAAGGCAAGAAGGTGTTTATTTTTTCAACCAGTGGTATGAGTAATGCGGGAAATTATATTCATAATGTTCGTCATAGGGTTTCTCACTTCCATACCTCATCAAGAGAAAGGTTGGTAAAGAAGGGCTTTGATATTATTGGAGAATTTACTTGCAGAGGATTTGATACCGCCGGACCATTTAAACTTATCGGAGGAATAAGTAAAGGCAGGCCTAATGAAAACGATTTAGAAAATGCGAGAGGTTTTGCGAAGAAATTAAAGGGAAGTCCAAATGCAGGATAATAAAAGAACGGATAAAGGATAAGAGAGATATGATGGCATTGCTATATATTATTGATAAAGGCCGGGAAAAATGTTAATTGATTTCTTTAACAACCCCATCTTATATCTATCTATTTATGTAGTGGGTTATACAACAGTAATGACAATGTTCATTTTCTCAAAGCTATTTACCGCAGTTGAAAACAGAATACCGAAATTATTTATGAGACTATTTGCTCTGATGACATTTATAATTCCGCCTGTTGTACTACCGCTTACAAAAGGACCCGAAATTCCGGTTACGGAATCTATTTCATTAATTATTGGAATATTGTTTTTACTGCTAAATTTCATTTTAAAAGTAATGGCGCAAAAAAAGATAGGTACAATGCCGGCTTTAAAAAGTAAAAGAAAGGTAATTACAACAGGAATATATAGCGTTGTTAGAAATCCCTTATATTTGAGTAATGCTTTATTAGCATTTGGAATGGCTGCTCTTTTTAACTCTTTGTACGGATTTCTGTTTTCAATTCTCTATACAATTCTCTATTTACCAATTATATATTTTGAAGAAAAAGATCTATCAAAAAAGTATGGGAAAAAATATGAAAAATATAAAAGAAAAGTCAGGTGGAAAATGATCCCAAGTGTATTTTAAGAATAGGAGAATAATTAAGAAATGAATGAATCCGGGTTTTGGTTTCCGTTATTACTCACATTCATAGCAGGTATTTCCACAGGTATCGGAAGTTTAATTTCTTTATTTACTAAAACATTTAACAAAAGTTATCTTCAGTTCTGCCTTGGATTTTCAGCAGGTGTAATGATCTATGTTTCATTTGTAGAACTCCTTTCGTCATCCGTTTCGGAAATTGGTTTTCTGAAAGGAAACATCGCCTTTTTTTCCGGAATGTTATTTATTATGCTCATTGATTTTCTTATTCCCCACGAATATATTGAAGAACATGTAAAGGTTGATAAAAAAAATAGGAAACTCATGACAGCAGGAGTATTTACAGCACTTGGCATAACAATTCATAATTTCCCCGAGGGTTTAGCCGTTTTCATGGGGTCGGTAAAAGATGTAAATTTGGGTATAACACTTTGTTTTGCCATTGCCATACATAATATCCCTGAAGGGATCGCGGTTTCAATGCCCATATACTATGCGACAAAAAGCAGAAAAAAAGCATTTTTCTACTCATTCTTTTCTGGAATTGCTGAACCTATTGGTGCGATTATCGGCTTTTTGATATTGAGACCATTTATTACTTCTTTTGTTTTGTCCTTTATTCTTGCTTTTGTTGCCGGAATAATGGTATTTATCAGTTTTGATGAACTTTTACCATTATCTTTTGAGAATAGCAAAGGGCATATAGCAATATCGGGAACTATTTTAGGAATGGCAATAATGGCTTTAAGTTTGTATCTATTTTAAAAAAAAATCACTGTTATTTCAACATCATAATGTTAATTTTTTATTCCTTTAAAAAAATATTATAAATGTCTTTTCTACCGACATTTGAAGATTTAATATTGAAAAACTATAATGACTTAAAATATTGCTAACAGGGTGATCTGTTGACAGGTGGAGAGGGGTAAAGGGTGAGCTCTGTCATCTTGAACGCAGTGAAGTATCTATTTCTCTCTTTGTTGTTCTCAATCTGAATAAGGCAAGGTATATAGACCTGAAAATCGGTTCATCCCCACGCATGTGGGGAACATCTTAAAACTGTTAATGCCCTTACTTTCTGCTTATTTGGCTTCAATTCCTTATAGGTAGGATAATAACTCAGGATGTACTCTCGGGGCATGGAATACTGAAGAAGTTTCAATTCCTTATAGGTAGGATAATAACCCGCCATGGAGCTGCAGGGCTATCAGACCACATTCAGTTTCAATTCCTTATAGGTAGGATAATAACACGGGAATATAAAGGAAGCTATGCAGCTTTTTAAGTGGTTTCAATTCCTTATAGGTAGGATAATAACACGGTAGTTTTGCGGGCTATTTTTAGTGGTTATTCACGTTTCAATTCCTTATAGGTAGGATAATAACTTACAAATATTTTTGATGAAGGAATGAATATTCCTGGTTTCAATTCCTTATAGGTAGGATAATAACTTGTCATTAAAGAATACCCAACAAAGAGTGCTACAGGTTTCAATTCCTTATAGGTAGGATAATAACCAAAATGAGCGTTTTGACCAAGCAATATTTTCTTTGTTTCAATTCCTTATAGGTAGGATAATAACTTTTACATTTCTTTTCGTACCTTTCAAACTCTCGCTTGTTTCAATTCCTTATAGGTAGGATAATAACAAGGATATTTTTTATCTATCGAATATCATAGGGGATTAGTTTCAATTCCTTATAGGTAGGATAATAACTGCCGCCGGCCGAGCAGTAAGTAATTGGCTCACAAGTTTCAATTCCTTATAGGTAGGATAATAACTGTAGTTGCCGTCATTGGCATGTTGCGATTCTCGAGTTTCAATTCCTTATAGGTAGGATAATAACATATTCATTGCAGACAGCTTTGTTTTCCACTCATCGGTTTCAATTCCTTATAGGTAGGATAATAACCATCTATGTTCGCCAATCATCGGAGGAAGGATCTCGGTTTCAATTCCTTATAGGTAGGATAATAACTTGCAATACCATCCCAGACAGAGGCCTCGTAAGCGTGTTTCAATTCCTTATAGGTAGGATAATAACTTTCATTGGCCTTGATTAGCTTCTGTGGTTTCTGAGTTTCAATTCCTTATAGGTAGGATAATAACGGGAGATCCTTTTCGCCGGCACAAATAACTATCTGTAGTTTCAATTCCTTATAGGTAGGATAATAACATGTATGTGAAAATGACCCGATATTCGCATTTATTGTTTCAATTCCTTATAGGTAGGATAATAACACGCTCACGCATTCAAGCCGCCCTGTTGAATGCTCGTTTCAATTCCTTATAGGTAGGATAATAACTGTCACAAATCGCAAAAACTGCTACTGTCATAATTGGTTTCAATTCCTTATAGGTAGGATAATAACGCGGATAAACACAGATGAACGCCTTCTTTCTTCTCTGGTTTCAATTCCTTATAGGTAGGATAATAACACAAAGACAACGGCTGACAACTCCCCGATCGGCTGAGTTTCAATTCCTTATAGGTAGGATAATAACGCCCCCATCTCTGCTGGCAAGTGTCAATCCATTCATCGTTTCAATTCCTTATAGGTAGGATAATAACTGGTCAGCTTCATGCTTTTTTGAGCCGCATTGGCCTGGTTTCAATTCCTTATAGGTAGGATAATAACTCTTCTCTCCCCTTCTACTTGATCCTGTGAATGTTTGTTTCAATTCCTTATAGGTAGGATAATAACCGTCAGCTTGCTTCATGTGGAACATTCTCAGCGGGGTTTCAATTCCTTATAGGTAGGATAATAACTTGGAGGAGCAATTTTTCTTCCGGGAACTATAATAGTTTCAATTCCTTATAGGTAGGATAATAACCCATCATTTTTCATCATGTTGCTCATTACATTGTCTGGTTTCAATTCCTTATAGGTAGGATAATAACTATTCAATCCATATTCGCTCAATGCACCATTGACCAGTTTCAATTCCTTATAGGTAGGATAATAACGCCATAATCTTGATACTTATTCACTGAGCATTAACGTGTTTCAATTCCTTATAGGTAGGATAATAACTCCGTAAGATTAGGTCTTATGAATGCTTTGTTTGAGGTTTCAATTCCTTATAGGTAGGATAATAACTTCCTTTTTTTCAATTCTTCTTTTGCTTTTTTAATAGTTTCAATTCCTTATAGGTAGGATAATAACTTGTAATTATCCCATGATCTAATGCAACCTTCACTATAGTTTCAATTCCTTATAGGTAGGATAATAACCGCGATCGACCCCCGGGTTGCCGCAGCGCTTTCCAGGTTTCAATTCCTTATAGGTAGGATAATAACGATTAGTGGACTTGACAATACCCAAAATGCGTGCTAGTTTCAATTCCTTATAGGTAGGATAATAACGGCCAGAAAATATGGGGCGAGATCCTCGCCCTTTTCGTGTTTCAATTCCTTATAGGTAGGATAATAACCATGCTCGACTTCGAATGTTTCACTATCGTTATTAGTTTCAATTCCTTATAGGTAGGATAATAACTACCTTAGCATGTCTAAACTGTCAAGTGTCTTACAAGTTTCAATTCCTTATAGGTAGGATAATAACATATCTGACTTAACACTATTCACTAAATCACCTGCGTTTCAATTCCTTATAGGTAGGATAATAACTCTGCTTGTGCTGATTTAAGTAGAGTGTTTATAGGTTGTTTCAATTCCTTATAGGTAGGATAATAACGTAATGCTTCTTCTGAGAACATATATTTTTAAGGCTGGTTTCAATTCCTTATAGGTAGGATAATAACGTACGAATTTTCGTACTGGATAACATGAACATCATTGTTTCAATTCCTTATAGGTAGGATAATAACTTCTGGAAGGCTCTACAATCGTATTGCTTTTTTTGGTTTCAATTCCTTATAGGTAGGATAATAACATACATTTCAATCGCTTACCACTTATTCTGTGGTCAGTTTCAATTCCTTATAGGTAGGATAATAACGGAAATGAACCTCGCGATTGTTCTTGGTATTATTGGTTTCAATTCCTTATAGGTAGGATAATAACTTCCATTGCATCATATTTTAATTCACAAATTCCTGGTTTCAATTCCTTATAGGTAGGATAATAACCGCCGAACGGATCAAGTAGCGACAGATTGTATCTAGTTTCAATTCCTTATAGGTAGGATAATAACTATTTATGGACCTTTACCACTTGTTTGTATATGTCGGTTTCAATTCCTTATAGGTAGGATAATAACATGTCATTGCCCTTTATTGCCGACATAACCATCTCCAGTTTCAATTCCTTATAGGTAGGATAATAACGGGGTTTGAAGAAGAGTATAGTAATGCAATAGGAGGTTTCAATTCCTTATAGGTAGGATAATAACAACATCTGCGGCAGATCATTTCCATATATACCCTTGTTTCAATTCCTTATAGGTAGGATAATAACGGGTATTCATGGGAATACATCAGAAAGATCGTTACACAGTTTCAATTCCTTATAGGTAGGATAATAACCCACTTTATATCCCATACTTATTATAGTTAGTATTTTGAAATAAATCAATACTTTTCCAACAATTTTCATTCAATCATGCTAACTACTAAATATATTGGGGAAACTCCATGTCAGCGATCTCCCAGAGTTTTTACGCTACTATAGGTCGCTGACAACATTTCTGTATTTATACTGATCATCATTCGCACTACTCTTTTCTATTCGTCCTATTCGCACTATATGATGTTCTCATTCGTCCTATTCGCACTATATGATGTTTTCATTTGGATCATTCTTTTCAACACCCATTACTAATTTTTTCAGGGTTTTCTCCGTTCTAAGTAAATAGATAAGGATAGAGTCCTCATCCTTTTCCATTTTCTCTTTCAGTTCAGCTTGCAGCGAGGCGAACTTACCGGGAGTTATCTCTCCTTCAAATACTGAGTTTTGAACCCAATTAAGATATTTACGGCATACCTTGAGCATTTTTCCTACCCGTTTCTCTCCAATATCATAGACTAAAATTATGTACACAAATTTCCTCCAAGTTTCGAGTCCAGAATTCTAAGTTCCAAGCTTTTTATCATTTTTACATTTTTTTCATCTAATTAATGAGTGTTTAAGCCCTGAAAGCATGCGAGATATTTCCTCTGAACAATTAATTATTTCTTTATAAATATCTTCTGTTATAAAACCAAGTTTAAAAGAAATTAATAATTGTGTTTCAAGTTCTGCTAATGATCCTTTTGAGATACCAATAAATCTAGCAAAATCATTTTTAGAATGAGATGTTGAACCCTCAGCAATATTACTTGCTACAGAAACAGCTGCTCTTCTCATTTGAGAAATTAATCCAAATTTTTCCTCAGGAGGAAATTTTAATGTAATTTTGTAAATTTCCAAAACGAAATCAATACCTTTTTGCCAAACTTTTAAATTTTTATAATTACTCATTATACCTTCTTTATTATTTCTTTCATATTACTTAGACTTAGCATATTTGTCATCTTCAAAACTGCTTTTCACTTGTATTTTAACTCACAACTCATAACTCGCAACTCGCAACTCATTCACCACCTTGATACATACGGATCGTAATCCTTCTCACCAATTATGTGTTTTTCTATCTTGTACAGTTCAAGCCGTATCAATCGCCGATAGGAAACTTTATTTGAAATGTGACGGACTTTGATTGTCGTTGTCATGGTGCGGTCATATTCTCCTACTATTATTTTCCGTCCACCTTCCTTTAAATAAACCCCTCCTAATTTGCCTTCGAAATCTTTCTTCTTGATCATACCCTTGTTCAATACTCGAAAGATCAATCTGTCCGCCAATAGTGGTTTAAATATTTCAGCAACATCGAGATTTAATGAGAACCTTCTAAAATTGGATGTATGCAAATATCCTATCCGTGGATCCAGATGCGTCTTATAGATTTCACTTAATATTGTCAAATACACCATGCTATTGCAGAAACTTATGAGCGCATTCAATTCATTTGATGGTGGCCGCTTTTCCCTTTTTACCATCGAAAAATCCTTATTTTTAATGATCTTACTGAAACATTTATAATATACCTCGTGTATATTTCCCTCTATTGCCATAACTTCGTTTACCGTAGCCTGATTATCCACTTCCTCTATCAAGGAGTCTATTGCAGATAATGCATATTTCAAGTTTTCTTGTTCTTTCTCATAATACTTGATATTTTGTAGCGCATTTTGCGCATATCCGAAAACAAATTTCTTCGCAAGCGCCAATCTTTTTGCATGGTCCAAATAAGTCTCCGCCTGCTTGATGATCATATGACCGGAATTATAGTGTTCTCTGGGATAATAACTCCCTGAATAGTAGCCGTAATAATTAAAGAAGTGCATGATGACTTGATTTTGACTGATAAAATCCAGCAATTTTTTATTTAGTGTAACTTCGCCAAAGACCTGGATCTCATTGATGTTCTCAATCGGAAAATACTTCTTCCCTTTTTCTGATTCAAAAATCAGAGTATTGTCCTTTCTCCTGATTTGGCCATTTGAGAAGATATAGATTGTCTTTTTCATGGTGCGAATACCTCGAATAATAGTAAATGATACAAATTTATTCTCATGGTGCGAATACCTCTAATAATGGTGAATGATACAAATTTATTCTCATGGTGCGAATACTCCAAATAACAACACGAATGGCACAAATAATATCAAACAACTCAAAGATAGTATATTACTTGTTAATGACACGGTAATATTCCACCTTGCTCTTCGGAAAATTTACTAAAATCCCAAGTTTGTATCCTGTTGGTTTTAGATATGAAATTAATTGTTTTTTATAATGTATAGAAATGCTTTCTACTGTTTTCAACTCAATAATAATTTTACCATCAACAACAATATCTAACCTATGTGTACCAATTTTTTTCTCTTTGTAAGATATATGAATTATCTTTTCACATTCTACAGCAAAATTATTTAATTCAAGCTCACTAATAAGCGCTTTATGATAAATAGTTTCCATAAATCCAGGTCCTAATTCATTATGAACTTCAAAGATTACTTTCATTATTTTGTATGAAAGTTCCGGGAAAATGATCTTTGATTTACCCATATTACTTCATCTCCATTTTTATTTTTTCCATTCGTATTATTCGCACCCTATTCGCACTGCTTTCACCTTCTCCCCAATTCGTCTTATTCGCACTAACTCCAGCAAAACTCTTTATATGCACATTTACTACAAAATTTATTTTTCTCTAAAGGAGGAGGGAGTTCCGCCTGCATAATTTCAAATATTTCTCGCTCAGCCATATCTAATTCATATTCCATCTGACTATTTAGTTCAACTTCTATCTGTTTTTTTTCTTTAGGAAACAGCAGTCGACCCTTTGCATGTATCTGGTATTTATCCCTGAGCTCCCGTAAATAGAACGCAAGTTGCATCTTGGAAGAAGATACATATCTGGAACTTTTCTTGATTTCACCTATCAGCAATTCTCCGTTCTCCTTCCTCATAATATCAAATTTCATATTCCCGATCTGAATCTCTTTTTTATCTCTTTTATAACTCTCAGAGTGTATCACCCGACCTATCTCAAGAAGATCATTATCTTGATAAGCGTTTATCTGATGTGACATCAGCCACACTTCTCTTTTGCAAATAAAATAATACCATATCAGAGTTCCATTGATTTTCATCACTTCTTTCCCCTTATTTTATTCCTCTTTCATAGATAAGAGGATATTCAGTAAGACTTCTAAGTATATTACTCAAACGCTTCATAATTTTAAATATTCCAATTTACTTTCGAGATTTATTTTTTTCATCCAGCAATATTTCTGAATACTAACAAAAATTACCATTGTCAACCATAAATCCGGTATTGCAATAGTAATTTTCTAAATTCTCCTTAGAAACATAATATGCATCAAATGCGTTATTGATACTAAATACTTGATTTATTGTTGGCAGACCAGAACCTTCAATTTTGTTCTTACTTACTGAAATTACATGCTCATAGAAAGTTTTCTTTATTTTTAAGAATTCATTCTTCTTTTCAAAAGGTTTCAATTTATTATTTCCAATAATTTTAAGGTACTTTTCCATAACTTCTTCTGCTTCAGCATCTATTTCAACGAAAATTTCAACTTTATAAGGCGCATTTTCAATTAGTTCAAATTCTGACAATTTAGCAAATTCCAACTTCTTTTCATTACGCAAGATATCATTTGACTCATCATCACTCATTCCTTCTTTAACTTTCCCAAAGTAGGACATATTTAGTTCCAAAAATTCTGATTCATCTATCTTACATACATCTGATTTCATTTCCTCAAAAACTTTTTGAGTTTTTACGGTTAAGAAACCATCGTAGATACTATGTGGATAATATGTAGTTCCATTTCTTTGTTCTTTTAGCACAAATATTCTAACAATGCCTTTCGTGTGTTCGTAGTTACGGTTACATCTACCAGCAACCTGATTTATTGAGTCAAGCGGTGCAAAATCCCGATAAACAATATCTACATCTATATCTACTCCTGCTTCAATAAGTTGTGTGCTTACAATAATTTTTCTTTCTTTTGTTTTCTTCTTTATCTCATTTATACGCTTCAGTCTTTCTTTTGGAACGATATTTGTTGAAAGATAATAAAGCTTTGAGTTTTCCATTTCATTCAATTCGTCCTTAACAAAATTGTAGATATTTTTTGAAGAATTGATCGTATTCATAACTATCAGAAAATCTTTGTTCGGGTATTCTGATACGCCATCTCTTAATTCCACTTTGAATTCTTCTATGCTCATGGACCTCAGTTTGGGAAATAAATCAACTCTGCTAAATTTTTTAAAGTACTCCTTTTTGTTTTTTATTAACGGTTTTATCTCATTTTTCTCTTCATCAAAAATCAATGGCTGAGTTGCAGTAACAAAAACAAAATAGGTATTGAAATGTTCAGCAAAATATTTTATTGTATCTTTTACCAAAAGCCAGTATTTATGTGGAATTGCCTGCACCTCATCAAGTATCACAATGGAATTTGCTATGTTATGGAATTTTCTTATCGCACGATTTCTGTTTGTAATAATTGAATAGAAAAACTGTATAAAAGTCGTCACAATAATCTCAGAATTCCAACCCTCGATTAAAAGCAAACTTTTGCTAATGTTCTTTTCAAGTTCAATATTCTCGAATTCGTCCTCTGTCTTGTAGGAAACATCTGAAAGGTAGTGGTGTTTTAAGAGTATATCAGTTGTTGGATTACCTAATACATCGTTAAAAACATCGTAATTTTGGTCAATTATACTCAGAAAAGGAAGGGAATATATTATTCTCGGACTAAAATTCTTCTCTTTTTCAAGTCGTTCTCTTAATTTGAGAGCGAAGGATAAAGAAGTTAAAGTCTTCCCTGTTCCAGTAGGAACATTTAGTGATAGAATTTTATCGCGATCTAAATCCGATTTGGCAACTCTTGAAATAATTTCATTGTAAATATTTTCCCGTATTTCATTTATCTTATTTTCTGGCTTACCAAATTTTTTCTTCTTATACCTATCGACAATACCACTTGGGATATTCCTTCGTTTTACTGGCATTAAATTTGCGGCATCTGTTTTATCTGCATCCAAAAGCACGGAGTAAAGCAAGAGAGTTGTGAAATAGTAGAATAAGGTTTCCTCGCTTTCTAATTTTCTAACTGCCTTTTTTTGTTTTGTGTTTATCTCTTTGGCAACCTCTTCGCATCTAAAATTATTAACATCTATCTCGTACTTTGAATAAAGTTTTAAATATATCTCACTTAATTTTTCAAACTCGATGTTGTTAATCTGCTTTTCAAAGATTTTATATTCATTGTCATCAAAAGCATAAGTTTCATCTTTTGCATTATCCAGATTTCCATGATGCCTTTTTACTACGAGAAAGCTTAGTATCGGAAGATATTTGTAGTATTCCTTTTCATCTAAATCCTTTCGGGAAAGATAATCTTTAACAGTATAATAAGTAAATATAGATGATAAGAATGCGTGATGTGTTTCTGGCCTATTTTTTAGTTTTACTCTTTCTACTTCGTCTTTTTCGGTTATATACTGTTGGAAATATTTGGTGGATTTCCCAAAATCATGTGTTATGCCAATTAAATATGAAATTTCCTGTAGAGTTTCAGAATTAATGAACTCATCAAGATTCAATTTCTTCGATTTTACTATTTTCTTTGACAAATCTCCAACATTTTTCAGATGAGTAAAGAGCGATTTATCCGGGTGAGATTTAAGATCATTCAATAAAAACAATGTTTTCTTTTTTTCCATTATTATAATTTATCTCAAAATAAGATTCTTGCATTTTTACTTCTAACGGATTCCCATTCCTTTCTATAAGAATTTTGCCATATTTTGTAACAATCCTCTCTTGATTCATTTCAATGGGCAGATTTTCCGAAAAATATTCTCTTTCCTGAACCTCAAAATTTATACCATTTTTTTCTGAAATTTTTTCCATTGTCACAACCGAGTGAATTTGGATAAAGTCATCCTTCGTACTTTTTTCCACTGCCTTAACTTCTCCAATATATCCAAAATTGGCTATATTCTCACTCAAACCAAGACAGGGAGTATAAACGGATTTGTGTTCCACTAAATTCTTTTTTAGTCGGTTGTAGAACTTATTATCATTATGCCAGAAATAAATTCTATACTTGGGATCCTTAAGAAATTCAAATCTAATTTGTGCTCTTGTGGTTATTAGGTTCATTCCAATCCCTTTTGCATCTTTTGTGTGGATAAGATTTTCGGCAATATGTACTTTCTTAACATAATTAACTATTCGTAATCCTATTTTGGCTTGATTAAGATGAAAATAGTTTAAATAGCTATTGTTTTCTTTACTTAACCCAATTATTGCCCCTATTAATCCACATAAAGAAGTTCTGGTCGGAATTGAGTATGTAAGAGGAGATGTGGTAGTGTAAATTTTACGAAAATGAGCATAATCACCCCATACATCAAATATCAATACTTTCATACTTTCTACTCTTCTATCTCCTACATCTTCCTTTAGTTGATTTCTATTTCGTTTGGTTTTATGGTATTATCTAAACCGCTAAAGTCAATGTTTACCCTACCATCTTTTTTTATGGCAATGCATTCGATCTTGTCTTTGTTTGTATTCAACACCTCTATTAATTCACTTGCATCAAGAATTATATCTGAAATATCCCTGATTTGTTCATCGTTCTTTTCGGATTTTAACTTTATCATTTTGTCCAGATCGCCGATATGGTAATTATCTTCTTTATAATTTACTTTAAAAAGGAGCCGAGGCAGCTGTCCTACTTTGCTTCTGGAAATTAGATTTTTCGTTCCGTTCCATATTCCATCTAAAAGTAGCTTTACATCATCTTCTGAGAGGTTTGTGTATTTTGCCGCATTTTCATTAATAATTCCATAAAATGAAATTAATGAATATGGTAAAACATCTTCTTCCCTGAAAGTTTTTTGTGTTACTCCTGCCTTTGATGCAAATGCACCAGTTCCTTTTATGTGTTTCATCTCTACTTTGTGTAAAGACCTGCCCATCCTGAATTGGACAGGTCCGGTTAGCGTAATTGACCCTTTTACAGTCTTAAACTTATTTTTTTCTTTTACCTTTAATTCAAGAGGTATTGTTGCACCAAATAAACGGGCATCTATACAACTTTCAACAATTTTGCCCTTTATGATATTCTTCTGTTCATTAAAGCCCTTGGCTTCTAAATCTTTAACATCTTCTAAAAAGTCTTTCGCTCTAAGTTTTGCATCCTGTATCTTACCCTGATTATCTGTTATTTCCCTCACAAATATTTCTTTTCCCTTAAAGTTCATTAGGTAATCTCTTATTGTCCTCTTCAACCTTACATCTGTTACAATGTTTATTCCTGTTCCTTCATCAATGCGCGGCTTATTTTCATCCAATGGATCACCATTTGGATTCGCATCCTTGATGTCATACAGAAAGATGATCTCCGATCTGTTTTTAATGTTTTCGCTCATTTTATTCCTCCTCTATTTCATTTTCATCTGCTTTAACTTTAAACAAATCTGATAGATTCATTCCAAGCACAAAATAGAAACTTATCTCATCGTTTGTTAATTTCCATCCATTTCCTGCTGAAACAAAATAATCAGATATTATTGACTCCAATGTTCTGTAGTAATTTTTACCGTACTCCTCCAACTTGTTTTGTATTTCCGGTAAAAGTTTCTTTACCTGTTTTTCATCCAATTTCAATCCTTTTAATTTCACTCTGAAAGGTGTAGCATTTCGCTCTTGATATTGAATATTCAATAGGAATTGCGTTAAAACACCTTCCAAGAATATCGCTTTTTTCGCGTCACTGTCAAAGAAATCAGCAAATTTTTTAAAGAATCCATCCGTTTTTTCCTTGATTTTGCCCGATGCCGAAACATCTCTTTTGTTATTATCATTCATTTTAACCTCCTTTTTGCTCTTTTGACCCAATTCTACCAATCCTAATTTATTGAGATAATTTAACAACATAAATCCTTTAAGAGTTGAAATTTTAGTCGGATTATTATTAACAAATTCGTCTCTTATTTTTAGCATAATAAATTGTAATAGAAAATAGTAATCAATTGGTTTACTTGTAAATATTTTGCTAGTTAAATCTAAAAAGTACTTATTGTAGGTTCTTTTATCACTTACTTTTCTAAAAAATGTTCTTAGTATACCAAAGTTGAATTCTAATGATTTTTCACCTGTTTTCTTTTTATTCTCGAATATCGGAACCATACAATCTTTAAAAATATTAATTTTATCAACTTCCCTTTTTATTTCAAAGAGCCTTCTTAACCGTGATGGTAAGATATCTTCAATATACAGTAAAATATTAAATACAGAACCATCGTAACCGTTTGGTGCTTCATAAAACATAAAATTCATGTTCAGGTAATTTTCTTGTTTGCTCATTAATTCTAATATCTCATTTTCGTCCTGCGTAAGTTGAGCAAATCCCTTTCGCCCTTCTTTGTTAAATTTTGGATCACGCCAACCTTCAATTAACTCAAAAATATCTTTTTTGTTTTCATAATATTCTCTGTTGATAAATTTTGGAATCAACTGGTAGTTAAATCCATAAAAATTAAAATTCAGGTTCTCCTGCAAGTATTTCTTGCCTGCTTCAAGTTTTAACGCACATTCTAAACATACTGGATAATTTTTCCATGCATCCTTTTGTTGAAAACCACCGCTAACAAATCCCGGTTTGTCCACAGTATAGAACTTGTAAGTATCTACAAAACCATAAACTTCTGACTTTTTTTCATTACACACAGAGCAAATCATGTTTTCTGCCTTTGAAATTTTTCCGTATTTTGAATAAAATCCTATAATGGATTCTTCAAGCAATATTTCTTTAATAATATCGTACTCTCCGATGTATCGATTATCAATTTTCAGTGTGATAATTGATTTTTCCTTTCTGTCAATCCCTGAATGTTTCTCCTTTAAGTCATCCAGAATTTTATCTTTATTATTTCTCAGGCAATTCCCAACTTTTACCAAAAAATTTGTGTTTTCATTAGGCTCTTGTGCAGTATAATTATTGAACCATTTCAAAATCTTTTTCACAAAGGTTTTGGAAATTTCAGTTACTCTTGATGTAGGGGTTATATCTGGGCTATTTGAACCGCCGCTCTTTTTATACAGATATCTATCTAACTTTCCATGACTGTATTCCTCAATATCAATGCCTTTGTAGTCAAATCCCCCATTTGCTTTTTTTAAAAGAATCAAGAGAATATTCTTATAAGAGGGTTTTTTGGGATTGCTTTCTGGATTATCAATTAAAATATCCAATGGTTCTTCAATGTTCTTCTCTTTCTTTTGAATTATATACTCTCCGATTTCTTTAATCGCCTCAATCATTTTCCTTCCTCTTTCTATTTTTCGGATAATAGATCTCAAACAGCCCGAATCCCTGTGGATTTTTTGCGCCCAACCCGGCGCTGTAAGCTAACTTCATCAATGTTTTACTCCCGGACATTTCATAGATACCATCCCATGCTTTTATTATGTAATCCCCATACCTAACTATGTGCTCATTTCTCTTGCTGACTCGTTTAGGGACTAATGAAATACTCATTTTCCTTGGGTCTTTTCCCGTAAATGCCGTGTATTTTTTCCGTAAGTTCTCGGATATCATCTGGGGGAACTCCTTCTCAAAAGGAGAATAGTAATACACTTTTTTCCTGCTATCCGGGGTGAGAAGTGTACTGTAAACGGTGATTGGAGATAGCATTTTAATTATGTTTTTCTTCTCAATTTTTGGGTTTTTCAAAACAGTTATTGAGTTTAGTTTCACATTGTTACTTCCTAGCTTGAATTTGTCACCCTTCATAAGATTAGATGCAAGATCTTCGATTATTTTATTATCGGGAGTCGAAAAATATAGATCAACATTATTATCAAAGACTATGGTTCCGCTTCTTCTCATGATCCGATAATGACCCAACAGTCTTGAAAAGGAAAACATTTTAAATATCCTTTTCTCGTAAGGGTAGCCGGATGAATGAAGAAATTCTGCGTAATGTGGTGAGAGGTTATGATAAATGAACCCTTGGACTTGCTTTATGTACGACAATTTCAAATCAATTGCCTTTGAATCATAAGGGGAAAAACCAATTTTTATCTGCATAAATATTTCAATATCATAAAACAGAGATATTATTCAAACCCGCTGATTGATTATACGCATATTCAGATAAAAGTCAAACGAAAAGGTGGATTTTTCAATACTATACAACTCACTCTTCCAAATAGTAATTATAAAATCAGCGGGCCTCATCCAGCAATTTTCATCCTCCTTCTGGAATACTTCCGATTTCCTCTTTTTCCTCTTTTCCGGATATCCTCTTTCCCGTATTTCCCGTTCCCTTCGGGCATATTGGAAACAGAAATGGGGACGGTGGTTGGCATAGTTGGCATAATTTACCTTTATAATACTTCATAAGTAAAGATATAATAGGCGATAATGACGATTCAGTCATTTAGAATTATTACAAAATAGTGGTACCAGAAGTTAAGAATGCTGCTGCGCAGAGACGCAGCGTTCCAAGTTCAAAGGCTAAGCTTCGCAGAGCACAAGCAACAAGTGCACAAGGCACAAGTGCAGAAGGAAGTAAGAGAAATGGGTGATAGGATGATAAGGTGATAGGCTTAGGTATAGTGAACAGTGAACAATGAAGAAATGAACAGTGGGGAAAACACAAGAAGTAAATACCTGATGGATCTTTCGTTTCACTCAAGATGACACGCCGCGCAAGCCGCCCTTTCCCAATTAACCTATATTCACTGTGAGTTTTTTATTCCAATCTCCAATTATTCATTGTTCATTTCCCAATTATTCATTGTATTTATCCACTTGTCCCCTGTTCCACTGGTGCACTGCGAAGCTTGTGGTGCACGCTAGCGCCAATGAAGGCGAGCAGGAACATGAGGAAAGAGAAACCGAAGGCGACACGGAAACCGAAAAGTCTCAGCAGGAGAAAAGAAAGGGTCGGGCCGAAAAGCCCCCTGATCCCTGTTAACGCTACATGAATTGATTGATACATCGTTGAATCCTCATCCTTGGCAAAGAAGATCGATCCCAGACTCCAGACCAGAGTTATCCCCGCAAGGCCGAGAGAAAGTGACAGAAAACCCGCATATATCAACATTTCCCCGCCAATGCCCAGATCGACCAAAAGAAATGAAAGCGGGTAAAAGAGCAGGAATATCAGCGAGTAGCGGAAGATATACCAAGGGTCTGTCCTATCGTAGATCGCACCCGCCAATGGGATGAAGAGGACGATAAATATTTGCGTCAAGGGGCCTTTCACAAAACCCATCTGAGAGTAGGAAAAGCCCATAACCCCGATAAGGTATTCCGGCACCAGGGGAAGCATTGCCATGAAGCCGAATCCATATACCATGAATAAGGACTCGAATTTCAGAAATTCGCGATTCTTCTTGAAAATACTCACCACAAGCCCGAATTTTCTTTCCTTCACCTTGAAGGGGCGGTATTTTATCTTTTTATCTATGTAGATCAATATCCCGAATGAAATACTGCCCAGAAGTCCGGCGGCAATGAAAAGCGGAAGGAACCAGGAATGTGAAATATCAAGCAGCCTTCCCGTACCATAGGATACTATCATAGCAGTAAATGAAGCTGCCATTCTCATTTTTGAGAAGAACTTTCCCCTATTGGAATCATCGAATAAGGATTGCATGATCGCGTTGACACCGGGAGATACAATGGAGTTGAAGCTGAAAAAGAGGAAAATATAAACAATGAAGATACGGATATCCGTAATAAGGAAGGAGGTGAAGAGTACTGCCCGCCCAAGCAGCATTGCCACGAAGTAATATCCGGATTTTGATCTGCCGCGTGTCTTATAGCCGAAGAATATGGAAAACACCATGACGGCGTGAATTAGTGCTCTGATTCATAAAGACGATAACAATGGCTGATGCTATTTTGTTTCGTATTCAA
>JAGLWT010000111.1 GCA_023133295.1 bacterium | reverse complement strand
CCGGCGCTGCCGGGCTCCCGTTGAGTGGATGCGGGAAGGAAATAGAGAAGTGGAAAGTGTCATCCAGAGGGAGTTGGCGACCGTGGGATCCAGTTGTATTTCATCCTGGTTCTCCCACTTTACACCTCACACACCACACTTCACACTTCTTAATCCATCGTATACCCCTTCCCACTTGCCCCTTGTGCTCTGCGAAGCATTATTTGCTATTTTTTAACATTTAAAATATAATTTGTTCACGAGGTAAATATATGATCACAAAAGAAGAGGTTAAAAGCCAACTTGAAAAGGTATTGGACCCCGAGATCGGCATAGACATAGTTTCCCTGGGTCTAATATACGACATCACCATCCCAGATCCGGGACATGTCAAGGTAACAATGACCCTTACGATACCGGGATGCCCCATGGCATCATATCTTACACAGGAAGCTCAGCGTTCGGTCGAGGAATTGGAAGAGGCAAAGAGCGTTGTGGTCGACCTGGTATTCGACCCTCCCTGGACCCCGGATATGATCCCTCAGGAAACCCGGGATAAGCTGGGGCTGTAATAATGCGCGAACTCGAAACATTAAAAGAGGGCATCGAACGATCCTTTAAGAAGTACTCATCAAAGACCTCTCTCAAATATTATAAGCAGAAGTACAGCTTCGCGAACTTGCGCCGGCTTTCTAATAAAGCGATCAATTATATGAACAATCTCGGTTTGAAATACAAGGATAAGATCGCTATTCTGTCAAAAAATATCCCGCCGTTCGCCATCATCAATATCGCCGCCTTGAGAATGGGGATCACGGTGATCCCGATCAATTATCTTCTAAGCTATGACGAGGTAGAATACATAATCAAGGACAGCGGAGTTAAGGTCCTTTTCATTCAGGAATCTTTCGCCGTCAAGATGGAAGGACTGGTTACTCAGAACATCCTGGATTCTATGATCCTTCTGGATAAGGGAGAGGGTTATCCCGTTTTGAACGACGAGCTGGAGAATTGCAGCGACAGCAATATGGACATCACCTATCCCGTTAAATTCAACGATACCGCCATAATAATATATACTTCCGGAACAACAGGAAGACCGAAGGGCGTGATGCTTTCTCATCGGAATATCTTTTCAAATGTTAAAGATGTTATTGAAGTTACCCGCGTCAGCCACAAAGAAAGGCTTTTTACGCTACTGCCCCTCTTTCATGCCTACTCTTATACAATAACATTTATTCTGCCTCTGATATGGGGAATAAAAATGATATTCATGGATGATCTGAGCAATGGAAAGCTCATCATAAAGACCATGGTTAAAGAAAGGATAACCTGGCTGGTTGCCATCCCCACTCTATTTAACGCCATTGCGAAGGCAAATCTTCCCAAGATCTTCCGTTATATCAGCCCCTTGAAGGTCTGCGTTTCCGGCGCTGCCCCCCTGCCGCCTTCAACTAATATACTTTTCAAAGAGAAGATGGGCCTGAATATTTATGAGGGCTACGGACTTTCCGAATGTTCCCCGGTTGCGGCGTTAAACAACCCCAATGCGCCAGTAATTATAGGGTCCGTTGGACAGCCGATGCCGTCTAATAGCATAAAGATCATTGACGATAACGAGAATGAACTGGCGGTGGGAGAAGTCGGCGAAATTATTATCAAAGGCCCCAATATAATGCTGGGATATTATAATCTACCGGAAGAAACCGCAAAGTCCATCAAGAATGAATGGTTCTTTTCCGGTGATTTCGGTAAGTTCGACAAAGACGGCAATCTTTATATAGTGGGGAGAAAAAAAGAGCTGATAATACGCAACGGCATGAACATCTATCCCCCGGAAATTGAACGCGTCATCATGCTGGAGATGAATGTAAAAGAGTGCGCGGTAATAGGGCATGAGGTCACAGAGGGAGTAGAGGTTCCGATCGCTTTCTATGAGACCATAGATAAAAAAGAAATCCCCGCTAACATCTTGCGCAATCTGTGTAAATTACATTTGGCCGCCTATAAAATGCCCCAGAAATTCATATTCATGCAGGAGTTGCCCAAAACTCCGACGGGAAAACCCATAAAAAGAAAATTGAAGGTAGTATAATATATGAACAATAATGAAATACGAAGTTTACTGAAGGAACTAGGACTGAAAGCAACGCCTCAGAGGGTTGAAATAGTCGGTTTTATCACCAAAAACAACCACTCCAGCGCGGGAGAGATCAAGGAACACACCGACAAGGTCCTTCCCTCCGTATCCTTCTCTACCATATACCTGACCGTCAATACACTGATCGAAGCAGACATCATCATCCCAGTGACCTTTGAACCCGGAACAGTAAGATATGACACAAATACCGATTCTCATTACCATATGATCTGTGTGGAATGCGGAAAGATCACCGAGGTCGGGCTGGATCCTTTGAAGAAGTTCTCAATGGATGAGTTTTTATCTCTCGGATTCACCGAGATTTATGGTTTCGCGATACATTTTTTCGGAAAGTGTACCGATTGCGGCGGGTGATCCGCTGACTTTCTCCTATTCAGAGTAATACGTATATATCTTGCTGCCTTCGCGATAAATGTAAAACATGATGCCGTCGCCCGTCTTGATCCGGCTGAGGGCTTCGAGATAATCGTCCATAGTAACGACCTTCCTGTCTCTAATGCTTAATACTACATCTCCTTCCTTCAAGCCGGCACGGTCGGCGAATTTTCCCTTCTCCACCGATACCACTATCACGCCGTTAATATCTCTTGGGATCCTGTACTTCGATCTTACCGCATCTGTAAGGGATTGCACTTTCAAGCCGATCTCATCGTTCTTGCTTTTGATCTCCCGCTGGCTCGATCTCTTTGCTGTGAGCCGTGCCGTGAGGTTGATATATTTCCCGTTCCTGAATATCTTTATCCTTATCCTGTCGCCCGGACTATGAGAAGAGATCGCTACATAGGCATCTTGATAATCCAATATCTGATCGTCATTGATCTTGACGATAATATCACCTCGGAGAAGGCCCGCATTGTCAGCCGCGCCACCCCTGTTCACCTCAGCAATGAGCACCCCGCCTTTGCCTTTGTATTGAAATCCTTCTTTCAATGATCTGTCAAGTGACTGCATTCTTATGCCCAGGAAGCCTCTTTGGACCTGTCCTGTTTTCTTTAATTGCGGTAAGATATTCTTTATCAAATTAACGGGAACTGCAAAACCGATACCATCAAATCCACCGGTCCGTGAAAGGATCGCGGTGTTTATACCGATAACTCTGCCATCGAGATCCAGAAGCGGGCCTCCGGAATTTCCTTTATTTATGGCAGCATCGGTTTGTATGAGCTGCTGCAGCGGGGATTCTGTTATTCCCTTTCGTCCCAATGCGCTTATAATACCTGCGGTCACTGAGAAATTCAATCCAAATGGATTTCCTATGGCTACAACCCACTGCCCTATCGCGATCTTATCGGAATTACCCAACTCCGCATATGGAAGCCCCCTTGCTTCTATCTTTAATAATGCGACATCGATCATTGCGTCCGATCCCTTCACCTTGGCCTTGAACTTCCGGCCGTCCAGAAGGGTGATGTCTATTTTGTCCGCATTCTTAATTACATGATTGTTCGTCAGTATATACCCGTCATTTGATATTATTACACCGCTTCCCAGAGAAGATACCGTCCGTTTTCGATTACGCTTTGTAAAGGGAGTGTCCCCAAAGAAATATCGGAATATGTCTTCTTCTCTGTACGGTACATTTCCGCCTGTAGTTATTTGGCTCTCTGTGGATATATTTACGACAGCCGGGCGGGCATTCTCGGCAACACCGATGAATGCGTCGGATAGTTTCCTCAATTCCCCTTTTGCCTTGTCATTATCAGCATACGCGCCCACATGAACGGCAAGGACAATAAGCATTATGATGATCCCTTTCATTGTTCTGGTCATATATGTCTCCTTATAGAGGGAATTCGTGCAAACTTTATGCCAGAGAGTCGATAAGTGCACAAGTGACAAGAGCACATGTGACAAGTGAGAAACGATTGTAGGGGCAGACCTGTGTGTCTGCCCTTTTGTAATAGAAGAGCATAAAGAATTAGGCAATAATGTATACATGTGATTCCATACATTGTGGAGAATGTTTTCGTGTGAAGTGGAGAGGATTGTTCAAATGTTCAAAGGTTGAGAATGAGAACGATTTTCACACCCGTAACCGGAAAATCAATATTTCGGTACTTTCATTGAAATCATCCGTAAAAATAATAGAACGCCGGAGCTATCAGCCTACGGGACAGCGGGTTGAATATTTTAACTGAATACATCCAATTTAAGCAGATAAGTATGTTGAAAAATTCACCACCTCCGTCCCTGGAGAATAGTGTTCTGATTCATAAATACGATGACAATGGCTGAGGCTATTTTGCTCCGTATTCAAGGCGCGAGGAGTGTCGCATACCCACCGCGGCATGTAAGTGACCATAGTGATCTGATTCAAAATACGGCAACAATGGCTGAAGCTATTTTGTTACGGATTCAAGGCGCAAGGAACGCTGCATACCCAGCGCGGTATGTAAGCGACGAGCAACGCAGAAGACAGGAAAAGAGTTTCAGCCCGGAGGGAATCTCATCTTTGGTCAATTTCTTTCTCTCTCTTCGCTCACGGACCACAGAGGGTACGCTGCACTCATTGTTCGTTGGAATTGCCTCAAGTCTAAACATTCCATTGTCATCGGATTTTAAGTCAGAGCACTTGCAACGCAGAAGACAGAAACAGAGCCTCAGCCCGAAGGGAATATCATCTTTGGTCAATTTCTTCCTCTCTCTTCGCTTGCGGACCACAAAGGGTACGCCGCGCTTATTGTTCGTTGGAATTGACTCAAATCCAAACATTCCATTATCATCGTATTTATGAATCAGATCACCTGGGTGGGTGGAGGGAGAATGGGTATAGAATCACACGTAAACATCCCTCGCATCTCTTATTTGTTTATTCTGTTTCTATTTCTCCTTTCATAACCAACCTCTATCCTCCAGCCTCCAACCTCTATTTCAATCCGTATTTCTCTAGTTTATAGATCAATTGATTTCTATTTATACCCAATATCTTAGCGGCCTTCGAGTAATTGTTCCCAGCTATCTTAAGAGCCTTTTTCATAAGCTGTATCTCGACCTCTTTGAGATTCATCTGGCCTTCTTCAGTGGACATATCGGCTGAAAGGTCTGAAAACACGAGGTCTTTGTCATTTATAGTAGTACCGTCTGAAAGGATATAGGCCTGTTCTATAATATTCTTCAATTCTCGGATATTTCCAGGATAGTCATAGTCTTTCAAAAGAGCGGCAGCGGGACCGGATAATTGTTTCTTTGATCCGTATATACGGTCGAGATCAAGCAGGAACTGATCAGCCAATTCCATTATATCTTCAGGACGGGTTCTTAGCGGAAGTACCTGCAATACGATATTATTCAATCTGAAGTACAGGTCTTTTCTGAATTTTCCTTCACGGACCAATTTTTCCAGGTCTTCGTTCGTTGCTGTGATCACGCGTATATCCACCCTTCTCTCCGTGGTTTCTCCAATGCGCACCAAAACGCGATCTTGTATGATACTCAGAAATTTCTTTTGCATATTAAAGTTCAGCGTGCCGATCTCGTCCAGAAATATGGTTCCCTGGTGGGCGGATTCAAATTTTCCGATCCTGTCCTCGATCGCGCCGGTGAACGAGCCCTTTTTATGCCCGAAGAGCTCTGACTCAAAGAGCTCCGATGGTATTGAAGTGCAGTCAACCTTAATAAACGGTTTCTTTGACCGTGGAGAACTTTGATGTATGTATCTCGCGAACAAGTCTTTTCCTACCCCGGTTTCCCCCTTGATCATCACGGTCGCGTCTGTTTTGGCGATCTTCTCCGCTTTCTTCATTGCCTGCTTAATATGCTTGGAACAGCCGATGATCTTCTTATTATCATGCGTTACGGCCGGTTCAATACTCGCCTCTATTATTTCTACAAGCGTTGCTATCTCAAATGGTTTGCCGATATAATCCACAGCGCCAAGCTTCATTGCCTCTACGGCATTTGAGATGCTCCCGTATGCCGTCATGAAACATACTGGAACGCTGCTGAAATTGGTTCTTAGCTTTCTAATGAATTCGATGCCCGTCATATTGTCCATTTTTATATCGGATATGATCATTTGAGGGACAAATCCCTTCATCAGCTCCAGAGCTCGACTGCCGGATTCAGCTGTCTGTACCTCGTATCCGTGCTTCTTCAGGGCAAGCGACAGTATCTTTCTCATATTCGCTTCATCGTCAACGATCAGTATTCTTATCTTTTCATTCACTGTTCCACCTCATGGTAAAGTGCTTCCACTTACCCTTCTGAACGAACTCAACGCGCATTTTTAGCAGCTCCGACAGCTTTTTCACAATGGACAAGCCCAGGCCGATGCCTTTTGCTTTCGTTGTAACAAATGGTTGGAACAGGTCCTTCTTCGCGAGGCTCAGAGGAGAGCCGTTATCTGAGACGGTCAGCCGGTCTTTTTTAATAATTATTTCCACTTGTCCGCCGTGCGGGTTCTCGGTCGCTTCAAGCGCATTCTGTATAATTATCGCGAAGATCTCTTCCAATGCAGAACGGTTGGTTCTTACCCGAATATCCTTTCCCTTGATGGAGATCCTGTTCTGGTCATAATGCTTTTTCTCGACAACATCTATAATGATGGGTTTTATATCATATTCGTCCATTAAAAATTCCCGGGTTCTGGCAAATTCCAGAAATTTGGTTACGATCTCGTCCAGATGTACGATCTCTTCACCGACAGTACTCAGAACATCGTCCTTTTCTTTTTTGGAAAGGCGGCTGCCGCTCATCAATTCCATTGAGTTTTTCAAAACAGCTATGGGGTTTCTCAATTGATGTGTGACCGTGGCGATCATATGCCCCAATACGGAATATACCTTTATCCTGCCCAGTTCGTCTTCCAGATTCTCTATTTGAGCGAGTTTGTCCTCTACTTCGTTCAAGTAGTATATGTTCTTCAAGCGGGCATTCAGCTCTCTTTCCACCTTAACTACAAATTCATCTTCTTCAAAGAACAGGGGCCGGCCCTTTTTTTCGATCAGTACGATACGCGCGTTTGCTGATTCAGGCGCATTGATCGATATTTTCTCAAGCGGCAGCCGCTTTTCTATGAATTTCTTTGTATAACCGAAGATCTCCTTCCGCTTTTCCATATTGATCAATTTGGTGAGGTATTTTACAAGCTCTTTTTCTGTATTGAGGTATATCGGCGAAAATACCCGCATTACGGGTTTTATTACGGAAAATGATATGGTAAGCGTAACGGTTATAATGACGGTATAGAATGCCTGCTCGCTCATATCACTGACGGGAATGGCTTTTATTATCAAAGTGTTCAATATCAGTATCATGGGAAAAAGTATCGAAAATGATATCAGGAAATTAATGATCGGATGTGAGATCTTTATGCGTTCTGTACCGGTAAGTTCCTTTATAAAAACGACCATGGGCAGGAATGGGATGAGGTCCAGAAGATATACAAAGTACTCAGGCCCCTTGGTTAATACCGTTACCAGCGATACAAAGAGATACGCCGTGTAAAAATAGATAAGAAAGAACGATATCTTGAACCGGTACGGCTCATTTGTGCTCAAGAGTAAGTACCCGTATATGCCGAGCATGGAAACCGAAAGGATCAATCGGGGAATAAAGATATCGCCGAATGGCAGGAATACGATCAGAAACAACGCGGACGCAAATAACGCGTATTTCTTTTTCAGTCTATACAGAAATATGATTCCCAAAAAGGCGGAAACGAAGAGGTTCAGACGGGGAAAGATGATCTCCTGAAAAGTCATTTTACCTTTATATCCAAAGATATATCAATGCTTTTTGCGGAATGCGTCAATTTGCCGACAGAGATCACATCAACGCCGTCGAGAATATAATTGTCCAGCGTATCAAGGGATATCCCCCCGGAAACCTCCACGATCACCTTGGTCTCACTCAATATGGCTATGGCATCTCTGATCATTTGAGGAGAAAAATTATCCAGCATTACAATATCGACCGGCAGGGCTTTATCGACAATGCCCTTCGCCTGTGCCAATGATTTAACTTCTACCTCTAATTTGACAGCGTGGCCAAGCGATGCTTTGATCTTTTGAACCGCATTGGATATACCGCCCGCTGCGGCGATATGATTGTCTTTGATCATAACGGCATCGTATAGGCCTGATCGGTGGTTTCGTCCGCCGCCGGTCTTCACCGCATATTTCTCAAAATATCTGAAATTGGGGGTAGTTTTTCGCGTATCGGTAATAATGATACCGCTGGCGGATTTTTGGATACGGGATACATACTTATTTGTCAAAGTCGATATCCCCGACATTCTTTGAAGATAGTTTAATCCAACACGCTCTCCCTTAAGAATGGGGGCAAGCGGGCCTTTGATACTGCCTATGACGGTGTCCTTTTTAATGATATCACCGTCCTTTACTGAAAATATTACATTCACTTCATCATCAAGGATGTGGAACACCTGCTTAAATATTTCAGTTCCGCATATTGTGCATTCTTCTTTAACGATAATATCGCCACTGCCTACTGCATCTTTGTCGATGCAATTGTCCGTGGTAATATCGCCTGTATGAATATCTTCAAATAATGCGTCTTTGATCTGGTCAATTATGTAATTATTCATAGTTTATTATATTTGTATCCTTTGAATAAGTCAAACCCGGAGATCGTTGTTTATTGAATTCTGAAGGATCCGTCACTTTTTTATCCCCACTCCAAACCCCGCACATTCAACTTCATATGTGGTCTTATAATATTATATATTAAATATATTGATATTATCATTATTAAAGAGCCTTGTGTGTAATTGTGTAAGTATTGATGTGTTCGACGATGCGATTGTGCTGTATTGTGGATATGCTGTTGATCTCCCGCTGAATATCTTGAGGAGTTTACACAGGCCGCGCTCCAGTCGTCCAATTACTACTGAGAATTGTGGAAAAGTGACCACTTTTCCACAGGATACCGGCATCATTTTACACATCCTTCAAAGGATAGCCGTTTAAAGTATATACCGTAAGTCCCTCAACCTTACCCTTGACCTTCTGCTTTTCCGGATGCTTTTCGAATCTTTCCTTTAATTCCTGTGGAAGTTTGCCGTAAACCGTAGAATTGATCACCAGGCAATTATTCAGCGTCCTCGTTACTCCCTCCAAACGGGAAGCTGTGTTAACGATATCCCCCATGGCAGTGTAATCATATACATCTTCAGAGCCCATATTGCCGACTACGGCGTCACCGAAATTTACTCCGACCCCAATATGGAATTTCTCCTCATTACCCTCATTGAATTTTTTGATATCATCGATCATGTCGATGCATGCCATGACGGCATTGGAGCACGAATCCTCATCCTGCATCGGAGCCCCCCAGAAAGCCATGATACAATCCCCGATATACTTATCCAATGTCCCATTGTGTTTGAATACGCAATTGGTCAACCTTGTCAGGATCTCATTCAAATACATTACGACCTCTTCGGGTGGGTGGCTCTCGGAAAATGTTGTAAAACCCGCAACATCACCGAAGATCACAGCGATCTCATATTTCTTGCCGCCTAATTTTACCATACTCGGATCTTTGATGAGCTCCTGCATTACGTTCGGCGAGAGGTAATGCGATAGTATTCTCTTTAGCTCTCTGGCGCCTTTGGATGAGATCAAATAGTAATATCCCAGCATATACCCGAAGAGAGAGATATAAAAAAGATTTGGAACAGTAAATGGAATGCTCTGTGAAAGGATCACATATGAATAGAGCTGCAGGCCGAAATGAACAATAAACACCACCGCGAGAGAAAGCAATCCCCTGATCAGTGAGAATTTCTTATTGTATAAGAAGTATGCTATACCCAGAAGATACATCAAAAGCAGTCCAAAGAGTTGGTTCGCAAATTTCATCGGCAGCAGGAAATTGCCTGTCAAAAGATTATTCAAAGCCGTTGCCTGTATTTCGATCCCCGGAAGATCGGGACTGATCGGTGTGGCGCGGTAATCGTGAAGTGCGGTACCCGTCATGCCTACCAGGACCAGGCCGCCCTTGAATTCCTTTCCGGCGGTTCCATCCATGACATCGGTCATTGTAACCGTCGGTATATCCCCCGGCTCTTTTAAATACCGCATCAGCATAGAACTGTTCTCGTCTACGGGAATCGACACATCGGGAGTGACAATACGATTTTTGTGAAACTCAAAGGCGACCTCGCCTATTCCGAAGCCGCGAAATTCTCTGAACATCTCAAATACCATACTGGGAATGATGCGGTCTTTGTAAAAATAAAAGGGCTTGTAGTGCCTGACGACATTATCAAAATCATTATTGAATTTAAAATGTCCCCGGGAGAGAAATCCGGATGATATGGCATCCACATTGCCGACGAATGAATGTACGCAAAAGCCGGAAGTGTCCAGTTCGGAGTTCGAAAAGAGCGGAAAATACGAGAGTTCGTCCAAATTCTTTCCCTTTCCCGGGTTGTCAGAGATCAGGACCGAGCCGAGTATATTGCCCGCATAGAAGATCGATGATGTAAATGTTTCATCACTTGACGAACTTTCCGGGAAGACAATATCGAGGCCCACATAAGCGGGCTCATAAGAGGAGATCTTGTCAATAAGGCCCGCCATTATACTTCTGTCAAAAGGCCATCTGCCGTATCTGCTCAATGCGTCGTCGTCGATCGCTACAATGTAAACATTTCCTGCCCAATTCTCATAGGCGATATTGATTTGCAGAGAATCCGACCACTGCTGGTCCAAAGACATGATCACGCGTGGATGAAAATGTATGAGAATGCCGAATAGGGCAAAGATCATAATAATAAAATATATCCTTTTCATAGTATATTTTACCATATGTCCCGTCAATTGCAAAAGAGGCGCTCAATATTTTCTTTCCTAAAACTTTAAAAAAGACGGAAAATGTACTATAATATACAAAAGGGGGTTTGATGGAATATATCGAACTTTATCGGGGCGACATAACAAAGATCAAGGTGGACGCCATTGTAAATGCCGCAAATACCTCCCTTTTGGGCGGCGGCGGCGTGGATGGCGCTATTCACAATGCGGCGGGAAATGTGTATAGAAAATTGTTGACATAGGATAGATAATGAGCTTACAGAAAATACTTATTGTTGAAGATGATAACCGGATACAGAAGTTGATATCTATGACGCTTTCAGAATTTAAGAACGAAAAAGTGATCATAAGCAACGGCCTCAAAGCCATTGAATACATTAAAGAGAATCATGAGCAATTGGGCATCATATTCCTGGATGTAGGCCTTGAAGGTGTTAACGGCTTTGAGGTGCTGAGAACGATCAGAAAGGATTTCGGGCTTCAAACACCCGTTGTCGTTGTCTCGGCATATGTCTCAAAGTCAGATATAGAAATGGGGGTAGAACTGGGCGCGGACCATTATCTGGTGAAGCCCTTCAATCTCAGAAAACTTTTGGAAGTGTGCAACAATTATCTTAGGAGTGAATAATGAGCGGAAAAAAATTGGTAATGATCGCCGATGACGATGTGAACATCAGAACAGTTCTTCATAAGTATCTGGAAGCAAAGAATTATGATATCGTTGAAGCGGAAGACGGCGATATGGCCATTGATATGATAGAAAACCAGAAGATCATGCCGGATCTCATCGTATTGGATATAATGATGCCAGGCAAGAACGGCTTTGAGGTCTGCGAACATCTTCGCGCTCATAAACTCTATTCATTGATACCCATTTTAATGCTGACCGCGTTATCCACCCCCGAAAGCGTTATCAAGGGGCTGTCTCTGGGAGCGGATGATTATATTAAAAAACCCTTCAATCTTGAAGAAGTACAGATAAGGATCGATAACATTCTGAAGAAAGGGTCCGTTTCCGAGACAATAAAGAAGATCACGGAAGAGTATAAGGCAGCAGCCGATTCTCTTTCAAGAGAGGGACTACCGCATATCGATAAGCTTACAAAGCTTCCGGTTCTGCCGGCGATCTTCGAAACACTCAGAAAGAAATACAAGGATGGCTTCTACATAGTATATATCGACACAGGCGAGGTACTCAAGTATGAGAAGATATTCAATTGGAAGATAATCGATGATTTTATCTTCAAACTGTCCGGCCATATCAATGAATTCATCAATTCAAAATACTACAATGCCCTCATCGGTGTAAAAAAAGTGTATGCCGGTGATTTCATAGTATTCTTTTCTCTTGAACATATCGATATTTTTAGAATAATCGAAGAGCTGAAAACATGTTTGAGAGAGAAGATCAAGGAAGAATTTCCCTTCTTTGAGGAGTATCAGGAATATGTGTATATTGAGGGGCATTACTTCAATCGCGAGGAGAACTCCCGTTTTGAAAGGGCGATATATCAGAACATCTATGAACTGCTTGCGAAGATCGAGGAGAATAAACGTAAAGGTGTAGATTTCGCTTATCTTTCGGCGGTTTCAGGGAATGTGGAAATAAAAAAAGAAAATGTGGTGAGCATAGACGATAAGTCCATCGGGTACTTTGTAAAATTTATGTTCGAAAAAGTAAATGTCAATGAGATATTCAGATTTTACGATGATGACTCCAAGGTTTCCACAGTATATCGAACTCTGATAGAGAAGGCCGCAGACGCGCTTGACCGCAATACCGATTTCTTTATTCCGGTCAATAAGGCGGCATTGGGCGAAGAATTCTTGTTTCTTGTTCGGGAGAAGAAACTTCCGCAGAACTTTATATTTTCCTTTGACGATATCGATGTTTCAAGGGAATTTTTTCACTACCGCGAGTTCCTGGAAATGCTGAAATACCTTAACTACCGTATCGCGATCTTTAATTTCGGAACAACATCATCCAATTTCGACTCGATCATGGCGCTGAAGCCGGATTATATTTTTCTGCATCACATGATAACTAAGGATATCGAAAGAAACTATATTAAACAGGATTTGATAAAATCCCTTATCAATGTTCAGGACAAATTAAAAACAGAGATCATCGGCAATGAAATGAACAGAGACATCTTGAAGGAGATAGGGGTAAAATATTTCAGAGGGGGAATATAATGACGAAGGCACTTTTCCGGATCATTCTTATTGTTTCCGCGGTTTTCATTCTGCATTCAAACTTATTCTGCGAAGAGGATTATTTCTTGAAATTGGATCAGCTTCTCATCGAGTCTTCCAATAAGACGGTCGTGAAATACGAAGACCTGAGCGAGAATATTCGTATTATTCCGGTCCGGTTCCTTCAGGAATACAATATCAAGACCATCAGTGATCTGATACCGTATATCTCTTCGATGTACCTTTCCCGATACCGAAGCGGCGAGGCGCTGGTCTATACTCTAGGGATATTGAATTCTCATAATGAGAAAATCCTGCTGCTTATCAACGGCACGCCTGTTTATGACCCTTTCTACAATAAAAGCGTTATAGATGAGTACTATCCGCTGGATAATGTGGACCATATAGAGATCGCCATCGGGCCGTATTCTTCGCTTTACGGAACAGGGACCTTTGCGGGCTATATCAATATTGTGGAAAAGAAGCAGTTTCCCAATTCGGTGAAACTGAACGGTGCATCCACGGAGCGCTTTCGAAGCAGTTACTCATTTTCGGGCGTAATTGACGGCTTTGAATACAGAACGGCTATCACGCATCTGGAAGATAAAGGGATTGGTACCGATGTTAATTACAAAGATAAACCTGATCTTCTTGAAGAAGACCTGAAAAAGAACACATTGATCCGTGCGGGTATTTCATTTAAGGGCTTCAATCTTTCTGTTATAAACGTCAATTATCGCTTTAATGAACTGAATCAGGAAGTGTATACCTGGGCGAATGCATCTCAGAACGATATCGGATGGCATATATTCAAGGATATATTGTTAACGGCGGATTATAAATATGATTTCAGTGACTCTATGTCTGCGGGAATCGATATCAATCATCAGATATTTTCCCGTGACTCCCTATGGGGATACACGGTCTATGATTCAACTACCGCTACATATTATTATATGAATAAAGCCAAGAAACATTCCGAAAGAAGTTTCGGAGAATTAAAGATCTCCAATGACTTTCCTTTTTTGAAAACGCTTGTCGCCTTTTATATGGAGTACAATAATCTAAAGGATATAAGGGATTATGAATACAAAGATAATTCACCCGAATTGGTTGAACCGTCCTCATATTATCTTGACCCGGTCGCTTTTAATAATTATGCGGCTTATATTCAGATGATGCTTCAGAATGTTGACAATATTCAGATCGTGGGATCTGTCCGATATGATTACAATCACTACTTCCATGACTTCCTTTCCCCAAAGCTGAGCTTGTCTTACCGGCTCAGGCCCGTTACCCTGTATGTCAATGCCGGCCGCGCGTTCCGTTCCCCGTCTCCGAGAGAACTTCTGCTGATAACCACTGATTGGGCCCTGGCCAATGAGGAGTTGACGCCTGAGATAATAGATTCGGTTTCCGTATCGCTGAAATGGGCATCAAACAATTTTGTCCTCAATGCCACGGGATTCTATATGGAGCTTTCCGATCTGATAGAATTGCGGGCAATAGACGCTTCACATACAGGATTTTTTAATATAGGGCATATGTATTCAAGAGGGATCACACTTTATGGAGAATACCAAAGCCGGGTTTTTGACACCTCGCTTTCATTGACATATACAGACGCAAGAGTAATGAAATACGACGATCTCGAAGAAATTGAGAAATCATTATTTCAATACGGTTACCCACTTTTCAAGGGGGTGCATCTCTTTAAGTGGCATCTGACAGAATATCTGGCATTTTCCATGGCGAACACATATGTAGGCTACCGCCCCCGCGCCCAATGGAATGAAGACAAGCCGAACGGTGAGCCATTTCTTATTACAGATCTGAACCTGACGGTATATCATGATAATATCCGATTTTCCATTTATGCCAAGAACGCGTTTGATATCGATTACGCTACGATGTACTATGTCGACAAAGTCGCCAGTTCTTCATATACAGAGGATCTCAAAATGCCGGGCGTTGTGATCGGTATGGAGATCAAGTATGAGTTCTAATCTCCGTAGAATCCTCATAATATTACTCTTTCTCCTGTGTATGAACCCTCTGATAGCAAAGGCTTATATCATACATTCATTCAAATACGATACATTTGACCAGATCGCACTCGGCTTTAAAGATTCAGGGATATACGATGAGATACAGGAAATGACATTGAACGGAGAACCGCTTGATATCGAGGACCTGGACTGTAATATATGCATAACCCTTGGGGAGAGGGCATTGAAAGAGATGCTCAACACCACTTCCCGGATAAGGATCATAGCATTTATGAATTACAATGAAAAGATATTGGGCGATATCACCGACAAGAGAGTATTCATTGTAGAGCCGGATATCGACCTTCTGACCAAAATTATCATTTTGAAAAGTCTGATCTCTGATCTTAAGGGTGTTGTGATCCCATGCACATCTGATTGGTTCGAGAAGAACCATGATGACCTTGCCGGTATTTTGAACAAAAAGGGAATAGATCTTCAATTTACCGTGATATCAGGAAATATCGGCTCATTTTTTAAAGAACTCACCATACCAAAGGGGTATCTTCTGATGGCGGTATATGACTCCGGGATATATAACAGAAAAAGCATTTACAATATTCTTGAGATTACTTTCAAAAAAAGGATCCCCTTCGTCGGTCTCACCAAGGGCTTTGTAAGAAGCGGCGCCTATATTTCTGTTATTCCCGACTTTTACGCAATGGGTTTCAATGCGGCGAAGCAGCTCAAGAGCGAGACCAATACAAGTATGATACCACAGGAATACAATGTGGTCGTGAATAATAATATAATGAAAATGATGGATTTCTCATTGAAAAAGAGCCCGAGGGTCCAATTCCTAAGATGAAGAAATTTGTTTCGATCAAAACAAAGATCGTCTTCTGGATGATCCCTGTTCTGGTATTGCTGTTTCTTTTTGTATCCACATTCTTTATGCGCTTCAGCTCCAAGATAATCAAAAGAGAATATACGAAGAGCATGGAATTTACGATGGTAAATATAAGCAATGTCCTCGAATTTCCCCTCTGGGCGAATAATAGAGAAGAGATCGAGAATATTCTATCGGAATTGATCAAAAAGCCAGCGGTAAAAAAAATAGTGATAGAATTCGGCAATGATCCCGAATACTACATTTACGAGTCTCCGATAAAGATCAAGAATGACAGTCTATTTGAAATATCGGTCAGCATTTCAAGAGAGAAGGAGATGCAGGATATAATGCTTTTCAGCGACACCGGAAAGGAAAACTTTGTCCGTGTTTTTCTTTCGGAAAAGGAGATAGAGAACGAGATGAGTGAATCTCTCCGTCTCTTTAATATGTTTCTGCTTCTGATCACTTTCATTTTATTTGTTCTGGCATATTTCTTTGTGGATTCTCTTACAACGCCTATACTGAAATTATCCTCACAGGTCGAAGAGATGTCCAAGCTGAATTTCAACCGCAAGATCGAAATGGATGCGAATGATGAGATCGGCGTTCTTGCGAACAGATTTGAGAATATGAGAAAGGAGATAGTCGATTATTCAAAAAGACTGGAGAACTGGAACAGAAATCTTGAGGAACAGGTTGATCTGAAAACAGATGAGCTGAACTCAAAGAACCAGGAGTTGATGAGCGCGATCGATAAATTGGAGGACCTTAATTTCAATTATAAGAATGTTAATGAGGTCTTGAATCAAACACTCAAAGAGCTGTCCGTGGCAAAAGATAAGGCGGAAGAATCTTCGCGCCTGAAATCTCAATTTGTTTCAATGATCTCGCACGAGCTCAGAACTCCCCTTACATCGATAATCGGGTATACTCAGCTCCTGCAAACGGGTATATTGGGCAAACTGGATGAAAAAATGGTAGATAGCCTCAATGCAATCGAGGCCTCCGCCAAGGATCTTCTTTTCCTGATAAATGATATTATAGATATTTCAAAAATCGACCTCAGTAAGTTTTCTCTTAGTTTTAAAAAGGTTAAGCTCAATGACTTTTTCGCTACAATAAAGACGGAAATACAGCCCTTGATTGACAAGAGGGGACTGGATTTCATTGAAATTTATAATTATCATGATCAAGAGGGCTACTTCGATGAGCTGAGGATAAAGCAAGTGATCATCAACTTATTTTCGAATGCGATAAAGTTTACCGAGAAGGGCCATATAAAGATCGAGGTCCTGCAGACCAATACGATAAAGCTGAATAAAAAAGGGGCTGCGTCCGGAGAATTCTTGCAGGTCGCGGTTGAGGATACGGGATTCGGGATCAAAAAAGATGAAGTGGAAAAGATCTGGGATCTCTTTTATCAGACCGATGACAAGCTTACAAGAAAAGTCGGGGGAACGGGGCTGGGGTTGACGATATCCAGACAGATCGTCTCGCTGCACAAGGGGCGTTTCTTCCTGAATACCGAATTCAGAAAGGGAAGTACCTTCACCTTTATTATTCCGCTAAATCAGGAAGAAATAAACTCAAAACACTAAACTATTCTAATGTAACCAGGACCTTTGTATCGTCGTCATCCACCTCAACCAAAGTAAGAGGGCCGTATTCCCTTATCGCATCAATGATCTTGCTGATATCAAGATCTTCAAGATTCAAGCTCTCTCCTCCCATGGGAATATTGATATTTGTTTTCGCGCTCTCAGGGATCATATTTATTACGGTTTGCGCAAGTGCCAGAGGAAGGGTGACATTGACCTTGGGTTTGGCGCTCTTCTCACCTTCCCATACCTTTACCTTCAACCATCTTGAGGGCTTGATCTTTTCCTCCAGATTCTCCAATCCGCTTATAAGCTCGACCGCCTCTTCGGGCGAGACCTTTCCATCAGAAACCATTTGCAGGATCTTAAGTTTTTCGTCCATCATTTACTCCTTTTTAATTTTTTGATCAGGGCGATCCCTTCCTTGGAAGATATCTCGCCCTTGTCCATTTTTTCCAGGATTTCCTCGACTTGGCTTTTTATTGCCCCATCTTCATCCTTCCCATCACTGTAAATTCCCAAAGCGGACAGCAGCTCATCAAATCTCACCCTTACCGTGGGGTAAGAAACGCCGAGCTGATTGCCGAGCTCTCTGAGATTGCCCCTTAGAGAAAGGTATTGGTAAAGAAAGTCGATCTTGTCCTTGGGAAGACTTAAAATAGAGTCTGTTTCAAACTCTCCGCGCACCGTGGTCCCGCATTCCGGACAGTGATACTCCCGTATAATAAGAGTGGACTGACACGCGGGACATGAATTTAACCTCTTCATACTAACCTCCTATAGTAATTATGAAACAGAGCACCAGTCGAGGGTTTCCCCTCTAACCTCAACATATTATAAGGATTAATTTCGTAAATGTCAAGTAATATTTTATAATATGTAAAATTAATATTAATTATTGTTAAATTCACACGCATCCACTATTCACATCCGTAACACAAGAAAAGAGGGACATGCCGTCGACAATTTATTGGCACGACTGTCCCGGACAAAGGTACCAAGCGGAGAGTTGAGAATTGTGGACAATTGAAAACTCTTCGCCTCGTTAGAATCAAGTGCTAGCGTTATTATCAATCCCTGTCTCTACGAATATTTCTGACCATTTCCTTCTTATCTCTTACTCACTTGTGCACTTGTCACTTATGCACTTGTGCACCCCTCTTCACCCCGGTAGAATCAAAAGAAAACACTCTCCACATTTCTTCTAATGTCATTCAGAAGAAGCACCAGCGACCAAAGAATCCATCTCTTTTCTTCTCTACATCCCACACCTGATTTCTCGTCATTCCCAATATTTGTTACATTTTACGCAATCGAACTTCTTGAATTACATTAGATAATAATATACAATACAAGATAAAGCATAGGAGTGCTTAATGACTAAGATGCAAAAAACTATAATTACCGTGGAGATCATTCTTCTCGTTATCGGTTTGGGGCTATTTTCCATATCCGCTCTGAATTCAGATAAGGGGCAAAGAAAGGAGATCACAAATAAACTTTCCACCCTTAAAGAAAGAATGACCGCTTCCAAGGAAAAATACAGCAGCAATCAGGCGATATTGGACATTATCAAAGGGAAAGAAAAAGAAATAGATGAGCTGATCGCCAAGTATCAGGATACCGAGAACGAATTTGACTTTGCTATGGAAAAGAGAAAAATGACCATGCTCGAAACAGAGATCTCATGCTTTATTGACGACTGTGTAAAAATAGATAATGAGATAAAGGACATACAGGGCTTTATCGACAAGACGCGAAGATATTTAACGGAGAACAGTAAACAAATAACGAGCGCCACCACACACAAGAAGGTTCCCGCTTCTACAAAGAGAGAGATCAGATCAGCGAAAAAGAAATTGCAGGATGGAATAGAGGATTTGCAAAAAGGCATTACCGCCGCTAATACACCTGAGGATTTCACACATCTTTCATTGAGCTCGCTCGATCTCGGCCAGCCATTTGTTGAATTGCAGAATAAGGTAGAGCACGCGATAAAACTGATAAGTGAGAAGAAGGGCGATACCGAGATACATATAGATATCCCCATAAGGATAGAAGAGCCAAGGCAAACAAGGACCCTTGTGAAAAAACATGATACCTCTTTGGTAACAAAAGTCATTCCGGAATATCCGCAGGAGTTCAAAGGCAAGGGGTATTTTGCCATCATCGGATTTAAAATAAGCAAGACCGGTAAGCCCACCACCACTTCAGTGGTCCGCTCATCCGGTAATTCCGCCTTTGATCAATTCTGCCAGAAGCAAGCGTTGAAATTGGAATTTTCACCGGCAAAAGCCTATTACAAAGACAAACCCGGCACGGTTTTTCCCATAGAATCGGAATCTCAATATCCCTTCAAATGCAATTAAGGAGAAATGATGAAAAAGAATCTGCTGCTGATAATTCTCTTATTATTACTCGCCCCTCTTTCGGCTGATATTTATGATGCGGCCGCCGACAAGCCCGAATTTACAGTTAAGACCCTGGAATTAAGAAAATCGGTTGATGAATCCTATGTTTGGGTGTACATCAAGATCCCCGTTGCCTCGGTGGAATTGAAAAAGGAGACCACAAGAGAAGGGCAAATGCTCTATAAGTCAAAGGTAAAATTCAATGTTACAGCTTCTGTAGACGGGAAAGAAGTAGGCAAGGACTCATGGAAATCAACGAACCTGGTGGCTGAGAACCTGAACTCCAGGCTGTATATTTTTGATTATACGATCATAGAAGCACCTTCAGGAAAGGATATAAGCATTGATGTTCAAGTGGAGGATCTCTACGCTAAAAAGCAAAACACCTTACATATCGCCAAGTCCCTGTCGGAATTCAAAGATCTTTCCATGTCCCAACTCGTTTGGGCGACACAGATAAGGGACCTTAAGCCGGAAGATAGATCGAACACGAGGTTTATCTCACTTTATCTGAATCCCATAATCGACAATGTTTTCTTTTCTCCGGGCTACCCATTGGCTTATTATGAGGTCTATGGCCTCGTTCCGGATGAAGATGACGAATATAATTATAAGATCACATACTCGATCCTTGATAACACGGATAAACTATTCTATACCTTTATTGACACAAAGGAAGGAGAGTTCTTGGAAAGCGGGGACATCATAGTGATCACATCGCCCGTTATTCTAGATATACTTGCCCTTGTAAGCAGTGGTGATTACACGATAAGTATTGAAGTGGAAGATCTCAATAACGGGGCGAAAAAAGAACTTCGAGAAAAGCTTACCAAAAAACTTTAAAGGGGGAATATATGAAAGTTTTTGACGATCGGCTTCATGACATTGAGGATATATCAAAAAATAAACACCTGCAGGTGATGTTCTGGGTTCTATTCTTTGTAATACTCTTTGTGGGGATAATTCTCTCCAGTAATGAAATGGCCCATATTTCAAAAGCGACATCCGAAAGATCTTCGTATGAACCCGTTAAGGTGATCAATAAACTCGGCGAAGTTATCCGGGAGCACAAAAAACCAAGATTTTCAATCGATGAAACCGGAGCCACGATAGATTGGATCAAATATTGGGAAAGGGATTGGGCGAAACACGCTATCTTATTGTGTATTGTCTTCCTCTTGGCGGTAATCCTCGAAATATTCATTCTTCTACAGATAAAATATCTGCAGAAGAAGGAACTTTACTTAATATATAAATATGAACTCGAAAAATCCAATAAAAAGTGATATAGAAAGGGCATTAGATAAATATCAGAAATCCAGCACCAGAGGTAATTTTGACGCTCTGTATATGAGCGTTACGCAAGATTATCTTCTCAGGGAGCTGTCGAAGAAATTTCCAGGCTACTGGAAATTGATGAAGCTGTATAACTCGCATGGCGGGATCGAAGGACTCAAGAATGATGTTCTTCTGGGGGTATACAAAGACGCAAAGAAAAATAAACAGATCAGCAACCTCCCGGTTCTTTTTGAGAAACACCTTCTTCTGTTCATAGGGTCGAATACAAGCGACATAGCGCTTGCTTTACACCAATTGCTGGAATATTCATTTTCTTTGACTTACAGAGATTTTTTCGAGTTTGAAAAGATAGATCACTTCGGCAATTTTATTCTGATGGAAATATTCTCTGTTATTTATGAGAGTCTTTATGAAATGATCCAAGAAGGCTCATGCCATATTCTTTATCATTTGATCCTTTTACTTTCAAAAGAGCAAACCATAGAGATAACGAAGGAGTCGGATTTCACCAAAACATTGATAGATGAAATGAGAAATTTCTGGAAGAGAGTTGAAAAATCAGGGATATTTTCATTGATATCTATATTTATTAAAGGCGTTGGGGATATGGATGAATTTCAGGGCCTTCTTGCCGGCCACCATCTGATAATTTTTCAAGAGAGAGCAGAGAATAAGAAAAGTTATACTACAATTGATAAAGAATTAAATTTGATCAACAGCCGCGAACACCTTTATAAACAGTTGAACACCTATATCAAAGGTCTTGACCTGATAGATGAGATACTGGAAGAGGATGAGAATATTAAATATTCGGGCGCTCTCTGGAAGATCCTGAACCCGGCGCTCTCGCTTTCAGAGACAGATTTTGTGTCTGAGCTTTTTGAGAGAGAAAACAATAGAAGTGAATTTGAAAAAACCTACGGGGACAAAGAATTAACATGGGGTATGAAGAGAAAACTCGAACAGGAATTTAATTTTCCGGAAGGATATATAGAGCAATATTTCTATCGGACACCGATAGTCGATCTATTTTCCTCGTTTTAGCCTTTCCGCCAGTATCGCCGGCAATTGTGCGCTCAGTATGTCCTCAAAAGCAGTATCGATATCATATTTAACCCGGCGGTAAGTGACCATACGCTCCTCGGTATCAAATATTGCATAACACGCTCTTGAGTCCCCGTCCCGCGGTTGTCCGACAGAGCCGACATTTACAATAGCCCTTGAATCTTGAAAATAGACATGTTGTTCATAGGTCTTGATTATTTCTTCTCCGCTTTGAATATAGACGGTGGGAATGTGTGAGTGACCGATGAAAACGGTCTCTATGGACTGGTCCATTGTAACAAAAACAAAATTGGCAGTGTCCTTATTTAGGATGTAGCTCCAGTTTTCTGGAAACATTGGCGAAGAATGTACAAAAATGGCGCTTCCGATGCGATGCTCGATCGGCTGATCCTTCAGAAAGTTCATATTCTCTCCGGAAATCCGGCTCTTTGTGAATTCAATTGCCTCCTTGGCATATGGATTGAAGAAAGAGTAGTTCATCAAATCACAAACAGCGGAATCATGATTTCCCATAACACTGATCCCTGCGATGTTCGCGACCGTTGTGATGCAGCTATTCGGATGCGCGCCGTAACCGACTATGTCTCCAAGGTTGATTACCTCATCGAGATCATGATTATCCTGCATATCCTGGATGACGGCCTGTAATGCCTGGATATTTGAATGGATATCTGAAAGAATGGCGTATTTCATTTAATCGTCCTTTACCGTCTTTATCACTTTATCGAGTATTCCATTGATAAAGCGTTTCGAATCATTGTTGCCATATATCTTTCCTATCTCGATCGCCTCATTCAGCGACACCAGAATAGGGACATCTTCCACAAAGAGGATCTCGTATACGGCAGTCCTCAAAATATTGCGGTCAATGACCACCATCCTGTCAATTGTCCAATTTTCTGAAAATTTTTCTATGGTTTCGTCTATTTGCTTCTTCTTGTCTTCTGTACCGGTTGCAAGGGTGTCTGTATAGGTTATGATATCTTCAACATCCGGTCCTTCATAAAAGTATTGAAAGAAATCCTTGATCGCGGATCTTATCTCGTGATCCGCCATATCGACGGCATATAGTATCTTTAAAGCATTTTCCCTGGCCATTCTTCTCTTGGCCGTAAAGGAAAGAGAATGACTCATATCTTATGGAAAAGATCTATCATTTCCAGCAGAGACATTGCAGCATCAAATCCCTTATTGCCCGCCTTGGCACCTGCGCGGTCAATGGCCTGCTCAACGGTATCCGTGGTAAGAACACCGAAAGAAACAGGGATTTTTGCTTTCAACGCAAGGTGAGCTACTCCTTTCGTGGTTTCCGCCGCCACATATTCAAAATGGGGAGTTTCTCCTCTTATCACGGCGCCCAAGGTAATTATTCCATCAAAGCTATCGGACTCTATGGCGCGATTAAGCGCAAGAGGGATCTCGAAAGCTCCGGGAACTCTAATTATTGTAATATTGTCATCGTTTACACCATGACGCGCCAGCGCATCCAAGGCTCCATCCAAAAGCTTATCAGTTACAAAGGAGTTGAACTTACTCAGAAGTATCCCTATGCTCCTGCCTTTGCCACTGTAATTTCCATCAATTCTTTTCATTTGAATCCTCCATGAACTCCTCTTCAGGTATAAGATGATCCATCTTATCTTTCTTTGCCTTAAGGTATTTTTTATTGTATTTATTGGGTTTGATAATAATGGGAACGCGCTCAACGATGTTAAGTCCGTAGCCCCCCAATCCGACAAGTTTTTTGGGATTATTGGTAAGCAGCCGTATTTCGGTAAGGCCAAGGGCCCTTAAGATCTGAGCACCCTCACCATAGTCGCGCAGATCGGCATGAAAGCCCAGAGCCTCATTTGCCTCGACAGTATCCATTCCCTCGTCTTGAAGTGAATACGCCAGTAATTTATTGTGAAGGCCGATCCCTCTGCCCTCCTGCCTCATATACAAGACCACCCCTAATCCTTCCTTCTCTATCATCTTCATTGCGGTGTCAAGCTGATGACCGCAGTCACATCTTAAAGATCCCAAGGCATCTCCGGTGAGACATTCGGAATGAACCCGTACCAGAACATTCTTTTTGCCGCTGACCTCGCCCTTAACCAATGCAAGATGCTCCTGTGCGGCATTGCCCGCTTTGAAGAGCACTCCCTTGAAGTGTCCCGCGGCTGTCGGGAGGTCGAAAGAGGTAATAGCGGTTATCGTTGATTCATTTTTCAGCCGGTACTCAATAAGGTCTTCAATGGATACCAGCTTCAGACCGAATTTGTCCGCGATCTTTCGAAGGTCTTTTAACCTCGCCATTTCTCCGTTATCAAGCATTATTTCGCAGATAACAGCGCTTTCCTTCAAGCCGGCCAGCACGCAAAGATCCAGAGATGCTTCGGTGTGTCCGCATCTTCTGAGAACTCCCCCGGCCTTTCCAACAAGGGGAAAGATATGTCCGGGCCTTAACAGGTCATGTTGTGTGGAATTTTCAGAAGCCAATATTTTGATGGTCTTTGCCCTGTCCGCCGCCGAGATTCCTGTTGTTATGTCTTCGGAGGCATCGACAGATACTCTAAAATCGGCTCCCTCGACTTCCTTTGCGTCCACTACCATAGGCGGAAGATCGAGGTTGTGTGCTGTCCTTTGTGATATCGGAGCGCAAACAAGGCCCCTTCCCTCCCTTACCATGAAGTTTATGATTTCGGGCGTAACCAGTTCTCCGGAGGCAACGAAATCTCCTTCGTTCTCACGATTCTCGTCGTCTACTACAATAACGATCTTCCCTTCTTTAATGTCTTTTATCGCGCTTTCAATGCTGTCTAACATTCTTACTTACTCCATCCAGGTATTTAACCATCATATCAAATTCGATATTGACCCTACCATTGATCTTCAACTTATCAAGATTTGTCCGCCTGACGGTCTCGGGTATCACGGATACCTCAAAAAGTCCGGTAGAAATAACAGATGATATAGTGAGAGATATACCGTCAATGCTTATCGAACCTTTTGGGATCAGGTATTGCGGGTTTTCCTTTACATGAAAACGGAAGACCTCTTCAGAATTCCTTCTATATTTGCCTGAAAGCACCGCAGGGCAATCAATGTGCCCGTATACAAAATGGCCGCCTACGCGGTCACCTACTCTCAAAGACCTTTCGAGATTCATTTCCTTTCCTCTTTTGAATGTGCCTATTGTGGTTTTTTTTAATGTTTCGGCGGAAATGTCAAAAGAGTATATATTATCATTAAAAGACGCTAGTGTCAGGCAAATTCCGTTAATAGCGATGGACTCGCCTGTTTTGGGATTATTTAGCCCATCACAACTGACCGAAAGTGAAAAAAAATCCCCTTTCTTTGCCAGGTCCTGAAAATAACACAATAATTCAATGATGCCCGTGAACATAATAAATGGGAGAAAAGGTAGAAAAAAGGTTATTCAGATTTCTCTGTTTCCTCTTTTACTTCCTTTACCTCTTCCTCTTTCTCCTCTTCGAGAGCAAGTTCTCTCTTTCTGGCGCTGGCGTCTCTGATATCATTGATTCCTATAAATAATGATATGATCGCAATAAAAAATGAGACAACAGGTACTGCGCCCTTTATAAGCCAAATAAATTCATCAAGGAAATTCCAAAGTCCGAATAATCCAAAACTAAGAACCGTAACCGCACCAAAGACTATAAAGAGTATAATTCCTACCATATCAGGTACCTCCAACTTCTATTTATAACTACTCATTATATAATAAAAGCGCTAAAACTTCAAGATATCAATGGCAAAAGATAAAAAATACTACAATAATGTACACTTTACCACAATTCAATATTCTTTGAAATAACACAATCCCCTATGTGTAAGCATTTACGCAAAGGCATAATTTTTGCAGCAGATAGGGGAAAACAGGAGGTATCATTATGAAGAAGCTACTTGTTCTTATCATTGCGCTATTCGCATTCTCTTCATTTTCATTCGCAAACGACCTATCCATGGGTGGAAACATAGGAATGGAGGAGATCGGCGGGATCATGTACTATTCTCTTGCGTTGAACCCCGAGGCGAGATTCGGCAAAATGGGCATAGGCCTGGACCTGTACCTGAGATGGAATGACGAAGGCTTGTTCCCGTATACTACCGATGATCTGCTTTCAATGATCAAATATGTAAGTTGGGGAGACAAGGGAGTTAAACCGGTATATGCCCGTTTCGGTATTCTGGAGGATTCCCTCTTGGGCCACGGTTTTATCCTAAGCCATTATCAGAATGCCACACCATTCACCATTGAGAAGGGCCTGAAAAGACTTGGTGCTCAACTTGACATAGACTTCAAATATGTGGGCTTCGAGTCGATCACGAATGATGTTTCTTCTTTTAAGGTCCGCGGCGGCAGAGCCTTTGTGCGTCCCCTGGCACCATTTATCAAAAAAGGCCCGTTATCAGGATTGGCGATCGGGTTCTCATATCTGGAAGATATCGACCCCTATGAATCCCAGAGAGCCATCATCCTTGACAGAAAGGAAGAGGAAAATCAATTGACGCGTTATGAGTATTATATTGATATCTACGAACAAAATGGTGTAGAGATAGACAATACGATAAAACAGGAACTCTTCGATATATCACTTATCGACGATATGGAACTTCGGTGGACAGCTTTCCATGATTATTCAACAGATACAGCCACTTCCTATCTTATAGATGAATTATTTGAAGAAACGGAAGATCTAAAGAAGCGGCTTGCCGGATATTCCATAGATGCGGAACTTCCCGTTATGGGCAATTTCGTCGTTCTGATCACTGATTTCGCAAGACAAGAAGGATATGACAAGAAATCTGAGGAAAGATTCACTACAGAACTGGCACATCTCTATGGTGTCAAAGGCGTTCTGAACCTCGGCCTGATCAGATTACAGTATCAAGTGGATTACAGAAATATTCCTGAGGACTACATCCCCGCGATCTTCAACTCACAGTATGAGTTCGTGAAACCCCTTATTTTGCAGAAGATCGAAGATCCCAAGCGAATATCAGGGTATTTTGGAGATGTAAATATATTTATTCTCAATAATGCCTTAAGAATTAACCTGGCCTATGAGGATTATGTAGATACTGCATATCCCGAGATCTTTCCAAGAATTAAGGGCGAATTGGAGCTTAACCCGAACCTTACCAAAAATCTTATAGGATATGGTGTCGGCGCAAAGTTCACGCTTGAGAAATTGGACGCGGAAACCCTGGATTTCAATGATATCGAGAATACCACGATAAAAGGAAATGTAACGATCGATGTTGCCAAATCAACTCAGGTCGTCTACGAGTACTTCAGAAGCTGGGATTCTTTCGGAACGGAAGTAAAACAGGTCAAGCTCTATACTCAAATAAAGTTCTAATAAAACAGTAATTTGAGTGCTCTGATTCATTAATAGAGGAACCAAAATATGGGACATGCCGTACGCCGCAGGCCTTCGACTGTCCCGATGTAAAAGTTCCAAGCAAAGAGTTGACAAGAAGCGGAGTGTGTAAACTCTTTGCAATGTTTAAATTCATATGCAAACTCTATTCGCACATGTCTTCCGTCATTCCCGTGCAATCTGCCCCGATTATACAGGGATCGGAAATCCTCTTTTCATTATTAACATATACTTTTCTCACATCATTTAATGATGTTCAAAAAGAAAATAAATATATTATTTAATGGAGTTTTGATCCATCTTTGCTATAGTGATCTGATCCATAAATACATGAACAATGGCTGATGGTATTTTTTTAAGTATTCAAGGCGCGAGGAGCGCCGCATACCCACTGCGGTATGCAAGCAACGAGCAACGCAGAAGACAGAAAAAGAGCGCAGCCCGAAGGGAATGTCATCTTTGGTCAATTTGTTCCTCTCTCTTCGCTTACGGACCACAAAGGGTACGCCGTACTCATTGTTCGTTGGAATTGCTTCAAACCTGAGCATTCCATTGTCATCGTATTTATGGATTAGAACACTGGCTCATGTCATTTTTTGCGCCGATACTTACCCCGGCTATCACTCATTAAAATCCCAAAACTCGTTAGCTTTAGCTCACTCAGACAATTGGATATTTTCGGCTTCGCCA
>JAGLWT010000110.1 GCA_023133295.1 bacterium | reverse complement strand
AGCTTCTTGACGAAGGCCGTGCCGGTGAGAATGTCGGAGTATTGTTAAGAGGCGTAAACAAGGTTGATGTAGAGCGCGGCCAGGTTTTGGCCAAGCCCAAGAGCATCACACCTCACACGAAGTTCGACGCGAATATCTATGTTCTGACCGCAAAGGAAGGCGGACGCCATAAACCGTTTGTTACGGGATATCGTCCTCAGTTCTTTTTCAGAACTACAGATGTTACGGGCTCGATCACACTTCCTGAGAATGTTCAGATCGTCAAGCCCGGTGACAACCTCACCATTATGGTCGAGTTGATCAAGCCTATCGGAATGGAGATAGGTCAGCGTTTCGCCGTTCGTGAAGGCGGCAGGACCGTTGGTGCCGGCGTTGTTGGCAAGATCCACGAGTAAAGAGGATCTCAGTTATGCAGCATTATATAACATTGGAATGTACCAGTTGTAAGTCCAGAAATTACACGGTGATCAAGAATAAAAAGATCAACAAGGACAAACTGGTACTGAATAAGTATTGTCCGGTTGAGCGAAAGCACACCAAGCACAAAGAGATAAAGTAGAGGTTAGGGGTGTGGCTCAATTGGTAGAGCAGCGGTCTCCAAAACCGCAGGTTGGGGGTTCGATTCCCTCCGCCCCTGCCAGTATGAAGGAATAGTTTATGGGAATGATTGAAAAGATAAAGAATTTTTACAAAATTGAAAAGGCAGAAGCAAAGAGGATTACCTGGCCTTCGCGCAAAGAGTTGGGAAGTCACAGTATTTTGATCCTTGTGGTGAGTTTGATATTAGCGATAATATTCGCCGTAGTTGATCAGGGCTTCCAGATTCTTGTAACATGGCTGATAAAAACATTGTAGTATGAACGAAGAAGTAAAGAACAACAACATTGAAGTTACACCCGAAGAAGCCGAGAAGCGGGAACTTGAAGAATTAGAAGCGCTTCGTCAGATCTTCCTGAAGGAAGACGAGGGCTTCTCCTGGTATTTTCTTAATGTCCTTACCACTCAGGAAGAGAAGGTGAGAGACCGTATCGTGCAATATGTAGAAGATAATCACCTGGAAAATGAAATTTATCATATCCTTCTGCCGGAAGTAAATTATTATGAGATTAATAAAGGGATTAAGGAAGAAAAGAGCCGCAAGCTCTATCCCGGCTATCTCCTTATAAAGATCAAGACCATCATGTCCTCTGAGGACGGAGAAGAGACAAATCTCTCTCTTTGGTATCAGATGCGGCAGATAAACGGTGTGATCGACTTTGTAGGGACGAAGCAGGGACATATTCCAATCCCGGTTTTACCTTCTGAACTTTTGAGGATTTTCAAAGTGAAGAAGAGAAGCAAAGAGAAGAGGAGTTTCTCCTTTTCTCTTGGCGATAAAGTAAAGGTTGTTAAAGGGCCTTTTACCGATTTTATTGGAGAGATCTCGGATGTATATGAAGAGAAGCTTCAATTGAAGATAATGATCTCCATCTTCGGTAGATTGACCCCCGTTACGATCGCCTTTGAAGAAGTAGAAAAGATCTAAGGAGTATTAGATGGCAAGAAAAGAGGTAGTAGCAGTAATTAAATTGCACATTCCCGCCGGAAAAGCTACGCCGGCACCGCCTATCGGACCTTCATTGAGTCCTCACGGGGTACCTCTTCCGCAATTCTGTAATGCCTTCAACGAAAGAACGAAGGACCAGGCAGGCTTGATCATTCCAGCGGTTATCAGTGTTTACAGAGACCGCTCGTTTGATTTTATTTTGAAGACGCCGCCCGCATCAGTATTGTTGAAGAAAGCCGCCGGGATCGTAAAAGCATCCGGTGAGCCCAATCTCGTCAAGATAGGCCAGGTTACTTTGGATGATGTTAGACAGATCGCAGAGAGAAAGATGGTAGACCTTAATGCCAATGACATTGACGCTGCGATGAAGATCATCATGGGAACGGCAAGAAGCATGGGTATCGAAATTGTGGAGAAGGTGTAGGAGTATCTTATGAAAAGAATGTCAAAAAGAGTAAAGACCTACAAAAGCGAGATCGACAGCGAGAAGGCATACCCGCTTGATGAGGCAATTGAGCTTTTGAAGAAATTCCACCAGGTAAAATTCGATGAAACCGTGGAATACCACGCGAATCTGGGCGTAGACCCTAAATACGCGGAGCAAATGGTGAGGGGAACCCTGAGTTTACCCGCCGGTACCGGAAAGGTCGTTAAGGTCTGTGTTATCACATCCGGTGAAAATGTAAAAATAGCAGAAGACGCAGGTGCTGATATTGTAGGTGGAGATGATATCATCGAGAAGATCCAGAAGGAGAACTTTCTGGAATTTGATATTGTTGTCGCTTCGCCGGATATGATGCGCAATATCAGTAAAGTAGCCAGGATCCTGGGTCCCAGAGGCTTGATGCCTAATCCTAAACTGGGAACGGTGACCAAGGATATCTCCAAAGCAGTCACAGAGTTCAAAGCCGGGAAGATCGAGTATAAGGTCGACAAATTGGGCAATATGCATCTACCCCTCGGAAAGATCTCTTTCGACAATGATAAGATCAAAGAAAACTTTGTCGCTGCTCACAAGGAGATCGTTAAGGCAAAACCTGCTACCTTGAAGGGAGTGTATTTGAGGTCCCTTTATCTTAGTTCTACTATGGGCCCCGGCATCAAGGTGGACCCCAGTAATGTTATTCTTTAGGGGGCAGTGATGGCAAATGCAAAGAAAATAGAAGATGTAAAACTCATCAGTGAGATCCTCGGCGAAAAGGGTAATGTGTTTTTTGTTGATTTTACCGGACTGGATGCGAACAAGACCATTCTGTTCAGAAGAGAGATCAGAGAAAAGGGCGGAATATACAAGGTTTTCAAGAACCGTCTTTTCAAGATCGCCGCAAAAGACAATAATATGCCCACTGAGATCGAGGAATTTACCAGGCTCACCACCGGATTCGTTTTTATCGGCGAAGATCCCACCGGTGTTGCTAAAGCTTTGAAGAAATGGGAAAAAGAAAATGAAACCTTCAAGATCAAGGGCGGATTCTATATTGACCGCATCCTTGGCGAAGAAGAAATTGCAGAACTTTCAAAAATACCGAGCAAAGATGAATTACTGGGCAGGCTTCTGTATGTTCTTAACTCACCTTTAACAAGATTTATTGGTGTGTTGAAGGCAAATCAGAGAGATCTCGTTGCAGTATTGAAGCAAGTTTCGGAAAAAAAGAAATAATTAGGAGGATAAAATGGCAACTATCACAAAAGAACAGGTCATTGAGTTTATCGAGAAAATGACGGTTATGGAATTGAACGATCTAGTAAAGGAACTCGAAGAAAAATTCGATGTTACCGCAATGGCCTCAATGGCCGTAGCAGCGGCACCCGCAGGTGCTGCACCGGAAGCAGAAGAAGCTGAGCAGACAGAATTCGATGTTATCCTTAAAGAGCCGGGCGACAAGAAGATCCCCGTGATCAAGATCGTAAAGGACATTACCGGTTTGGATCTTAAGAGTGCGAAAGCATTGGTAGACGAATCACCAAAACCCGTAAAAGAAAAGATCTCCAAGTCAGAGGCTTCTGAGATCGCCGCGAAATTGGAAGAAGCCGGCGCATTAGTTGAGATTCAGTAAGTTTCTTAAAGGGTTTGTTTTCTAGTGTACTGTCCATAAATACCACGATAATGGAATGCTTAGATTTGAGTCAATTTCAACGAACGATGAGCGCGGCGTACCCTTTGTGGTCCGTAAGCGAAGAGAGAGGAAGAAATTGACCAAAGATGAGATTCCCTTCGGGCTGAAGCTCTTTTTCCGTCTTCTGCGTTGCTTGTTGCTTACATACCGCAGTGGGTATGCGCCGCTCCTCGCGTCTTGAATACGGATTGAAAATAGCATCAGCCATTTATGGTATTTATGAGACAGTATACTAGTCGCTAAACCTGCCTGACCTTATAGGCACAGGCAGGTTTTTGTCTTTTTCGTTAGTAATTTAGGAAGGTGCAGATGATAAAAACCAGATTAAAAGTTGAAGAATTTAAGGAATTCAGCTTTGGCAAGTTCAGGGAAAAGCTTCCCTTAAGCAATCTTCTCGAGAACCAGTTTAAGTATTTCAACAGATATATGAGCATTGTCGACAATGATCATATGTTCAAAGTAGATATAGATGCTGATTATCAAACCAGAGATATATTTGAAATATCCCTGCATAAGACATTGAAGGAGCTATTTCCTTTCACTTCGGTAAAGGGAAATGTTCACTTGGAATATGCGGGATTTTCTTTAGGACGCCCAATTTATACGGAGGAGGAGTGCAGGGATAAAAAACTCACCTACTCCCGTCCGTTGAGGTTGAAATTCAGATTAACATTCCTCGATAAGGACGATGTTTCCGGTGAAATGAAACCTTATCAGTCGAAAGAAGATGAGATCTTCTTGATGAATTTCCCTATGATCACTCAGAGAGGAACATTCATTATTAATGGCGCCGAAAGGATCGTGGTCAGTCAGCTTCACCGTAGCCCCGGTGTTACATTTACCGAGCAGGAAGGCATACTGGATATAAATGGCCAGAAGCTCTTTACTACCACAATAATCCCTTATTACGGTTCATGGCTTGAATTCACAATGGATACCCTCAGGGTTCTTTATGTTCTTCTGGACAGAAAGAAAAAAGCCCCCGGGACAATTCTTCTTAGAGCATTCGGAATGTCCACCGCGGATATTTTGAGAAAGTTCTACGCAACGAAGAAGGTGAATGCCAAGACCTTCAAGAGAAAAGTAGGTGTCCCGATGATCGTCGTGGATGATGTTATCACCTCCAAAGGAGATGTGATACTTAATGCGGGCGATGACTTGAATGATTTCGAGATATCATTCCCCGAAGATGTTAAGAAGATCGAGATCGTAGATCCCGATAAGATCACACAGACGACCATCATAGATACACTGAAAAAGGATGTTACAAAAAACACAGATGAAGCCAGAAAGGTCATATATAATAAATTACGCCCGGGCTATTCATATTCCAAGCAGATGGCGGATAATTATTTTGAAGCCCTCTACTTCAACGCCGAGAAGTATTCATTCTCATATGTGGGAAGATATCAGATCAATAAGAGATTGAAACAGCAGGAGCAGGTCTCCGAAGACATCTTAACTCTTACCGAAAATGATGTTATCAACACGATAAATGAGCTTCTTGATATCAGAGAAAGCCTTGACATTACGGATGATATTGATAATCTGGCCAATAGAAGGGTCAGGATGGTACATGAACAGCTTGATGTAGTTATCCGTTCTTCAATGCTCAAGCAGAAGAGAAATGTTGTCGAGAAATTGGGGAGTAACGACATCGAAGGCAATTCGGTGCTTGATATTTTTCATACCAGACATATTGAGGCCAGTATAAATGATTTCTTTGCCAGAAGTCAGCTGAGCCAATTCATGGATGAGATAAATCCTCTGGCGACGATGACGCATCTCAGGCGTCTTTCCGCATTGGGGCCGGGTGGCCTGAATCGTAAGCGCGCAGGTTTCAAGGTCAGGGATATTCACCCGACGCATTTCGGAAGGATCTGTCCTATCGAAACGCCGGAAGGCCCGAATATCGGCCTTATTACACATCTTTCCACTTATGCCAGATTTAACAATAAGGGTTTCATCGAAACGCCGGTGGCAAAGGTGGTAAATAGAAGGATCACGGATGAGATAGTTTATCAGACCGCCGATGAGTCAGAATCTTCGATCATCGCTTCCGCGGATGTTACATTGAATGATAAACAGGTGATCCAGGACAAATATGTTTATTGTCACTTGAAATATGATGTGGGTTACAGAAAAGCCGAAGAGGTTGAATTTATCGATGTATCACCAATGCAGATGGTCTCACTATCTTCAAGCCTGATACCTTTTCTTGAGCATGATGACGCAAACCGTGCTCTCATGGGTTCAAACATGCAGAGACAATCGGTTCCTCTATTATATCCGGAGCCCCCGATCGTTAATTCCGGAATGGAAATACAGGTTGCAAAGGATTCACATTCTGCGCTCATAGCCGCTCATGACGGTGTCATAGAATATGTGGACGCTGAGCGTATCGTTTTGAAAAAATCCGATATTTCCGACGGTATTTCACATATAGAATTCAGGATACAGAAATTCAGAAGGTCAAATCAGGATACGACAAAGAATCAGGTTCCGATCGTCAAGGTCGGACAGGCCGTCAAAGTCGGCGATTTCCTTACCGATGGAATGTCCATTTCTCACGGAACCCTGGCTTTGGGAAAAAACCTCAAGGTTGCATTCATGCCCTGGCAGGGTTATAATTACGAAGATGCGATCATCGTTTCAGACCGTTTAGTTAAAGAAGATGTTCTGACCTCGGTACATATTTCCGAATCGAAGGTGGACGCGATCATTACCAAGCTGGGCCGTGAAGAGATAACAGGGGATATACCCAATATCGATCTCAGGAAGATCGCTCATCTTGATGAAAGAGGCATTATCAGGATCGGAACAAAGATCAAGCCGGGCGATATTCTGGTCGGTAAGATCACGCCTCAGGGTGAAACCGAACTTTCAGGTGAAGACAGGCTTCTTTCGATCATCTTCGGAAAGAAAGCAAGTAATGTTAAGAACACCTCCCTCTATGCCGACGAAAAAACATATGGAACAGTTATTGGTGTCAGGGTCTTCTCAAGAAAGAAGATCGAGGAAGATGATATCACCAAGAAAGAGACGGAGTGGAAGCTTTCCCGACTGGAAAGAGCGGTCAACCTTGAACTTCATAAAATGGAAGAAGATTATAAGGAAACCGTTTATGAAAAGGTCAAAGGAAAAGAGATCTCGAAGACCATTAAGAATCTCAATGGCGGAAATATTGAAAAGGGGACAAAGATCAACAAGAAGGTTTACGCAAAACTTCTGAACAATAAGATCTCTCTCTTTGATATTTTCCTTGAAGATTTTGTCTTGACACAGGACCTTTCCATTCTGAAAGAAAAATTTGAATTTGCAAAGGAGCGGTCGTTGGATTCCTATGATAAGGAAAGAAGTTCCATTATAAAAAGCGACGATCTGCCTTCCGGTGTAATAAAGAGTGTTGTGGTTTATATTGCCCAGATCAGAAAGATCGATATCGGGGATAAGTTGGCAGGCCGCCACGGTAATAAAGGCGTGATCTCAAAGGTCGCCCCCGCCGAGGATATGCCCTTCATGGCCGACGGCACTCCGGTAGATATCATCCTGAACCCTCTTGGTGTGCCTTCACGTATGAACATAGGCCAGATATATGAAACACTTCTTGGTCTTGTCGGGGAACAGTTGGGTGTGAAATTCACTACTCCTGTATTTGACGGTGCCACGGAAAAGGATATTTCGGAATATCTGAAAAAGATCGGCGATGACGGTCTGGGTAAAATGTTCTTGAAGGACGGTGTGTCGGGCGAGTTCTTCGATCAGCCCGTTACCGTCGGTGTGATGTACATATTGAAATTGAATCACCTTGGAAAAGATAAACTCCATGCAAGGGCAACCGGTCCATATTCACTGGTAACTCAGCAGCCATTGGGCGGAAAAGCCCAGAAGGGCGGTCAGAGACTCGGTGAAATGGAAGTTTGGGCATTGGAGGCCTACGGCGCCGCCTATACCCTTCAGGAGATGTTCACCTTCAAATCCGATGATGTTATCGGTAGAAATAAGGTCCACGAAGCGATCATCAAGGACAAATTCCCAATGACTCCAAATGTTCCAGAGGCCTTTAATGTGCTTGTAAAAGAAATGCAGGCCATGGGCTTTGATGTTATCAGGGAAATAGATCCGAAAACAAAGAAGATCGCCAATATACAGCTTCGTCTTGCCCCAAATGAAAAGATGCTGGAATGGGCTACAAGAAAGAACAGCTATGTGGGTGAGGTGAAGAAAGCGGATACCATTAATTACAAGAGCTTCAAACCGGAAAAAGAAGGTCTTTTCTGTGAAAAGATCTTTGGCCCAACACGGGACTGGAAATGTTCTTGCGGAAAGTACAAGGGAAGAAAATACGCAGGCCAGGTCTGTGAGCGATGCGGTGTCGAGATCACTGAGAAGAATGTGAGAAGAAGATATATGGGCATTATCAAATTGGTTGCCCCGATCGCGAACATTCTGTACTTCCAGGGATCTTTGGCTTCCCTGCTTGCTACGATACTTGATCTCAAGACCAAACAGATCGAGAATATCATTTACTATGAATCCTATGTGGTCACCGAGGTCATGGATGAAAAACTCACGAAGATCAGACAATGGGATGTTATTAATGAGATCGAATATAGAAATCTGATGAGGGAATGCGGCTGGGACAGCTTCAAAGCGGTTTCCGGCGCCGAGGCCATTTATCTGAAATTGAAGAGCCTTGACATTGAAAACAAGATCAAGGAACTTCAGGTCAGTGTAGGCAAATTCAGGGATTCCAAGAAGATTAAGGGAAATGACCTTAAGCAGTTGAAAAGTCTTCTGCTTCTTGAGAAGATCAAAAAATCGGGAAATCTCCCTGAATGGGTTATCTGGCATTCCGTACCGGTACTGCCTCCGGACCTTCGTCCGTTGGTACCGTTGGAAGGATCTAAATTCGCATCGGCAGACCTCAATGATCTTTACAGGAAAGTGTTGAATCGAAATAACAGATTGAAGAAGTTCCTGGAAGACGATGTCCCCGAGATCATTCTCAAAAACGAGAAGAGAATGCTTCAGGAATCAGTAGATGTCCTGATAGACAACGGCCGTAGAGGCAATGCCATAGTGGGTTCCAACGGCAGTCCGTTGAAATCGCTCGCAGAGCTTCTCCGAAGCAAGCAAGGCCGATTCCGTCAGAACCTTCTGGGAAAGAGAGTTGATTTCTCGGGCCGGGCAGTTATTGTCATCAACCCGAAATTGAAACTTTCCGAATGCGGGCTTCCCGTCAAGATAGGTAGAGAACTCTTCAAAACCTTTATTGAAAGAGAGAAAAATAAAAGAAGCAAGCAGCTTGTCGCGGCAGAGGGTGTCGTAGCGAAGGATATCGATCCGGTTGAGATCGAGAAAATGCTGGAGAATGAATACGATAAGAACCTCATACTCCTTAACCGAGCACCCACGCTTCACCGCATGAGTATTCAGGCCTTCAAGCCCAGATTGATACAGGGTTCTGCCATTCAGCTGCATCCCTTGGTATGTTCGGCTTTTAATGCTGACTTCGACGGTGATCAGATGGGTGTTCATCTTCCTTTGACCCCAATCGCTCAGCTTGAATCCAGAATGCTGATATGGTCAATAAATAACATTCTTTCTCCCTCGAACGGAGAGCCGATAGTCGTCCCTTCACAGGATATGATCCTTGGGCTGTATTATCTGACCGCAGAGAAAAAATTCTCCGGTGTTGCCATAAGAAAATTCTACTCCATTGAAGATCTTTTCTATCAATATGAATATGACATGATCAACAATGACAAGGTAAGCAAGCGAATGAGCCTGCACACGCCTGTGGAGCTGTTCTACAAAGGAAAATGGCACAGCACAACTGTCGGCAGGGCGGTGTTCAACTACGGGCTGCATGAGGAGCTTCCCTACTTCAATAAGACCATTAACAAGAAGAATATCAGAGAGTTCATCAACAATGCATGGGATATTCTTGAAAGAGATGATGTTATACAATTTCTTGATTATCTTAAGGAGACCGGTTTCTTCTATTCTACAAGAGGCGGCATCACATTCGGATTGTGGGATATCATTATTCCTGATCAGAAGAACGCCATCCTCGCGAAGGCCCAAGATGGTGTTAACGCTCTAAATGACAGTTTTGCCAGACATGAGATCACGGATGTTGAAAGATCAAAGAACATAATCAATATATGGACCTCGGTGGATGAGAGATTGAAAGAAATGATGATCAAAAAGATGGAAAAGGGTAATCCCAAAGATAAGAAAACCCACTTCAATCCCATTTTCATTATGCTGGACTCCGGCGCCAGAGGTTCGCAGACGCAGATCAAGCAGTTAGCCTCTCTTCGCGGACTTATGGAAAACCCGTCCGGCGAGATCATTGAGATTCCGATCAAATCCAACTTTATGGAGGGTCTTAATGTTCTTGAATTCTTTATATCCGCTCACGGTGCCCGGAAGGGTCTTGCCGATACGGCTTTGAAGACATCTGAATCGGGTTACCTTACCCGCCGCTTGGTGGATGTATCACATGATATTATCGTTAAAGAACATGATTGTGGAACCACATTGGGGATCGAGGTGATGCCCCTCAGCCGTCCGCCGTTCGTCAAAGAACAATTAGCGCATAGGATCTACGGCCGAGTTGCATTCGAGGATGTCATCAATTCAAAGACCGGTGAAAAGATCGTAGGCCAGAATGAGATAATATCAAAAGAAGCAGCCTTTAAGATCGAGAATGCGGGTATTGAGAGCATCAGAGTGAGATCACCGCTTACATGTCAGACCGAAAGAGGCATTTGTCAGCTTTGCTATGGAATGGACCTTTCCAAGAAAAAGATCGTGGAAATGGGTTCTCCTGTCGGTATCATAGCCGCGCAGTCCATTGGCGAACCAGGCACTCAGCTTACGATGAGAACCTTCCATATTGGCGGTGTTACCTCCAGAAAGAGTGAAGAGGAGATCATTCATGCCGAACTTCTTCTTCTCGAAAAGGGTGAGAGCTACAAACAGTTCGAGATAGAGAAGAAACTTCTCGATGCTGATTTCAAGAATGTGAAAAAGGTTGAAAAAACAAAACAATATACCATTGACCGCTTCAATCTGATCATTAATTCTCCAAATTACCCCGGCAAGAAATTTACGATCACTTTTAGCGAACAAGGCACGATCGTCGATATCAAGGACAATAAAGGCAAAAAATACGATGAGATCTCCATCATTCAGGGAAAGATGAAGTACCGCCTGAAATACAATAAGGAGAAGAACTCTGAGGGTAAGCATCTGAATCTTTCTCGTGACGGTGAATTGGTTATTCTTTCAGATATCAAGGAAGAGGTTCGCATCGTGAAGGATGAACATGGCACAAATATCATCTTCAAAACCGCTGCCGAGGATATTAAGAATCCCAAGACCAAAGAAGTTATTTGTCCGGAGGGTCATATTATCGATGGTAACAGGACTTCGAAGATCCTTATGAGCGACCTTGACAATGTCAAATTGTACCGTGAGCTGGAAAGATATGCGGTGCCGTTCGGTTCGGAATTGCTCATTAAGAACGGAATGATGCTGAAGAAGAAAACACCTATTGCCGTCAAGCCGATGTACTTTGAACCCATTATTGCGGAGGAATCCGGAAAGGTGGAGTATCATAATATCGACTTCTCTCCTGATACAAAAACGAAATCGGATAAGATTGTTATTCAACCCGCCATGGTCACTTCGAGCAGGCTTCAGCCCAGAATTATTATTAATGGCAAAGAGCATCAGATCGAGGTTTCCAGGATCGTGAAGGGTGTAGGAAAAGGTGAAAAAGAGATACATACCACGCACATTACCGTTGCCAAGGGTAACGAAGTGAAGCGCGGAGATTTCCTCGGAAAGGTCGTTATCAAGAAGAGCGAAAAAACAGATATTACCGGTGGTCTTATGAAAGTTGAAGAACTTTTTGAAGCACGCCACAGAAAATCTGCGGAGAACGCGATACTGTCCGAGATCACCGGTACGGTTGAGATATATCAGGACAAGACCAAAAAGATCAGAGGCGCATATCCTGTATATATCAAGATCACTGAACCTACCGGCGGAGAAAAGAAGTACAAGATAAACTTCAATCAGCAGATCATCGTGAAAGACGGTGACCGTGTTGAGCAGGGAGAACCTTTAACTACAGGTGTTATTAACCTCTTTGACCTTCTCAGGATCAAAGGCGCTGATTTTGTGCGCCGCTATATTGTCGATGAGGTAAAATCCATTTACAAATTGCAGGGCATTACTATTCATGACAAACATATTGAGATCATCGTGAACAAAATGCTTTCAAAGGTTAGCATCACTAAGATCGGCGACTCGAAATTCCTGCCGGAGCAAATCGTTGACAAAACACTATTCCAGAGAGAGATGGTGAGATTGGAGAAGTCGGGTGGAAGAAAACCTGAATCAGAGCAAACGCTTCTGGGTATATCCAAGGTTGCCATTCAAACCGACTCGTGGCTTTCCGCCGCATCATTCCAGGAGACTATAAAGGTGCTTTCCCTTGCCGCGCTGGAAGGGCGTGTAGATCATATCCGCGGATTGAAGGAAAACATTATTATCGGAAATCTTATTCCTGCCGGAACCGGATTCCGATCGGAAGTAATGGATTCACCTACTAATAGGAATCTGGAAGAAATGCGTCATCTTCTCAGTCACTTTGCCTGGAAAGATTCCAAAGAAGAGAACAAATACTAAGACATCTACGGGGGGCATTTTGCCCCCCGAACTCTTTTTATGGCAATATCAAATATCCACAGAAGAACATTTACGGGCGACCTAAAAGGCTCGTATCTTATTCTGATCCGCTGGCGCGGCGGTAAACTTTTATCTAAAGAGAAAACTGTTGAATTGCCTGCGGGTCATTACTTGTACGCGGGGAGCGCGAATGGTCCGGGGGGATTGTATGCAAGATTGTCGAGACATTTAAGAAAACACAAGACCGCCCATTGGCATATCGATGAATTGACTGGTTCTTCAAATGCAGAGGTATTTGCGACCGCTATTGTATTTACAAGTGCCTCAGAGAGTCAAATTGTTGAGAGTTTGGATTTCCTATCATGTCCAATTGAGGGATTCGGGAGTTCGGATTCCCCGCATTCCGCGCATTTATTTTACAGTAAAGAATTCCCTCTTGATGTAAATAGGATCTTGAGCGTAATTAAAAAATTGAAAGGAGAGGTCATTGAAATCGGTTAATAATTTTCCAAGTGTTTTGATTAATGAAGGCGGTAACAATGGCTGATGCTATTTTGCTGCGTATTCAAGGCGCGAGGAGCGCCGCATACCCACAGGGGTATGTAAGCGATGAGCAACGCAGAAGACAGAAAAAGAGTTTCAGCCCGAAGGGAATATCATCTTTGGTCAA
>JAGLWT010000011.1 GCA_023133295.1 bacterium | reverse complement strand
TTCTACTTGCCCACTTCGTACATCGCACCTCGTACTTCGTACCTGCTGAGCTTACTCAGCACAACTGCTTGCCCCTTCCGGAACTCTCGGTTGGGCGCACGGCTGCGCCGTGCTCGAGTGTGGGGGAGAAGCAGAGAAAGGAGAGTAGAAGGAGAAGAACCTCTTCTGCAATTTATTACTTTCCCTCTTCATATTTTATTCTTGAATTTTTGAACAATATTTTAACTTGTTCCACTGGATCCACTGCGAAGCGTGTCGCTTGTGCTCTGCGAAGCATACCCAAGCCGCACCTCCTCCCTGCTGAGCGAGCTCAGCAACACGCCACGCGCTATTTTTTGATTCGCACTCCTCTTATGGTATAATCAACTAAACGAGGGTGTTTATACATATGGGAAAGAAAATAAATAATAAAAACGGGGTCCTTATACTATATTTGAAATAGCATATACAACGATGGATATCAATATTATTTCCATATATTTCACTAAAATCCCATATATTTCATCGGATTTCTATCTATTTACCATATATTTACCCAAAAAGCCATATATTCCTTATAGATTCAAGATAAATGCAATAATCAGTTGACAAAGAAAGCCCGGTTGACCCTGCACCTTGTAATAAAAGTGCTGGGTCAACAATTTTCACACTTTCAGAATTTCCCAAGAATTTGATTCGCGTACTTGTCTTCAGGTGTTTTTCAAATTTGTTTATTGATAAAATCATAAAAACGGAAAGAAATTTTCTCTTGTCATTATCGCGCGAAACCCGATAATCCATTTCGGCAAATAGCCCCAGCAATACGGAGATAGCCTATGATTTTAATTCGCGCTACACTAGGAATATATGGAAATTTCTAATGCAATATAGCTTTTTTATAAAATATTGACAAAATATATAGAAAACATATAGAATGGTTACCGGATATATGAAAATCAATTACTATTTTTCCTCTTCTAATAAAAGTTTGTTTAAATAGCCTTCTTTCAATATTCTTGGTGCGATTTTTATCAATATGGATGTTCTAAAAAGTTGAGAATGTAAGCTGATTTTCTCATCATCACGAGAAAACTTAATACTACCTCGTTTCCTAAGCTCTGGAAGATATTGATAGGTATTTGAAACGCTACAAAGATCATTCAACTCCTTTTTACTTAATGACCGATTTACAACTGCGAGAACATCTAATATCTTTTCCCGGCCACCTGATCTTCCCTCAAAATTGTACATTGGTGCAAAATCCTTGCTTCGAAGATCTAATGCCGTTATCCCGGTTGCTTGATGCCAATCATCTTTATCAATATAATCATCTTTGTCCACCTGTAAAAGATTATGCCCTAATAATTGAATTGAGTGTGGATATCCTCCAGTTGCAAGAATATTATCATCCAAATCTTTATCTTCCCATTTAATATTAGCCTCATCAAATCCTTTGACAAATACTTCTTTGGTTTCTTCGGTCGGCATAACATCCAGCTTGATTAAATCAATACTTCTTCGTGCAGAGGCATCTCCAGCAAAAAACATATTTACAGTATCATCATAACCTATGAGTACAAAAGAGATATATCCCAATTCTTTTACATCGAGAGCAGTAATTATCCCTCTGAGCATTTGAGCGCATTTTTCTATATCACCAATGTTATTGAATTCATCAATAATGATCAATATACCATCCATCTTTTCATTTTTCTCAGGCGGATTCCGCAGAGAAGTCAATATGTTGGAAATAATCGAAATCAATTGGTCCCTTATAATTATACTATTATCCTTTTCAGCAGCTAACTCCACCGAAAAGGCACCAATAGTAAATTTGCCGTTTTTAAACAGATTGCCAAGTTTTGAACTAAGACTCTCAACTATGCTTTTCGGCATTTTATCAGTTAAATCATTAATACATGCCTGCATTACACTATAAATTGATTGACCGGCCTCGGCAGTATAGTAGGAAGTTAAGAAATTTAAATCTCCGAATGTTTTATTCTTTGCTTCGGAAATATGTTTCAGTAATTTCGCGAGAGCAGTTTTACCAATTCCCCTTTCCCCATATAGAAAAAAGCTTGCAGGCATACCCCGTTTGACTTGTTCAAATTTCCTTATAATTTTTAGGATGTACTCGGTTCTTCCTGCAAAAAGATTCGTCGAAACTACTGAATTTGGATTGAATGGATTATATTTCATATATATTTCTCTCTATATTTATTCATAAAATAGCATATACAACGATGGATATCAATGTTTTTCCCATATATTTCACTAAAATTTCATATATTTTATCGGATTTCTATATATTCGCCATATATTCCTTATAGATTCAAGATAAATGCAATAATCAGTTGACAAAGAAAGTCCGGTTGACCTTGCACCTTGTAATGAAAGTGCTTGGTAAACAATTTTGAGACTTTTAGAATTTTCCAAGAATTTGATTCGCGCATTTGTTGATCGAGAAGGTAAAAAATAGTAAAGCGCCGATGCGCGCACAGTTCTTCAATTACTTTTCAATTTTACTTATTAATATGCTCAACAATCTCGTTCACGAGTTTATTTACATGATCCGGCAATTCTTCAATAGGTGCTATAACTCCTACGGAAGTGGCTATATCGATATTAGATGTTTCAACATCTACCATACGGATATTGATAAAATACTTTTTACCTAATCTGGAAACGCTCCCAACAATCATCTTCTTAACGGCAAGTATCTTTCCAACTTCAACTGCACATTCTGCAGAAGTACATCCGGTCTGCTGGAATTTCACCTCCTTTAGTATCTGGTCTATTGCGCTTCTTTCCAGAACATAGAATTCCCCAGAATTAATCATCTCCTGACGTATAAATTCAGTGATAATCCTTGCTGTACCTTCTTCTAGATGATTTTCCTCAAAATCCAGGACTGCGATCGGAATCTTTCTCTCACCAATAGCTGCTTCCTCGTAAACGATCTTGTATATTTTATGCTCCTTGTTACCAACTGTGTCAATAGCGGTTACATATATGGTATTATTCCCTTTAGCTAATGAAACAGTCCTTGAAATATCCTTGGAGTTTATCGATTCACACTTGATTATCTCGTTGTTTATCTGTATCTCTCTAAGCAGGCCATTATCAGTGACTTTCAATTCCAGATCATATTCTTTATCATGTGTAACATTCACAAGTTTCCCAACCAACTTTATATTCGGCCGTTCAATATCATAAATAATTTCAAAAGCCTCGACATGTTCATTTCCGGCAGCATCTGTTGCATTAATATTTATGGAATTGGTTCCGGGTTTTAATTTGATTTTCTGCATCAGTATCTTTTCAATCAGATCGCTGCAATCAAAGATTTTTTCGTTGAAACGAACCCTGTCCAGGCGATAATTATCAGTAACTTTCAGATCAAATGTGACATCTTCCCGGTCTACAATCTTATTTATTTTGGACCCAAAAACGATATTTGGAGCTTTATCGTCATAAATTATCTCAATGTTCCTTTTTGAAATATTGTTATTTAAATCCTCTGTTTCCACAAGGATTGTATTCTTCCCTGGAGTGAGTTTTTTATAATATTTCCTTTTGTATTCTTTTCTGTGGATAGCTTCGGATTTTTCACCGTCAAATGTACATCTCTTCAATGCTATGTTATCAATCGCGTTTACAGTTACACCAAAATCCTCATCGTTTGTATACTCGCCGATCTCACCAATAATCTCTATTTTGGGTTTCTCAGTATCACCCAAGATTGGTTTAATTTTCTTTTTGACTGCCAGCGCTTTTGAATTATGCTTGTCTATATTCAGGATCGCATCTACGTTGTCGAAACATCCAATTATATCACCCTCTGCCCATAATCTATCCAGAGGTTTTGATAGCGTATATATCTTCCTTGTAGTATTTATTTCTTCTCCGAATCGATAGCTGGAGGAAACAATGTAGGTGTTTCCCAGATACTCATTTTGAAAAAAGGAAATGTCTATATCGAAAGGCTCTATGCTGAGTCCCAGTCCGAAGGTCAGGCCGGCGAGGGAATCAATGATACCATTGTATAAAGCATCGCTTTTATATCCTGCTCTCAACTTAATGAGATTAAAAATATTGTATGAAGTCCCCAATCCTAAAGTGCTCTTGAGAGCAAAATATTCAAGATAAAGGGTGAAGTTCTTCCAAAGCAGCTTTCCCCCGAGGTTCAGATCGAGGTCATTTGCCATCTTCTTCAGAGAAACAGCGAGAAGCAGGGATTCATCAATCCGCCAGATACTCCCGACATCAAACCCGAATAAAACAGTATCATCGTAATTGTCAAAGCCGATTTTTTCAGAAATCCCCATAGTGAGATCTTTATTAAATCTGTAGCTCTGGGTCAGCTGGACTCCAAATTTGCGGTTTCCCGAAAGCATGTCCAGAACCTCATTTGTGTCACTTCTCATCTCGATATCGACAGATGAGAGGAAGGATAGTTTTAATCCTAAAGTTAGAGGTATTTTCAGAGGGAACACCCCGGTAACCACCCCGACATTGCTGTCTGAAAAGATATTCAGATAATTAATGCTGATCTGCATCTTTTCAGCGAATTCCATTGCCGCGGGGTTTGTAAGATCAGTTGAAAGGTCTGACAGAGAGGTATATCCGAGAGCTATGGATTTAGCGTCTAAGATTTCGTTGAAAAATTCACCCCCAAAACCGGTTGAAAATGGGATTAAACTAAGAAGCAGAACACCTATTACTGCAAGGATTCTCTTCATTTCTTAACTCCCATGATATATTTATCGTGATAACCATCTGCGCCGATAACGATATAGTATATCCCTGTTCCGAGATATTTTCTGTCCTTCCGCGTATTCCAAAGGATTTCATTTAACCCCTTACTACCTCCCTCTTCGCCTGCTGTGAATTTCTGTTTGTGAACCTCTTTTCCAAGGAAGTTCAGAATAATCAGATCAGTATCATAGTCATCGTTGAGATAATACGAAATCGTTACATCACCGCCGGGAGATACAGGGTTAGGATAGTTACAGAGTTCCGCTACCGAAGTATCACTCAATACATCCGGCCCTTCCTTCATCGAAGTCGCTTCGCCGACTGCATAAACTCCAAGGGGATCCTGTGCTTCAAAACTATAAGTGTAATCCGCTCCGAGTTCGTCAAGTATTATTTCAATTTGGTAAATAGCACCTGTTGCAATATCCCCCGAAATGTAGGAAAGAGAATATGGACTGCCGGATAATGGAGCTCCGCCTTTTTGGATGTTCAGATAGACATAAGAAGGAGGCTCTCCATCGGAATCTCCGTATTTCACTCTGAAAACAAACTTACTGTCTGGTACCGCTTTATCCTTTTCCACTCCATCAGAAACATATCCGGTTTCACTTGTCCAGAACAAACTGGGATACGGATTGGTTACCGATAGGTCGAAAGAAGTGTTATTAATGCCGGTGGCTAAGACATTGTATTCGTCAAAAGCCTCAAAGAAATATGTATAATTCGCAGGTGACAATGATTTTTCAAACACATACTCGCTCCCGTTTACATGATCGGAAGAAAGCTCTATCATGGAAAACGGGCTTCCGCTGATCTCGGATGCTCCGTCATGAAGATGGACTTTAGGATAACCTGACAACGGGGCATCATTGTCAAGATCCCTGTATTTGACCTTGAAGGTATAGGTTTCATTGTAATATCCTGCATCGGGATCAACTCCATCACTAGCATAGCCCGCCGTGCCGAAATACAATAGCTCCGGTAGATTGTCGTAAACTTCGAAGTTCAATGTTGCAGTTGTATCCGATGCATTATAAGTATCTGTAACCTCAAAATAGTAGGTGTAATCATTTCCAGTTTCATTGAAAACCAGATTCTCTGTAAAAACCATACCCGTTACTGTATCCCCAGACTCGTAATCCATAACAAATGGACTGTTGGTGATCTCGATAACATTTTTGAACACATGCAATTTTACCGAGTTGGTTTTTGGAGGATCTTCATCTACATCGGAATATACTATTCGAAAAACAAAGGTATCCCTTAAATGTCCAATATCCGGTTCAACGCCGTCGATGGTATAGCCAGCCGTGCCTTCCCAATCTATTGCGGGAGCATTATTGTATACTTCAAACAGTAATTCCGTAGTGCTGTCAGAAGCATTATCGCAATCCATTCCTTCGAAATAATATGAGTAGTCATCTCCTGTTTCAGCAAATTCTAAATCTTTATAAAAAATTATCCCCGAGACAGTATTTCCTGATTCATAAGCCATGACAAACGGACTGTTTGTGATTTCAATGGAGTTTTTAAACACATGCAATTTCACAGAGTCGATTTTAGGAGGATCTTCATCTATATCTGTATATTTAATTTTGAATGAAAATGTTTCTGATAAGTGTCCCGTATCTGGATCAATACCATCTCCAACATACCCCCCTGTATTAAGCCATGCTAAATCTGGAGCATTATTAATAACTGTAAAAGCGTGATCTGCTGTTGGTTCACCAGTTGCATCTGAATAAACATCTTTGAAGTAAAATTTATAATTCAGGATACCATCTCCTGTATAATCAATACTTCTTGTATATGTACAATCCTTTCCATCTGTTACATCGATATCCCCAGCATCAACTTCGCTCATGTCGAGTTTTTCGCCAGCATCATAGGTTCCGCTATCATCCAGGTCTATCCAGACTTGAGATATGGTTGCTGAATCATTATCAGAATCAGTATATGTAATTTTAAATGTAAAATCAGATCTACGATTTGCGCCGTCAGGATCAACTCCGTCATTTGTATAATTTCCAGTTCCAAGCCAAGATATTATAGGAATGAAGTTACTTGTTATTATCTGAAGACCAGAAAAACCATCAGCGACATAGGCGTAATTACCGGAAACATAAACACCGACAGCACCACCAGAGGTGTCATATGTCCCGGCAAGCGTAGGTGCGGACGGATCGCTTATGTTGATTATCTGAAGACCCGAATCATAATCCGCAACATAGGCATAATTACCGGAAACATAAACACCGTGAGCATAATCTGGAGTATTGTATGTCCCGGCAAGCGTGGGTGCGGACGGATCGTTTATGTTGATTATCTGAAGACCCGAATCAGCATCCGCGACATAGGCGTAATTACCGGAAACATAGACACCGTACGCAAAACCAGAGGTGTTATATGTCCCGGCAAACGTAGGTGCGGACGGATCGCTTATGTTGATTATCTGAAGACCCGAAAAACTATCAGCGACATAGGCGTAATTACCGGAAACATAGACACCGTAAGCATTATCCGGCGTATTGTATGTCCCGGCAAGCGTGGGTGCGGACGGATCGTTTATGTTGATTATCTGAAGACCCGAAGCTGCATCCGCGACATAGGCGTAATTACCGGAAACATAGACACCGTAAGCATTATCCGGCGTATTGTATGTCCCGGCAAGCGTGGGTGCGGACGGATCGTTTATGTTGATTATCTGAAGACCCGAATCACAATCCGCAACATAGGCGTAATTACTGGAAACATAGACACCGTAAGCTGAATACGGCGTATTGCATGTCCCGGCAAGCGTGGGTGCGGACGGATCGCTTATGTTGATTATCTGAAGACCCGAATCAGCATCCGCGACATAGGCATAATTACCGGAAACATAGACACCGTGAGCATAATCCGGAGTATTGTATGCCCCGGCAAGCGTGGTGTATACTTCTGAAAATGCTATTATGCTTATTACGAATAATATTAAAGTCAAATATCTCTTCATTCCATATCTCCTCTCCTAATGATTTCCGCAAGAGAAAGTGAAGACATCTCCAGTTTTATACTTATGAATTTTATCGAACTAAATATTTCCTTTTCGTGCACTTCATATTTCACTTGCAACTTCCCTTCCTATTTGTGTGCAATATCAGCACCAGATATATATGCAGGTATAATTGGATTTATCTTGTCGAGAGAGTTTCGTATTTTAAGATTATTCTCCATTTTTGAGATTATAAGAGTTAATTTGTTTGATTCTAAATACATCGTTTTATCCTTAATAATTCTTCATGCCGAATTATATAACTAAATCAAAGGAAAGTCAAAAAGGTATTGATGATCAGAAGAGCCGAAAATGCATATGAGTATAGTTTTTCCTTATGAAATTTAACCCTCATCTTGCTAGCGGTAAAGGAAAACCAAATCCCGTATTTACAATTTCTATTTCTGATTAAAGAATTTAATGCATTTTCTGGTTCCTGGTTTCTTTATTACAAATGCAGGAACAATATAGGTGAAAATATTCATCTCAGTAGCCAGCTCTTTAAGGATATCTTCTAAATCCTTTTCTTCACCATTTTCAATATCCTCGTATAGCTTCTTTCTGGAATCGCTGATTATTAATATTAAAAAAACAAACCCATATCGTAATCGATACAGATAACCTTGCCCTATTGCTTCTTTTAAACTGTCACTCTTTTCCTGTACGAATTTGATTTCAATAGCAATCCCATCTTTATTTATTGTAAGGTCGGGTCTATGATTTTTACCAAAACAATAAACGCTAGTAACTTTCTCCGTTTTATCAATTTGAGTAATTATTTGATTTTCAAACAAAGATTTTGTAGCCATTAACGTGTTAGAAAAGCCGATTTCAAAATCTTTTTCCTTTTTCCCTGTGGTATGAAAAGGAAAGTCACCGATAGCCTTGTCCAATTTCTGCGCATCATTCCATAAGCTACCATGTCTGTTTCTAGATTCAAATGACATTATATCCTCCTATCATAATACAATAATGTGAAGCGGCCCTGATAAATGAGGCAAAATCTCACGCTTCTCAGTTAACGCTCTTATAATAATGCTAACATATTTCTCTACGTTTTTCAAATACTTCTGGGAATTTCTGTGATGGACGCTATCAGAGAAATGACTGCACTCGTTTAGGTTTCAATGCTTCTTGTAGTCACCCTATTATCCTATCACCTTCTCCTTGTCCATTGTTTATTCCTTGAAGAATCAAATTTAGTTAAAAAGATGTCACCCGCTCCTGTATCCTCGGTGGTATTCCCATCAAGTTGTCCATTAGTGTATCCCGTTATATAGATTTCTCCTGAATTGTCAATAGCAATATCTGTTCCCTTATCTATATTACCAGTGTCATCATGTGTAATATCATGAATGAATTCGTGGGAAACCGATCCCCATTGTTCTGTCTAAAGCTTTACACTTCCTTATGCAGAATAAGTGATATTGGACATAAGGATTGAAACAATGAGTAAAAGTAAAATGTGTATCTTCATGCATTTTCTCCACATTCAAATTATATTTTACATTTTTTTTATTTATCCCAAAGTGCTTTTTGAAAATAGTCACGATCAAAAAGCTCAGAACATGAAATAACAATTTCTTCTTCCTTATTAAAATATTTATCTACAATGTGATTGTGATAGTTTGCTAACCAGAAATATTTGTTTAATATTCCTAAATCTTCCCTATTTTCAGTAATTTGATTAAGTATTTGATTTTTATGCGTATTAATAAAAGTAGAATCTCTAACATTGAACTTTTCAAGATATGGCGATAAATAATTAATGAAACATTTCTGGGTTTTAGTTCTTATTAATATGTCATGCGGAGAAGTTTCGTTAAAAGCAAGATAAAATTTGTGGCGTGGCTCGTTCGTGTTCTGCTTATATTTGTCAATAATATTTTGATCAATCATAATTATTGGATAAATAGTTTTTTCGGATTCCATTTTGTATGCCCTTATCAGACCTTCCCCAAAAACAACTCTCTTTTTATCCTTCTTATTCTCTTGTCTGTGGAATATTTGACCGATTGTAACTGCACCTCTAATAAATATGCCTTCCATTACTAAATCTCTTTGAATTCTTTTTAATTCTGAGAGTTCTGTATGCAGGATTTCATGAAATTCACCTTCATTCTCATAATAGTATGATCTAACAACCAGATCAGAAAATGAGGTAACTTTCAAATCTATTTTCGAAGTATTTCCTCTAGAATCTCTTTTAGTTATCGATTCCATTACATTTAATAAGTCGTCGATCTCTTCAATTAGTTTATTTTTCTTATTTTCATCACTTTCTTTAGATATCTTCGCTATCCTACTCTTAAATCCTAAAATATCTAGATAAGTAATAATTGCCTTTTCATATTTTTCTTCACACATTATTTTATCAAGCACTTTCCTGTGCTAACATTTTTTCAGATTCTGGAACTGCTGAAAATATTTTGGGTGCTTCAAAATTCGTGATTTATCCTTAATTATCCCTACGGAGGATTATATATCTATTTCACAGGAAAGTCAAAAAAGGCAGTTGGGATCATGAGATATTTTCAAAAATAAGGAAAATTTCCACAAGAATGAACAAATTTATGGTTGGATATTGTGAGCAACCAAAATAATATCCCAATATGATTATGATTACAAGGTTACAGCATTCCAGTTTATTCGGGAATGCTATTTGCACATAAGATGCCTGTTTAAAATATTAGGAGGCTGAGAAATGAAAAGAAGGGTAGTTACTATAATGTCAATCACTTTATTTGTATTGCTTGCCGTGGCTTCGTGCACTGATATTTTAACTCCAGAGGAAGAGGAAACAGATTGTTATTATAACTTACTTTATCTTATTCCACAAGAATACACAAACAACTGGTCAAATAACACGTTCGGAATTGAAATTGGGGATTCTCCAGGAAAAACAATCAGCGATAATGTGTACATGAATGATAAAGGTGAGTATGCTATCCTTCTGGACAGATGCGGAAGAGGAGGATGCATCTGTACTAGAGACAGGTATGGATACGGAAGGTTTGAGGGAAAGATCAAGGTAGTAGATGTACATGATAATGCCACAATTGCATTTTATACATACTATGATCGGGATAGGACAAATGAAGAAATAGACGAGATTGATATCGAATATTACCCCCACTTACATAAGATAGATTTGATTGGTCGAACCAAGGTGGAGCCCGGTACCGGAGCACCCTGTCCTGAACCAAGATGTCAGAAGGTAGAGCCCATAACGGATCAAATGCCGAATCAAAATGAATATTATACATGGAGTATCGATTGGCAAAAAGACAGGATAACCTTTTCGATATATAATGATGAATCAGTTGTATTTGAGAAAACTATTTCAGAGCATGTTCCAGATGATGAATCATATTTTATGGTTTCAATCTGGACAAAAGAAACGGAAGTGGAAGGAGGTTTGATATTCTTCAAAGATTTTAAATATACTCCTGATTCTGAACCAGACACCTATATTGTATCGGGGCCTAATGGGGAAATCCAAACACAATCAGTAAGGTTTGAATGGGGAGGTTCTGATAACGGTGAAATTAAAGGATATTATTATGGTATGGATGATCCAGATCCCAGTTTTTGGACAACAAGTAATTCAATGAATTTTATTGACTTATCCTACGGAGAACACACCTTTTATGTAAAAGCAGAGGATAATTGCGGAAATGTAGATTCAACACCTGTATTTAGAAAGTTCACCGTAGTTCCTCCCGATGCGAACAACGATCCCTATATTGATACCCGCAATATTCAAGTGGGGAAATATGTTGTAAATATTGAAAAGGTAAAACATTACTCAAATTACCTTCATTTTCATAAAATACTCATTGATGATTCATCTGATTTGCAGAAGGGAAAACTCAAAATATGGGTTTATTCTACAGTAAAAACAAAGCTTCTATATGGAAAGACATATATCAATGACAGTGACAGTGATAAAATATATTTACTTAGTGATTACGAGGATGGATATCTGGATATCGATGCATTTAGTAATGACGGTTATTGGTATTTTACATTTGGAACAATTGACAATGGTGATTCAGAGAATCATGCGAAAATCTATTTAAAGACCAAAGACGAGAACGGGAACAAAATAGATATTGGATATATATATTTACGATTGCGTAGAAGAAATCTGCCATGATACATAGTATGTTTTCAAATGACATCGAATAAGAGAAGAGAATTCCTTACTCACTTCTCTGAAGTTATGCTCGTCCCACTGACATAAGCCTTTCGACTTCATTCGACTATCTATTTCTCCTTGGTCCACTGGTTCACTGGGATACTGGGTCCACTGCGTAGCGCAACTTGGAACTTTTGAACCTTGACCTCACTGCAAAAAGGTTTGAAAGGCAATAACCCCTCATTAAATATTTGGAAAAACAGGCAGAATATGGCATAATAAAGTATATATAAGTAATGA
>JAGLWT010000109.1 GCA_023133295.1 bacterium | reverse complement strand
AGGTTTAGGCATAATCACACAATCATAATCTTTCAGTATTTCTTCTCGGGAAGCAACTCGTCCTGATGTAAGTTTGGCTATTGTGTAATCATCCATTCCGAATCTCAACCCATATCCTAATTCAAATGTAATTTGTTTTCTAAACCTCTGAGGAATACGTTTTATATGTTCAGGATGAATTGCTACTCGTTTTTCATTTTCTTTTAATGATTTTCCAATCACTCCAACTGTTAATAATTGTATCATATCGTTTTTTTTATATTGTATACCGCATGCTATTGGGGACGGTTGTTGTATTTGTCGCAAATTGCTTTATCGTCAGATGTAATCTCCTCTCATAAGCATGATCATTGTACCACTTTTATATTGAAATGCAAATTCCCCGAAACAATATATTTAATGCTCCTTAAAAATCTGACGAAAGATTATCCCCTATATACAATTATTTATTGAATACTCTCTATGATTTTGCAACAAATGCAACAACCGTCCCCGAATCCTAGAAGAATGTCGGAAATAATATTCTGTATGCTCAAGGAAGACAGAGCGTACACTGAAAGATATACAAAAGATATTTAGAAAATGGACTGCCCTCTACCGTGTCTAACAATGAAGTGTTTTAGTAAAGATTAGGGAGTCCTCTTCGGACACATATCATGTTCTAAAGGGAACGAATAGAAGATTGATCGCTTAAGATCGTCCGAATTAGAAAGCTTTTCTTGAAAAAGGATTGACTTTTGCTTTCATAAAAGACACGGTACCATATCATATCCGATTTTATTTAGTGAAGATATGAAATATACCGTGTGATTATCTTGTCCCAATCGAGGTTCTGCTTATAGAACTCAAAGGCTGCATCCCCCATGGTTCCGGCAATATCATCAATATCGGGAAGATGTGTAAGTTCTTGTATCAGTTTTGAAATATTATCCGAAATATAGCCGGTTGAACGGTCGTTTATCCATTCCTTCAGGCCGCCATTCGGCGTAGCGATAGCGGGAGTGTGAAGATAGTATGAAAGCGGTATCACGGCACTTTGAGTTGCTGAAAGATAAGGCAATACCAAGAAATGAGCTCTTTGGAAAAGCTCAGCTATCCGCTCATTCGCAAGATAACCGTCGAGTAGATCAATGTTCTTTCTCTGCGGATGGCGGCTCAATTCTTCTTCGATCTCTCTCTTCATATCAGGGGAGGATTTTCCGGCAATGATAAATCGGAAATCCTTCGGTGCAAAGCTCGGTAGAGCCATCTGCTCTAATAACGGCAATAAGCCCTTATAGGGCCGGATATGCCCGAAGAAGAGGAAAGTAGGTATCTTCGCCAGATCTTTTCCGCGGCTTTTGATCTCTACTACATTCCCCATCGGGAGAGTAGTTATCATATCGGTGGGAATATTGTATTTGGAAGTGATCGTATCCTTGTCGTATTCGGAATGACAAAAGAAGTGTGAAACCACCTTTGGCAGGGACTTATAGAAGGACAATGCTTCCGAAGAGATCCCGTCATGGGGAACAGAGTTATGGAAAGTGAAAAAGATCTTGATCCCTTTGCTTTTCATCCTTTGCATATACTCGATCTGAAAGGGATAATAATCCCAGATCCATTGGATATGCACTATGCTTGTATTATCAGCTGTAACCCTCTTTAATATCTTCTCCCAAAGATGCCTGCAGCCCCTGATGGAATTCATACTGCGAGCTCCGCTCACTTTAGATGCAGGCGCATTTTCTTTTTTAGGAGATGAAAGGAGTTTCTTTTTGAATAAAAACAGGCACTTCTTCAGACCGGTATAGGGCTCCATTGAAATTACCTTGATGCCCTCTTGAACATTTTCATGCCCGGGAGAAGTTATGATCTCGGAAGCAATATTATTTTTCTTAAGATATTGCACATATGTAGAGGTATACTGAAAGATCCCTCCGCGGCCTGTAAATTCCAGAAAAGTTACTTTCATGGTGTATGATACCCACTTGCCGGATAAAAGTCAACCGTCAAGAAATCGTTTCAGAATATTTGAAATATGTAGAATAATGGTTTATAATGTAGCATGCGAGGTGAGAATGAAGATCATTGATATCACAACTGAAAATGACATCGTAATCAAGAAGGGCCTGAACTCCTCAGATGATGTGCTGGATTTCACTGCCGGACTGTTTTTTCAAGATGAAGGAATGAAGAAGGTCATCTTCAAATCATTCAAAAAGAGAGAGAAGATCTCCTCTACTGGAGTAGGCAATGGCATCGCTATACCGCACGCTATCTGCAAGCAATTTCCGGGGGTCAAGGCCAAATTGGTCGTAGTCCCCGAGGGTGTACCGTTCAACGCTTCAGATGGAAAACCCGTTTTTCTCTTTGTAGCCATCGCAGCGAATATCGACCTTCAGAAGAATTACCTTTCCCTCCTATCAAATGTTGCGAGGATCTTCGCAAATGAGGGAATAATCGCGGACATTCTTACCGCTGAAACGCCATCAAGGATATTAAAGATAGTCGAGGATAACTGTAAAGTATGATAGGATTCCTCATTGTCCTTAAACAGGATAGTCATCTGGATGATATCCTTTCCACTCTGGCAGAATTGGAAGTTTTCGATGTGACCGTCATGGAAGGAAATAATCTTGAGGGAATACTGGAAAAGGACCTCCCTCTTTTTGCAGGGCTCTTCTCATCCATCAATCGAAAGAACCTGTACGGTGAGGTAATACTGGGGGTATTCCGCAGCGATTCTCTCCACCATGCATTCAACAAGATCATCGGTACAAAGGGCATCTCTTTTAAGGACCCCGGTGTTGGATACATGGCTTCCTTTAACCTCATCTCCTTCATTGGAGAAGAATTAGTTGATAATTAAACTCTCTCTTCTCATATCTTTCATTCTCTTTCTATCATTCCTGGAGAACCAATTCAGGTACCTCTGGGTGAAAGATCGCAGGATCCTTTTTCTTCTGCGGACCAAGATACATTTTATCTTCATCGGTTTCCTTCTCAGCGCTTTCGTATTCAGAGAGGGATTATTCCCCTTCTTCAGGGATATCTCCTATACCATTGTTACATTGCTGGGATTCACCTTCGGATTTCAACTCAGGGAGAAATTCATCAAAAGGTTTGTCTTCTCTTCGATACTGGGAACATTGTTAAAAAGCGCGCTGATCCTTGTCGTCATTTACTTTCTAGCGCTTCTTCTGACGGGTGACAGCGTACTTGCGGCTTTCACTGCGGTAGCGTTCGGCTCCGTTTCATATTTTCTGATCTTTATCACAAAAAACAGATTTATCCCTGATTATATCTTCAATCTCCTGACCACATTTTTATTTATCTTTGCCGTTGAAAACCTCAATTCTTCGATCTTGGATATCGCGATCACCCTTATGATCATATTCGGGTTTTCCTTTCTCTTCTTTTTTCTGGCTGGGAAGCGGAAGGATGTGGAATTGTATATCGTCGTCATTGCGGTCATTCTGCTGGTTTCAGGATTCACAAAACAATTGGGGCTCGCCGGACTCTCCATTTCCTTCTTTATCGGAATGATAGCAACCAATATGGAGTTCCCTTCTAAGAAAGCCATTGAGAATACTCTTATTGAAATGGAAACTCCTCTCTTCGCATTCCTTCTATTTTCACTGGGGCTCGTCATAACAATGCCGGATCCTCTGATGCTTGGGTTTTTCTTCGGCATGTGGATCCTGGGAATATTACTGGGTAAATTGATACATGTCGACTTGAGAAATCACATACCCGTTTCGCAGATATCCATACTCTTCTTGACAGGGTCCATAATGGAGATCTCAAGACCTGTGATCACCTCATTTCTTATTACCTATACTATCTCCAATGTAGCTGTCCTCGGGGTGAAGCGAAATGATTAGAGAAATAATCGGCCTGATCATTATTTTCGCTATTGAGCTTTACATACATTTGGCCGGAATAGAAATGAATCTTCTCTTTGATCTCGGGATCATGATCAGCGGGGCTTTTCTTCTCGGTGAAATTTTCCACCGCATCAAACTCCCGAAGGTATCCGGCTATCTTATCGTCGGAATATTAATGGGCCCATTCGGCAGCAATGCGATAGACATTCGAATGGCGGAGGACCTTCAATTTATCGATATGATCACATTGACGATAATCGCCTTCATTGTCGGCAGAGAGCTCTCGATAAAGCGATTAAAGAGAGATATTAAGGCAATCCTCTTTTATACTTTCACAGTTATTATCATCACCTTTATATCGGAAACATTTCTATCTTTCTGGTTATACCGCGCAATTCCCTTCATGGGACCACAAGGGTTCAAGGGAACTTTGATGATCGCAATAATATTTGGTTTTCTTGCTTTAGCCAAGTCGCCGCTCACGACCGTAGCGCTGCTTAAAGAAACCGGAGCATATACAAGGACCCCTCTTTTGATCCTCTCGATAACTGTTCTTAAGGATATAGTTGTTCTGATCTGCTTCGCTGCCTTCATGTCATTGATGAAAGGATCCGGAGCAGGCTCTATGGGAAAGGTCTCCTGGGAAATACTCGGCTCATTTCTGATCGGAGGCGGCGCAGGAGCATTATCTCTTTTGTACCTGAAATTCATTAGAAGACAGAAACTTCTGATGCTTCTGGTTCTGGCTATTCTGATAACAATTATCTCAAAGACATTTCATGTTGATAATCTTCTTGTTGCCATCACCGTTGGATTTATCATTGAGAACTTCTCCGATCTCGGAGAGGAATTCCTTGGTGATATCGAAAAGATCGCCACCTTTATCTATATTCTCTTCTTTGTCATCAGGGGGATAAATCTGGACTTGAATGCGGTGAGAGATACATGGTTTATTGCCATCATTCTGATCGTGATGAGAACCATCATTACATATTTTGCTCTGATGGCTGCTTCCAAGATAAGAAAAGACCCGCCGACTATCTATAAATACGGCTGGAGCGGTTTTATCAATCAGTCAGGCGTGACCCTGGCAATGGCATTAATAATAAGAAATACTTTCCCTCAGTATGACGCTCTGGTGGCAATCTGTATCTCCCTGATCGTCCTGACAGATATTGTTGCACCGCCGATATTCAAGATGCATCTTTTCAAGATCAAGGAGTTGGAAGAAGAGATCTGATCGTTCACCTGAGGTGAACGAAGTACGAGTCATTAAGAAGTGTGAAGTGTTGTGTGTGAGGTGTAGAGTGAGGAGAACAAAGCAATATCCACATCCGTAACCGGAAAATCAATATTTCGTTTAACACTTTAATTCTCCTGTTCCAATCATATCACGCCGCACCCCAATCAAGATATGGGACAAGCTTCGCAGTGCACCAGTGGACCCAGGGACAAGTGCACCAGTGTAATGAAAAATTGCAGTACATTTGTAAGGACAGGGCTTGACCTGTCCTCTGTCATGTTGAGCAACGCGAAACATCCATCCCTTTTCTTATCTCCACTTCACACACGACACCTCACACCTCACACTTCGTTCGTGCCGAACGACCGTCTGTCCCGATGTAAAAGTACCAAGCGGAGAGTTGAAAATTGTGAAACAATACGAGTGTTCTGATTCATAAAGACGGTAACAATGGCTGATGCTATTTTGATCCGTATTCTAGGCGCGAGGAACGCTGCATACCCAGCGCGGTATGTAAGCGACTATAGTGCTCTGATTCAAAATCCGATAACAATGGCTGATGCTATTTTGTTCCGTATTCAAGGAGCGAGGAACGATGCATACCCACTGCGGTATGTAAGGGACTATAGTGCTCTGATTCAAAATCCGATAACAATGGCTGATGCTATTTTGTTCCGTATTCAAGGAGCGAGGAACGATGCATACCCACGGCGGTATGTAAGGGACGAGAAACGTAGAAGACGACAAAAGAGATTCAGCCCGGAGGGAATATTATATTTGGTCAATTTCTTCCTCATTCTTCGCTCACGGACCACAGAGGGTACGCTGCGCTCATTATTCGTTGGAATTGCCTCAAATCCATATATTCCATTGTCATCGTATTTTAAATCAGAGCACTTGAAACGCAGAAGACAAAAAAAAAGCTTCAGCCCGAAGGGAATGTCATCTTTGGTCAATTTCTTCCTCTCTCTTCGCTTACGGACCACTAAGGGTACGCCGCGCTTATTGTTCGTTGGAATTGACTCAAATCTAAACATTCCATTGTCATCGTATTTATGAATCAGAACACTAAATTTTCTACGAATGGTTTTAATTAAGGAAACGAAATATTGCTTTTCCGGTTACGGATGTATTTACGTTCTCCTTTCTCACATTATTCACTATTCATTTTTCACTATTCACTATTTTTATTCACCTCGTACTTTCTTCTTGACTTCTCCTTCCAAATATCCGATAATCTCACGATGAGAGAATATTTAAAGAAACTGGATTCCAGATATGTGAAAGGGTATCAAATATTCACAGAAACTGTGGAAAAATATTCAATATATATTCTATGGTGCGGATTCCTGATCTCCCTTGTGACGCGTCTGATCTTTTGGAATTATTACAATTTTCTCACAGAAGACGCAATAGAATTAGCGAGGATAACCGCAGGATGGTCCAGCGGGCAGGCTCCGCTATTTGACCTTGTCTGGCCCCCGCTGTATATATTCATATCTTCGCTCTTTTTCAGAATCACTTCCAATGCCGTATTATCGGTTAAATTAGTCGCGATAATCTCAGGGTCATTGCTTATTTTCCCGGTCTTCTATTTCGTAAAACGAATATCATCAAGGTATATCGCGGCATTGACTATCGTACTTTTCACCTTGAATTCAACCCTTCTGGATTATTCCATCGATGTGAATACAAATATCCTTTTTACATTATTTGTCTTTCTTTATCTTGTTATATACGCAAAATTCCTTATCAAGCCGAATGTGAGAAGCGGCGTTTTACTTTCTTTAGCCGCTGCTGCTGCATATCTTACCCGCACCGAAGGAATATTTCTGTTTTTCTGGACGATCCTGCTCTTTATCTATATGGTAATAAAGAAGCGGATGTCTTCCTTTTATCATCTTTGGCTCTACTCTGTATTTGTACTCATTTTTTTCACCTTGACCATACCGTACCTTGGCTTTTTGAATGATGTATCAGGCAGGATGAGCGTTGGCGCGAGACAATATCACTTCACCTTTTTCCCCAAAGCGGAAGGGGATTACGCACTCATGAAGAACAAATTAGCTCGCTCCGGCAGAGAAATTGTCGAAGGTGAGTTGTTCCGGGACCGCAAAGATCTGAATATAAAGAAATTGATTCGGCGATACGGCAGAAATATCATGCACATCGCAAAGAGGGTCGGAGGTAAATTCATTAAAAACGATCTGATCCTGCTCTCTATATTTTTCGGTGTTCTGATCTTTATCTTCAGCAATCGCTCCGGTATGAAATACCTTCTGCCAATTATCGGTTTTTTTATTTTGCTTCCGATCGCGATGGTGGATTATACAGTAGATGCGCGTTATGTGCTTTTCCTTTTGCCGCTCTTTCTAGCCTTTATAGCGCAGACATTGCATTATTTGAGTAAACACCCGGTAGGAGCCGTATTTACCTCTTTATTCATCCTGATCTACGCAGTGGTGCACATTGGAAATATCCCGCCTCTGGACTATACATACAATATGTACACGGATAAATATATCCTGCACAAAAATGCTGCGGTATACTTGAAAGAAAAGGGCTCTGATGCTCTGAACACAATGGGTTTTTCAAATGATATTCCATATTATATGGGGCTTCATCATATCCCATTTCCAACCGGTGCCGAGGAGAAACAGCTCAGGGAATATATCGCATATAATAATGTGGATCTGATAGTCATTAATGAGCATTATGATCTCATCGAGAGCAGCAAGAGTATTCTGTCTGAATTTAAGTTTATAAAGAGGATAGCGGCCTTGAATACCGGCAATAGGGAAGATTGGCTTACAGAGTCCCTGAATGCCCGTCTGCCCGAGGTAAATGAGCGCATTAAAGACCTTCTTGACTCAGGATTGGAGTATGAGTTGTACAGAGTTGACAAAGCAGCACTTCTGGATGAATTGAATATTCGTCTGGAGCGGGCTCCGGTAGATATGACATTCAGAAAAGTAATATTTCAAAACGGGGTGGAGATACTGGGCTACCGGCTTTTTCGCCTCGGAGATGATCAATTCAAGATCGAGCTATTCATGACAACCTCACAGCCCGTCACTCGAGATCTTAAAATGCTTATTCATATTGAGAATGAGGGCCGAAGAGTTAATCGTGACCATTATATCACAAATAATATATATCCGTTTCAGCGATGGGATAACGGGGAGATCGTCATGGATTCCTTTTTCTTTGAATTGCCTCAAGATGCAGTGGGAGAGTCCAGACTATTAATCGGTATGTATGAGCCCGCTAAAAGGGGAGATAATCGAATAGGTATCGTGGGCAGCGCGCACACCAGATTCCCGCTTCTGGAAGGATTAAACAATGAAGAATGAGAATTGGATGAATACTGTTTTGTTAGACGGATATGTCAAATTATAGGAGGACATAAATGACAAAGGATGAGATAATTCAGACTGGTATTGAGATCCTTTACGAGGACGAAACGGTCATGGGGGATATCAGAAGGGCCTTCGGCGAAGAAGGGATAACAAAAATGCGGCTCCTTGAAGATGAGATGGAGAAAAAGGCCTCACAGGTCGATGAAAATCTGGAGGATGACGCGGTTTTTGAAGAATTGAGGCGTATAAAAAAGGAACTTTTGAGATCTCTGGGAATATAGTAACTCCAGTTTCTTTCCCGTCATTCTCATTTTCTTTTCTGTCATTTCCGTAAAAGCGTGAATCTAGAATAGAGGAAACCGTATTATCGGATCCCTGAAGCAAGTGCGGGGTTTCCAAGGTCACAAACCCGATAATGACAAGGAAAGACACATTGCCTTTTGGATCAATTCAACAACTATTTTTGAAAAACCCTTAATTGGATTATTTTGGCATTTTAATTGCTCACACACAGTACTAAGGAGGACAATGTGAAGAAGATACTGGGACTTATACTGATTTTATTCGTATTATCATGCATTTACGCAGATACAGGTGAAAAGGATACTACAGCCGGACTGTACGAAAACGGGAATATTTTACTTTGCCGGAAAACAGACAATGAAGAAAAAGAGAATTTAAAAGACAAAGAGAAGAAAGATAAAAAGCATGGGAATTCCGACAAGGAACACGGAAATTCGGACGAAGAACATGGGAATTCGGACGAGGAACACGGAAAGTCAGACGAGGAGCACGGAAAGAAAAAGGGTCACAGGAAGGATAAACACCACGAAGATGGAGATGATATTGATGTATTCATAAGAATATTCCGTCTCTTCGGATTTATTACAACCGATGGTTACGGGTATTACTCCGATCAGACAACTCCTTGGGGCGCGACCTGGAGATCGTTCCTGATCCCCGGGTGGGGGCAATGTTACAAAAGGCAGTTTCTCAAGGGCTGGCTGTACTTCGGATCCGCCATGGCCTTTAATGCGGTGAACTATCATAATCTGAAAATATACATGGACAAGCTGGATAAATACGATATTGATCCCACAAACGGCGATTATAAACATGCTTTGGATGAAGCGGAAAGGGATTATATGTACATTCTTGCGGGACATATTATATTCTGGTCATTCAATCTCGTAGATGCCGCGTTCTTTGACTGGGACGATATTGATCTGTCTTTCAGGATGGATAGGAGAAATAACCATTATCTTACGCTGACTTACAGGTTCTGATGCGTGGCATCAAGTAGGAAAAATATATCATAAGGGTAATTATTGTCTTCTGAGGGATTTCTGGACCTAAAACACAGTTAATTAAAAATTCACTATCCAAATTTGACATACTTTGATAAAAGTATTAGAATGAGGAAGTTCATTATAAAAATATTATGTTCTAAATAAGGAGGGAAAATTGATTAGAAAAAGAAACTTTATTGCAGTTTTACTTGTTGCTGTCATCTTGGTATTTGCGGGTTGTACGCAAAATGCGGATTTTCTGACGACCCCGTTATCCACACAAGATAACTATACCCACATACAGGGTACTTCGGGTTCTTTTTCCACATTCTACAATCAGCCGCCTAACACCAAAGGCATTGACAATGAGGTTATAAAATACATCAACAGCGCGACCTCAAGTATTGATATCGCCATATTCAATATCAACAGGCAGAATATCATTAATGCCCTCATAGCAAAGCACAACTCAGGTGTTACCGTAAGAATGGTCACCGAAACCGATTATTACACAAGGGCTACCTTTAAACCTTTCTATGATCAGATCGAAGCTGCTGGCATTACCGTTGTTCCCGATATCGGAACGGCTCTCATGCATCACAAGTTCATCGTCGTTGACGGCATGAAAGTCCTTTCAGGAAGCTACAATATGACGGATGACCAGACGGAAAGAGATAAGAATATCATTATCATCATCAAGTCATCAACCCTGGCCGCGCTTTATCTTCAGGAATTCAATCAGATGTTCATCGATAAAAAGTTCCACGGTTCGAAACAGCATATCTCAGGATCGTGCTATGTTGATGGAAAACTTGTAGAAGTCTATTTCTCACCGAAAGTAGGTGCTCTTGCCGCAATGGTTGATGCGATTGACAGCGCCGATTCGAATATATGGTTTGATATCTTTACCTTTACCTCGGACGACATTTCTGCTTCCATGATATCCCGCTATCAGAGCGGAGTTTCAGTAAAGGGCACATTTGACAAATGGCAGGCAGGCAGCAGGTATTCTGAATATCTTCCTCTGCTGAATGCAGGATGCCCCGTCAAAAGGGATACTTATAGCGGATTTCTGCATGAAAAGATCATGGCGATAGACGCATATACCACAAAAGATCCCATTGGAATAATCGGATCGTTTAATTGGACCGCTTCCGCGGACAGTTCAAATGATGAAAACCTTCTGATAATCCATCACAGCTTTGTAGCTAACTCCATAAGGGGGCAATGTGTCTATGTTTACAATAACTGGGCGCAGTAAGTTAATTTACTGATAATTGAAAAAGGGTCATTTCCTTCGGGGGATGGCCCTTTTTTTTGATCTGTCTAATATTGTTTTCCTTTCTCATCCACAAGCGGTACAAAGCGAACGGAGAGGATCTCCTTTTGTATGATCCCGTCCATTGTTTTTTCTGCCAAAATCATTTCCTGCAAGCCGGCGCCTACCGGAATAACCAGTATTCCACCGATCTTCAATTGATCCAAAAGCGGCTGCGGTATCTTCGTGGGCGCGGCGGTTACGATTATTCTGTCAAAAGGGGCTTCGTCCGGCAGGCCTTTGTATCCGTCACCGCAGATCACGGTAATATTGCCATAGCCGAGGTCTTTCAGGCGTTTGCGCGCCTCTTCACAAAGGTTTTCCTGGATCTCGATCGTGAACACAGAGGAAGCGATCTCGCCAAGTACCGCTGCCTGATAGCCCGAACCGGTGCCGATCTCAAGAACCTTATGCTCCTTGTCCACTTTCGCGGCCTCGGTCATAAATGCGACAATATAGGGCTGAGATATCGTTTGACCATATCCGATAGGCAGGGGGTGATCCGCATAAGCGTATCTCTTGCTTGTCTCGGTCACAAAGAGATGCCTTTCAACCTTCATCATCGCAGCCAGCACATCCGGCGCGCTTATCCCTCTGGCCTTGATCTGATATTCCACCATTTCACTGCGCTGCTTCTCAAAGTGATCCTCTTCCGGTTTTATCATTTTGTTCTCCATACATCCTAAGAGCATTAATACGGCTATGAACAGAAAATAGCGCATCTTCATATTATCCTCCTACCCATTCGAAGTGTAAGCCAAAAATCCTGAAATGTCAAGATTGCAATTTTTATCGCTTAATGTCTCCTTGAGACATCACCGTTTGCATACATCCTGGAATAATGATATAAAATTAGGATGAACGAGTATAAAAATAGTCAGAAAGAAAAGATAATATTTGATAAGTTGGGTGGTCTTTTAAATTAGTATGAAAAAGAAGATATTCGAAAGGCTGCTTGAAGGGCCCGTTATTATGGATGGCGCCATGGGTACCTATATTAATTCTAAGGAGATCCCAAAGGGAGAGTGTTATGATTATTTGAATATAACACACCCTGATCTGATAACAAGTGTACACCGCGAATATATTACTGCCGGCGCAGAAATAATAACGACAAATACATTCAGCGCAAATCAACACATACTCAAGTATTTCGGTCTGGAGAATCATGTACAGGAGATAAACAAACAGGGGACACGCCTTGCCAAAGAGATTCCCGGAGATCATTATGTAGCCGCCTCGGTCGGCCCGATATCCCGGCCTTATGAGGATGTGGACAGGTTTGAGCGCGGATATATGAAGGATATCTATCTGGAACAGATCGGGATCCTTTTGGATGCCGGTGCGGATATTATTAAGCTGGAAACTTTTTCAAACCTCAATGAGATCCTCCTCGCGCTGGAAGCGGTGTTCGAGCTTCATCCCGGCTTTCCTGTGAGTTGTTCGCTTACCTATCTTGCAAACGGAAAGACGATGTTCGGTGTGTCGCCCGATGAAGCTACTCGTACCCTAAAGGAAGCCGGAGCGAGGATGATCGGAGCGAATTGCGGAATAGGGCCTCAAAGTCTTTCTCAGATACTCACTCAAATCACTTCCTTTGCCGAATTCGTGCTGGTGCATCCCAATGCCGGGCAGCCGGTATTTCAATACGGACAGTACCGATATCCGGTCACGGCTAAATATTTTTCCGATTATGCGATACAGTTCATAAAAAATGGAGTAAATATAATCGGCGGATGCTGCGGAACTACTCCAGAGCATATTAAAGCTGTATATGAAAGAAGTAATGAATTTAAAAGTATCAAAGCAAAAAGGCCTGCAGCAGGGAAGAAAAAGCAAGACATCACTAAAAGGAAAAAGGTCATTACAGTAGAGTTTCCCAATAAATTCGAGAAGATCCTCAAAAATCATTTTTCGATCACTGTCGAAGTGGATCCCCCGAAAACTGTAGACAATACAAAAGTTATGGGTTTTCTGAAAGATCTGAAGGAACTGGAGGTCTCCGCGATCAATGTCGCCGATGTTCCTATGGGGCGATTAAGGCAATCCAGCTCGGGCCTTGCATATATAGCGAAAAGAGAGCTTGATCTTGATGTGATACTCCATTTTACTTGCCGTGATAAGAACCTGATCGGGATACAATCCGACCTCCTTACAGCATATTCTCTCGGAATAAATAATATACTTGCACTTACGGGTGACCCTCCTTCCGTTGGAGATTATCCCTTTGCCACCGCTGTTTATGAGGTAGATGCCCTTGGGCTTGTCGGGATAATATCACACCTTAATGAAGGAAAGGATTATCTGGGAAATGAGATTACCACTAGAACCGATTTTAATATCGGTGTTGCCGCAGGATATTCGATCGTTGATGATCAGAAAGCTCTCGACCACCTCAAAAGGAAGATCGCCAGTGGAGCTCATTTTGTCCAAACACAGCCCATTTATGATATTGCTCAGGCAGAAAAACTTTCAAATAAGCTTTCCACTTTGGGGCTGCCGAAGATACTTGGGATAATTCCGCTTGTGAACTATCAGCATGCGGAGTTTCTGAAAAATGAGGTTTCAGGGATCACTATCCCTGACCATATCCTGAAGAAATTCGAAGGGCTGGATAAATCTGCTTCCGCTTCATTGAGCATTGAGTTGGCCGTTGAATTGATCGGGAAATTCCGAGATTATGCCGAAGGCGTATGCATAATGACACCATTTAACAGATATGGACTTGTAAAGAATATCATTAAGGCGTGCCAAGTATGATCGTCAAAAATATCAGATTGGATATTGACACAGAGCGTGTCCTTTTCCGGCTCGGGTATAAAAGGGGTAAGCCATTGGACGAAAAAACACTCGACAAGATAAAGAGCGCCATAGAATACGCAAGGGTGCATATAGAACCCGCATATACATACAGGGAGGTCGAACTCTTTATCGCCGGTGAAAGGATCATTATAGAAAAAGGTGAAACGATCATCAGTAAAAATCTGGCGGACCTTTTACGGAACTCCCGGATAATGACATTGTTCTTCGCCACTATCGGCGGATCGCTTGAGGAAGAGATCAAGAAGAATATGAAGGGCAACAATGAGGTTGACGGTGTGATCCTCGATGCTGTAGGTTCCGAATATGTGGAAAGGCTTGCAGAAATCGTGGAGAGAAATACCGCTGTCAGAGCGGGAATGGACAGCTGCGGTATCACAAGAAGGTTCAGTCCGGGGTATGGTGATCTTGCATTGTCAAATCAAGAGCTCTTTTTCACGCTCACCGATGCCGGGAAGATAGGTATTCGGCTTACCGATTCAATGATAATGCTGCCTGAAAAAACCGTATCCGCTGTAATAGGTTGGGAGAAGAAATGAGAAGCCTCATTTCGCTACTCAAGGAAAAAGTTCTCGTCTCCGATGGTGCTTACGGCACAATGCTTCATGAAATGGGACTTCCGCCAAATCTTCTTCCAGAGGTCTGGAACCTCGAAATGAGCGAAAAGATCACCACGCTTCACAAATTCTACATAGAATTCGGGGCTGATCTTATTACAACCAATACATTCAATGCAAATCCGTTCAGACTCCGTCATTTCGGCCTTATAAACGAACTCGATACTTTAATAACGGCAGCAGTATCATGTGCTGTCAAGGCGAGAAAAGATGCCGGAGCTGATATTTATATCGCCGGTTCCGTGGGACCTTCGGGAGAATTTTTAAAACCGTTCGGCGAACTTGAATTCGATGAGGCTCTTCTCGGCTACAGACGCGTGTTCCGGGCTTTTGAAAGAAGTGAAGTGGATGCAGTGGCCATTGAGACAATTACCGATCTACAGGAACTCAGGGCAATACTGATCGCTGCTTCTGAGGAATTTTCCAGGGATATCATTGCACAGATGAGCTTCAATGGCGATCAAACGGTAACCGGCACAAAACCGGAGACCTTCGCATGCGTTGCGTCAGCAATGGGAGCGGATATTATAGGTATTAATTGCGGAACAACTCCTGAAGCATATTTGGACATCCTTCCGAAAATAAGGAAATCCACCTCCAAGCCCGTGATCGTTCAGCCAAATGCGGGGATACCCTATCATTTAAATGGTGAAGTTCTTCATCCCGAGAATCCGGAGGCGATGGCTGACATCGCTCAGCGTTTCTATTTAGCGGGTGCGAACATCATCGGAAGCTGCTGCGGTTCCACACCAGAGCATACCAAGCGTATAGCCGAACAAATAAAATGGAAGCGCCCGGTTCAGCAGGATTTTATCCGTGCAACGGTCTTTACGGACAGGATAAGCACTGTCAGAGCAGGTAAAGGACTGCCATTTGTTTCAATCGGAGAGAAAATAAATACTTCCACAAACAGCAGATTAAGAAAGGGGCTTCTCAAGGGAGATCTGTCTGCCCTTAAAATGGAAGTGTTCGAACAGTTCCAGAATGGTGCTGATGCTCTTGATATAAATCTGAATACCGTATTAAAAAAAACCGGAAATGAGTTTCTGAAAGATATTCTGTACGGAATTCAAAATACTGCCCATATTCCGATCTTTCTGGATTCCCCCGACCCGGCGATATTCGAGGAAGGCCTTAAATACATATCAGGCAAACCGGTTATCAACTCCGTATACCTAAATAAAAAACTCCTTGAAAGGGTAATTCCTCTTGTGAAAACCTTTGGAACGGCAGTAGTTGGACTTGCCATGGATAAAAAGGACATCAGTTTCAAACCGAAAGACCGCTTCAGGATCGCCATGAAACTTATCGAGCTTCTCGTTTCCGAGGGCATCCCGGAAGAAGATATTATTATAGATCCGATAGTCACCACCATATCTACAAATGACCAGGCGGCAATTGCTTCATTGAAAACGCTTGAACTCCTCAGAAATGAGGGGATAACAACGATCATGGGGATAAGCAATATCTCATTCGGGCTTCCAAACAGAGCTATGCTGAATAGTTCTTTTTTAGAGCAGGCCATTAAAGCAGGGCTATCCATGGGGATATACAACACTTCCGGCAAGAGAAAGCATCAGGAATATCAGATCGCCGGAGAATTGCTTAAGGGAAATGATCCGGGGTGTAAGAATTTCATCGGCGCATCGACGGATATCTCAACGGATATCGAAATTAATGATGAGCAAGTGCTTCCTCCGGATGAAAGGGTGCACCGAGATATTATTTTCGGGCTTGATGAGCAATTGCCTGATGACATTAAAGACCTTATGGATACAGGGAAAAGCGCATTGGCGATAATTAACGATCATTTACTTCCTGCGATCGCACATGTCGGGGATGAGTTTCAAAAGGGAAACTTCTTTCTTCCACAGGTCATTTCCTCCGCGAAAGCCATGCAGGAGGCATCGAGGATACTTCATCCTCACTTCGTGGACGGAGATAATCCTTCTTCAGGGAAAAAGATCCTCCTGGCAACGGTTAAGGACGATGTTCACGATATCGGCAAAAACCTGGTGAAGGTGATCCTTCAAGGGTACGGATTTGATGTGGTAGACGCGGGAAAGGATGTTCATCCTGAGGAAATACTCCGTGTATTTAAAAAGGAAAAATGTGACTTTATCGGCCTGAGCGTTCTTATGACGACCACACTTGACAATCTTGCGGGAACGGTCAAGTACTTGAGAGATAATGAAGTGGAGGTGCCCATCTTGATCGGAGGTGCCGTAGTCAACAAAATGATGGCCAATAAATTGGGCTGTATCTATTGTAGAGATGGGATCGAAGCTGTGAAATATCTGCAGGGCCTGAAGTAAAATAAGAAGGGGATCATGATACAAATTGATAAGAATGATCATAAAGAAATGCACGGAATTCTTTTGCTGGGAGATATCGCTGACTATCTCAAAACAACTGAAGGTTACAGCGACTTAGAAAGTACGAAATATCTTGATACATTCTTTAAAATGGCAATAGTAACCGTTGATGAAAATAGGGGTGAGGTCGTAAAATTCATCGGTGATGCGTTCCTGGCGATATTCAAGGCCTCTGCCGATATGAGAAATGTCATTCAAGAGATGGATAAACATTACAATATGAAGTGGAAAAGCATGGAAGGTAATTTTATTTACGGCACCTTCGGAAATGATAAATTCCGCTTCAAGGATGTATTCGGAGACGCTGTAAATAAGTTATTTATGGACAAATAGTGGATAGATAGTGGCGGACAGATCAAAAGATGAGAGTAAGTGTAAATGGTACGATGTATGTCCAATGAAGCGATTCTACGAAAGGGGAGAGCTGGAGTGTTCTGGAATAAGATCACTGGATCCAAAATGGGTGAAGGACTATTGTTTCGGAAATAATAAAAACTGCATAAGATATCAATTGGAAGAGCGGGGAGTGCTTCATCCGAATAATATGCTTCCAGACGGCACAATTGATGATACTCTTTGATACAATACCGCGATCACTCAGCTCGATATACAATTTGAAATTCCTCCATTAAATGGTATTATAGGACGGTGAAAAGGTTAATTACAGAATTTATCCACGATCAGTACAAAAATAATAAACTCAAAGGATATATCAACGGTTCAACCGTATCAGTCGATCTGACAGGATTCACCGTTATGACAGAAAAACTGATGAAGCAGGTAGTAGGCGGTGCTGAGATCTTATCCGACATTATAAACTCGGTCTTTAATCGTGCCGTATCCACTGTTTATCTGAACGGAGGGTATGTTACGTCAATTAACGGTTTTGGGAAATACAGGTGTTATCTATGAAAAACTCGGTGGTCATAAGACAGCTTTGAAATACCATAAAAAGCAGCATGACCTTGCGGTTAAGGTCGGAGACAAGAAAAGCGAGGCAACATCTCTTGGTAATATGGGTATCCTCGAATGGAAGAAGGGGCGGCTGAAGTCCGCGCTGAAGTACTATCAGAAGGAATTGGAACTTGCGGAAGAAGCCGGGATCCAAGAGGAATGTTCTCGCTGCATAGGGAATATGGGGCTTGTTTACCAGGATTTGGGGCAGTATTCGAAGGCAAAAGAATGTTTCATTATAAAGTTGGGAATTACCCAGAAGATAAAGAATAAGAACAGCGAAGCGATAACTTTAGGTTTCATGGGCGAATTGAATCTGTTAATAGATGAACTTAAGAAGGCAGACAATTTCACGGACAGAGCGATAAAATTGAATTCATTTTTAGATTCAAAGATGTATCTTGGAAGGAATCTAACGACAAAGGCAGAGATCTCAAAAAAAAGAGGGGATCTTGTAAAAGCTCTGGAATTTGTCCACAGATCACTTGAAATGCTGAAGCAGACCAATAATCCTGAAAACATGTTTCGCGCCTTAGTCCTTCAATGCGAGCTTGAATACAGCATAAATAAGGACAAGTCCATGAAAATGTTTCGCAAACTCCTGGATGATAATGAAGATGATATGAAATCCGGTTTCATAAATTACACGATCTTTAATGTTACAAATGACCCTAAATACGGAAATAGGGGATTGAGTATCTACAAGAGATTAATCAAAAACCGGGAGAATATTCAATATTTCGATACCGTAAAGGAACTCGAGCACAAATTAAGGAAAATATAGAGCACCGTGACTAAGAAAGGGTACTCTTCAATATACCGTCCTTTATACTGACACTTATACGACAATATCAATAGAGTAGTTTTACCTCATTATCATCTCATGTGATATATTTCACTTGTCTCAAATAGGTATCAAAAAGAACATTCATGAAGATAAGATCTATCCGAATATATCAACATGGCGAAAATGATGTCGATTGCAATACCGGTGACCATATACCGAAATAGTACATTTGCCGCAGATTGGCCCTCTGAGAATCAGAATCATTTCATACTGGAGCGCTATTTCAGAGGAATAATTACCTGACATTTGCATACGTACCGTATATAACATAAATTACAAGGAGGATAAAAATACGGCTTCCAAATATCGATCCTAAGGCACGAAATGGATCAATGCCATACCAATACATGTCGGGATTTTCGCATAAGGGAATTATAATCGAAATAAATACTGAAATGATGGTGAATATGAAGATCGTAAATATTTCCAGTAGTGAGATAGATAAAAGTAACATAATAAATCAGGTGGATATTTCTGCATACTGAAGAAGTTGAGATAATACAGGAAAAGATGGTAATTTGAAACAAAGAGGGAATACAGACAGTAGACTCTGATATGATGCGGGAATGCGCACCGTGGGGGGATGATTTGCGTATATATTACTTCCGATAATGTATATTATGTAAAGTAGCGTATATGAAATGCCTGTGGATAAGTGTATAAACCCCGGGTTTTCCACAAGTTACTGCCCAGTTATATGTTGATATTGTCCGGATAATTACAGCACTTCTCATATTCCCTGTCATATAGGGCGACTGCGCTGACGGTTCTCAAATATCGATCCTAAGCCACGAAGTCATACCTTGTTATGTTCCTGTATCTCTGTTTTTTCTTGAACAAACGATTATCTCAGTATTTCATACTATTTCACTGAAATTGCTGGAATATGAATTATCCCCTATTTTTACTGATATTACTAGTTGCCATTAATTTATAAATAAAATATTTATTGAGTATATCAATTCTTATGCTTCTTATGATTTCCTTAATTCTTTTAGAAATCTTTCGTATTTGGAATTTCCGGGAGTTTTCTCCAATTCCCTTTTTAATGCCTTTTTTGCGATATCCACATCCGCCTTACTCCTGGAGATCCGTGCTATGTTAAAAAGGATATGCGTATTCCCGCTCAATCTATCTTCAGTGAGCATATTTCTTAATCCCTGCAGGCCCTTTGCTTTATTCTCGAGTGCAGTAATACGATGGGTCAAGATCAAGGATTCTATTATTGTCTCTTTTCTCTTTATGTTATTTGCCATTTTTAAGGCACGGCCGTTGAGGGAATCCGCCAATTTCACATTTCCCGTTAATAATAGCAATTTTGCCCTTTCATTGAGAAAGCTGCACAGATAATAGTTCAATTTGACCTTTTCCGCTATTTCTATTGCCTTGATAAAACTGGTATCGGCCTTTTCCAATAACCCTAATTCCCGATAAAGCTCTCCCATATTACCATGATTTATACAAATGCTTGAGATATCTCCGAGTTCTTTGGAAACCTCCAGCGCCCTTTCAAGATACTCCTGCGCCTCTTGTATCCTGCCCGTTTCCCAGAAGATCACCCCAATATTCATAACAGCGATCGACTCAGCTCTGATATCTCCTAATTCCTTTGACATTTGCTGTAATTGTTTATATGCTTCCATTGATTTCTCTTTATCGCCCATTGCGTCATATAGATTGCCGAGATTGCCGATGGCATAGGTTATGCTTCGCTTATCATTTTCTTTTTCCGCAAGCTTGATCTTTTCCTTGTAGCATTCCAGGGCCTTCTCATACTCTCCGGTGCTGTAATAGATCAATCCGATATTTCCGACTGCATGGCTCAATACCTTCCAGTTCTTGGCCTTCTTCGACATCATAAGCTGTTTTTCATAGAGCTCCATCGCCTGTTTATAATCCCCTTGCTTATAATAGACTATACCCATATTACCGATAATTGTCGATTCCCCTTCCTTATCTCCTGTATTTCTATAAACCTCAAGAGCTTCCTCATAAACGCTGATAGATTTTTGGAAATCCCCGGACACACGATAGCTGCTTCCCAGATTATTAAGGGCATCAGCAATGATCTCATTATCTTTAAAAGCCTTGCCTTCTTCCAGATTGTCCTTGAAAATAGCTCTCGCTTCATCCCATTTTCCCGTGATCTCAAGAACCTGTCCCATGCGTTCCTTCATTATTGAATGGTTTCTACCTGCCGGAAGGAGTTCAACTAAACGAGTATAATGTCCCAATGCCTCGCTATTTAGAAATCTGTCCCAAGCATTGCTACCGGCTTTGGCGTAGTATTTAATAGCTTTCTTCACCTTCCCGGAAAGGTCATAATGAAGCGCCAATTTGCCATAATGCGGAGCCAGATCGTCTTTGAAAATGGTCTCTATGGTTTCAGCTGCGGTCAGATGCAGGTGTTTTAATGTCTTACCCAATTGCATCCCGTAAGCAGCATCCCTCATCAATGCGCTTTTAAAGAGATATACCAATCTGGAGAGCCCGAACCAGATATCTTCTTTTTCTCCCTCGCTGATAAGCTCTTCCATCTCTTCGGGAATATGCTCGGTCATATCTTTCAGAACACGGATCGGGAACTCCTTTCCCAATACCGCGGCGGTTTTTACCAATTCCCTCAAGCTCGACTCCAGTCTATCCAATCGGGAAACAATGATATTTCCGATCTGATCCGGTAAAGAAAAACCGGATTCGGGTAGAATATAATACCCATTCTTAAGAGAAAGCAGCCCATGGTTCTCCAGATAATGGAGTATTTCTTCGATATAGAGCGGATTCCCCTCACTTTTAGCGATAATGATCTCAAGCAGCCGTACAGATGCCGGATGATCCAATCTATACCTGCATAAGCTCTCAATATTCTTCTTTGAAAGAGGATTCAGGTCCAGAAAGAGGAAGTCACAGTTCTTTTTCCTTATACTTTGTATAAAAGCGGTATCCTCTTCTCTGCTCTCACATATCAGCATCACGGGGATCTCTTCGATATTGTTAACGAAGGATTCAAAGAACGCAGCAGTATCATTGTCTATCCACTGCACATCATCTATCTCTATTACAAGAGGCCCGTTGTCAGTAAATTCCAATAATAACCGTTTAATGATCCCGGCTGTTTTCTCATATTTTGCCCGGGAATCGAATTGTTGAAAATGCTGCTCATCCACTTTTACATTGAGAAATTCACCGAGAAAGTAAGCGTCCTGTTCACCAAATTCCAATGCCTCGCATTGCTTTTTCAGAAATTCCAACTTGTCCTCATGCTCAGCGAATCTGTCCAGATTGAAGTGCTGTTGAAGCATTCGCGATAATGGCGCAAATCCGCCGGGATCCAGATCATCACAGGACAAGCTCAGCCAATTAAATACTCCGACATGTTCATTTCGGAATCTTTTCACAAGCGTGGTCTTCCCCATACCTCCATTGCCATGTACGAGAATAAAGCCTGCGAATCGCCCTGCTATCAGTTTTTCGGAGAACTTTTCCATTTTCTCCAATTCGACTTCCCTGCCGACTACCCTGACGGTCAACTCATTTCTGTCAATGGGAAATTCTTTGAGTTCTTTGCTAAGTAAATAAGCATCCTGCTTCTTCTTGAATCCTTTGACATCAACATGTCCGAGGGGGTCAAAGGAAAAGTCCTCTTTCAGAAGTTCAAAAACCTTCACATCGGTGATTATCTGTCCTTTTGTAGCATTTACCGCAAATCGTGCTGAAAGGTTTACAACTCTTCCGATGGAAGTGTACTCCATTCTTTCTTTGCCGCCGATGAATCCACAGTATGCCATTCCCTTGGTCAGTCCCATTTTTAACGCGGGAAATCTTTCCTTCAATTTAAGAGCCAATTTCACAGCATGTGCCGCGTCATTTTCCCTGGCAATAGGAGCACCGAAAATAGCCAGCCCGATACCGCCCTTATCTGAGTAATCCACTTTATTAAAGGAGCCGCCGTGTCGTACGATCTCGGAAGATAGGCTGGAGATCAGCTCATACCTTTTCTTAGAGCTGCATTCGGGAAACACTATAAAGAGAGATGTGATCTCACGAAATTCCCCCATTGTGGCAATATTTAGAATCGGGTCAGATATAAAATGCCGGAGTTTGTCTTTTGTATAATCAACTTCTCTAAAGTCAACCGCCCCTTTCACAGCGGGCATATCCGTCTTTTTGATAGATAGATTTCTTCTTGACGCAACGGCGTCATCGATCGCTTTGCCTTTGAAATAAAATATATGCTGCTCAGCCAGATCCATGATATACCATGAGATCCTGCCGGTGGAAATGCCCATGGAAGCCGATAGATCGTTCTTGGACTTGCTCATGTTCCTGCTGATCTCCCATGCCGCATTCCGTGCGATTTTTCCATCGTCACGGGGGAAGATCGCTGTAAATGCATCTCCCGCGAAGCCGGCGATAAAGCCGCCTCTGCTAAAAACTATATTGAGAGCAGGATCAAAGACCTCATTCAGAAGATCAGAGACCTTTTCAGCGCCTGAACGCCCCTTGGACATTAGCTCATCGGTCAGGACAGTGAAACCCTTGATATCGACAAAAAGGACGCTGCCTTCTATATATCCACGGGACTTCCCCTCTGCGAATTTCTGGATTATATAACCCGGAATAAGGTGTTTCAAATCCTGCTTTTTGACCATGTTCACTCGAATTTATAATGCTTTCTGACCGGACTAATGATCTTCCACCTACATGAAAGTCCTTTGGGAAAGATCACAAGATCTCCTTTGCCGAATTTAAATACTTCTCCGCCACTGACCGTGATCTCTACCTTTCCTTCAAGAAGATAACATATCTCCCGGGAATCATAATGCCAGGAAAATTCGGATATCTCTTTTTCCCATATCGGCCAGTCGAATACTTTCATTTCTTCCAATTCAGAATGCCCCGGCTTTTTGATCGTCAGCATTTGGATATACCCGAAATAAACTTCATATGATATATTTTATTTACCCGCACTCTGCTTTTTTAGAGAATTTACCCTTTTAACATATTTATCAAGATCAAAGTTCCATCCCAGTTCACTTGAGTCCATTGATCTCACGCTGCCGAGCACAGGCTTCTCAAACCACTCCCTGTCATGTTTGCCGAAACATCCGGCAATACCCGCATAACCGTTGGCGTCGTGGCCGTCAAGTTGATATTTGTCATTCAAGTATATCAGGCGGTCATAAGCATCTTTGGGCGTCAAGCTCCATTCTATAACCCTCTTCCCCCAATACGCGCGCATATAGCCGTGCATATAACCGGTAAGGGTCATTTCTTTCTGCGCAGCGTTCCAATACGGGTCATGAGTTTCTCCCCTTTCCAATTGTTCCAAAGTATAGATATATTCACGCTTATCCGAAATATGTTCGTTCAATGTTGTTAAGGCCCAATGAGGCAGCGAACGGATATTGAAATAATTATCATTGAAAAATACAAAATTCTCAGCCAAGCCCTTTCTCACGGCTAATTCTTTGATGAATGCCTGGCATCCGGTACCTCCGGAGTATTTCAGAGCTGACATGCAGACGCGAACCGGAGATATCTGACCGAAATGCAGGTACGGGCTTAATAGAGATTTGCCTTCTCTTGCGGGGTCATTACCATCCATGTGGTAGCTTTCAAGCTTTCCGGTACTAAAGAACTCCTCCATCCTCCGCATTCCCGCTGAATAGCCGGGGGTAAAATAATCGGAAACGATGCAGTTATTTTCGTATTTATAATCCTTCAGTTTCTCATGGGCCTCTTCAAGCGTGAAAGAACTTTCAATTTTCTTATCCTCGGTCCAAATATTATCTATTTTCGGAGGCTCATTTGGAAGGTCCAGAAAATCCCCCAACTGGCTCATTATTTTTCTACTGATCGAATATATCCCGCTCTCTTCCTTATCTGAAGCTATTATGAACGGTACGATCGAATTAGAATCAACCTGTAAATATTGTATATTCAGTTCCTGAGCGATGCTCCTTCGAAGGTCCACCATATGCGGGAGCGGAGAAGCGTCGGATATCACCAGAGCGGCATTCTTGGATAATTCCAGCACACTCTCCTGTATCGCTCCCCATTTCAGAATGAATTTTATTCCCGTTCCCTCAATTGCATCCCTTGTTTCATAAAGTCCCCTGATCAGAAAATCGTAATGACGGAAATTATCAGTTGAGGACTCAGGCATAATACAAAAAAGTACAACAAGCGGAAGCTGCAGCTCATTTGCCCTTTCAATGGCATGGTAAAGGGCATGATTGTCATAATAGCTCTGAGAGGCTTGCATCCAATAGAGGACATAATCCCCCTTGCCCGGCTCTTCCCTGTTGAGTCTGAATATTCTATTTTTATTCATTTGCATTTGCGGATTCCACAATGACGGTTACCATTATTGTTGACAGTTTTTTTTCCTTTTTTATAACCGTATGCGGCCTTCAACTTTCCTCCTTGCTTATAGTATAAGGTTTTATCGGTTTTTTTCCAATACCTAATGTTCTGATTCATAAATACGATGACAGTCGTTCGCGCAGCGAACGAAGTGTGAAGTGATAGAAACAGTACGAGGTACGAGGTGCGATGTACGAAGTGGAAAAAGAAACACACCGGTAAACGAAAAAACAATATTTCGCTTAACTCATTAATTCTCCTGTCACAATCATATCACGCCGTACCCCAAACAAGATATGGGACATGTCGTACGCCGCAGGCGTTCGTCTGTCCCGATGTAAAAGTACAAAGCGGAGAGTTGAAAATTGCAAAGCAATTGTACACTCTTCGCAATGCTTAACATCAACTGGAACGATATTCACACTCACCCTCTGTCATTCCCGCGAAAGCGGGGAATCCATCTTTCTCCACCTTTCAACCTTGAACTTTGACCTCACTGCA
>JAGLWT010000108.1 GCA_023133295.1 bacterium | reverse complement strand
TAAATGGACCTTGTGAGGAATCATTCGTCATCGTTAATATTTCAGTGCCGACAGCGGATATGTCAACCCAATTATACGCCGGGCCGCCAACTTGATCGGAATCAATGAAAGTGTAACCGAAATTATCGGAGGGACCCTGGCCGGATACATGATAATCAAGTGAAATGATGTATTCCAACGGTGCACCACCACCATTTTCTATAGATAATGTATCTGTAACAGCGGAATTAAAATTGATCGTATTAGAGAAACTCCAGGGAGAAATTCCGATATGGGGAGTATTGTCAATTTCGATCGTGAAATCATCATTCCATGTACGAGAGCTTCCATCGGTAATATTCAGATCAAATGGGATGGTATATCCTTGAGAAACAGGGCTGCTGATCTCAATAATATAGATATCACTGGCATTGTTTCCTGTAAGTATAGTCCCATAATTTCCGTTTGCCTGAATGATCGTAACAAATGTATCGGAACTTGACAGTATTGCTGTGATCCCATCACCGGCAGCAGTACCGAAATTCTCCAAGGCAATACCCAACTCTATGGTCTCGCCTGGATCCGCTATCCCGTTATCATTACCTGAAGAAGAACCGGAATTGTCATCATCAAGCACCTGTGAAAAATATCTGATATTCGGCGAAGTCCGGATTCCAAGTGTGACCGGTATCTCAAGAACAGGGTCATCTCCGTCACTGCTCGTGATCTCTACGGTAGCGGTATATGTATTTGTTTTGAGTTGAGAAGCATTAAATACAAAATCGATATCTGCAGTTCCGCCGGCGGCAATATTGCCGCTTTCCGGAGATATCGACAACCACTCTCTGAATATTTCTATCGCCATTTCATTATGAAGATACACTTCATCCAAAGCAACCTTAAGACCAATGCTTCCGTCACCATTCTGAATACCTACAGTATATCTATTATTTAGTTGTGCAAGAATCCCATATTGGAATTTGATCTCGCCAGTATTTTTCAAAATCACCTGAAAATCATAAGGACCACGCCAGTCATTTTCATAAACTCCAATCCAACTAATCACAAAAGTGTCACTCCCATTACTCCACCAATAATATTCTGATTTAGGATATACTTTCAGATCATGCCATAATGGAGCAATCATATTCCTTGGAGCACTTACTGATGGTATACTCTCGTTTAAACGTCCCGAAACTGTATCCGTAAAGGAAATATAGCCGTTGTCGGATACATAAATCTGATCAAATGTATTGCCATAGAATGTAAAATCAAATCCGAGGGCATATTGACCGTGGATCGATTCATTCGTAACTCCGGTGATCTCAGTGCCGATCGCCGTGATGTCAATCCAATCATAAACAGGCCCGCCGGCCTGATCGGAGTCAATATAAGTATAACCAAAATTGTCAATTTCATTCGGTAGATGTGAGTCATATGAAATATCCGTGACCGTAAATGTGATCTCAGATGAATTCTCATTTGCGAGTGTAAGCACTTCACTGTCCCCGGATAGAGCATCCATTGTTCTAGAAAGATATTTGGGAGTTGAAGCAAAATCGGCGGTATACTCTAAAAAAGTCGAACTTTTGAAAGATGTGTCGATCGCACATACTTTCCAGAATATCTCTTGCGAAGTTGGTATTTCAGATAAGTATGAGGCATCATTTTTTAAAGTATTTCCTAAATTAGCCTGGCAATGCGGATACATAATAGCATCACTTAGATACGAGTAATTTCCCGCTGAGGTGCCGATAGCGATATGATATCGTAGCAGCGCTGCACTTGTAAGATCATCTGCTGGAACATCCCAGGATAGTTTCCAATGACCGCTTTCATCAATTGCCGCAAGATTTGACGGCGGGGAGGGTGTCGCATTGATTATCAATGTATTGTTTCTGTATATCTCCGCTATCCTACCCGAATCAGATGCTCCGGTCAGGATGAGATCAAGATCCCCGTCATTGTCAATATCACCGAGAGAAGTGCTTCCGGCATAGATGTCCGTAAGCGCTGTATAGCCATCCATCGCGAATAGGCCTGACCCTTCATTTACATAAACTTCACTGGTTCTGACAATGGAAGTACTCGTATTTCCAACAAGGACAATGTCAAGGTCTCCGTCATGATCAAGATCACCAAGGGCCATTGACGAAATGCGAACTTGACGAAGTTGACTGGGAGAGATTTCAGTATAACTCCCGGTCCCATCATTGCGATATACTCCGGTGAATGGATTTCCCGATAGGTCTAATTGACCTGAAAGAACAATATCAAGATCTCCATCGCTGTCAACATCCCCAAAAGATACGGAACCCAGATCAACACCCGCAAACTGACCGGAATTGATCTCTGTGAAGTTGCCCGTGCCATTATTTTGATATGTCTTTGTGATACAAGCGCTTCCGTTCCAACCGGTCAATATCAGATCAAGATCGCCATCATTGTCGATGTCGCCTAATGCGACAGGGCCCAATCGAACTGCCTCGAGTTGACCGGCGTTAATCTCCGTAAAGCTTCCAACGCCATCATTTTGATATATGCGGGAACGATTTGCGGAACCGGTGAAGCCCGTGAGGATAAGGTCAAGGTCTCCATCACCGTCTATGTCCCCTAAAGAGTGATTTGATCTGTAAAGATTTTCAAGTGAAGCGGAGGCACCTTCTGTAAACGAACCAGCACCATCATTGAGATAGATAAGTGTCCTTCTCCCGGCAACGGTGCCGTTCCAACCGGAAATGATCAGGTCAAGATCGCCGTCCATATCGAGGTCGCCTAAAGAAATGCTTCCATCATTAACCCCATAGAGCTGACCAGGTATTTCTTCGACAAAGAAACCATTTCCATTATTCATAAGTACTTGAGATACCCGACCGGCATCACCAAGGCCTAAAACAACAAGGTCCAGATCTCCGTCCTCATCAAGATCACCGAATTCTGAAACCGAGGAACTAATCCCGGTAAGATTTCCAATATTTATCTCAGTAAAATCAACAGTGGGCTCAAGTATAGCAAAATCTGCCGTAAGTATATCCTCCACTAAATTATCATAAGTTCTATTCACCGGCAAGAAAGAACAACCGGATGAGGATGGGGTAACTGTATAATACCCCATTTCTGCAAGTCCTGTAAATTGATAATAGCCCGTAGAAGATGTGGTAAGAGCAGCAGTCGATGAACCGGTAAGGTCCATCGCGACACCACCAAGACCGACTCCCTCGGAAGTTACTACACCTGAGATCATGTCACCGGAATAAACAGTTGCGGCGAATGTACAGTCGCTTACATCATCTAAAAGGTTGATATAATTCCTGAAAACAGGGTCAAACTCACAGTTTGTTTTGGATGGAGTGATAGAATAATTTCCCATTGGAGATAAGCCCACAAATTTGAAATATCCTGTTGACGATGTTGTAAGCATTGACGTAGATGATCCAGTCAGATCCATCGTAACACCTTCCAGACCGACACCTTCCGAGGTAACTACGCCAGAGATCATGTCACCGGAATACAGCGTTCCTGTGAATGTGCAATTGGTTACATTTTGCGGCAAGGCGGGATAATTGCGATCCTGGGGTGAAAAAATGTAATTTGTCATTGATGGAATTACTGTATAGTTACCGATAGAGGAAATACCCGTGAAAGAGAAGTATCCCGTAACACTAGTGGATAGGGTTCTGGTATCTGTACCGCCAAGGTCAACTGTAACACCAAATACTGGCGAAACGCCGTTAGTGATCACTCCAGAAATATCACGAAGGATCAATGTCGCATCAAAATCTTGATCAATCTGATCCGAATCTAGAGGATCATAATAGTATTGTGAAGGAGAAAATGTATAGAAATCACTGACCGGCACCAAGGTATGAGTTTCTCCGGGAACTCCAGAATGGACATATGCTCCCACCGAATCAGAATATGTTGTTTGAAATAGTTCTCCTTTCCTGAAAAGTTGTACCTCGATCCCAGTAAGTGGCGAAGAATCATGAGTGATCACGCCGCTGATCTCATTTCCTTGTATAACATTCAGAGTCACAGGGATCAAATACGGGTCTTCATCCGAATCATTGTTATTGATAACTATCTGAGCCTGGTGTGATCCCAAACTTAGTTCTGAAGAATCCATTTCTACAGTAATATCTTTATGTGAAAACGGATCTACCGTTCCTGAATAGACATCTTCCGAAACCCATTGGGGTTGATACTGTAGAGTAACATCTGGCCAAGTTTCGGGATAAAAATGTTCGGAATCCGATTCCCAGTTACCTGAACATACATCAAAAGATATATTGCTTTGCATCATCATCTTGACAGTTTTTCCAAAATCCGAGCCAATCGATACCTTTGTCTCAAATTCCTCATAATAAGATTCAATACCATCGAAATGCAATGAAGATGGTGTGTCATCACTGTCATGAATATACCATTCGCTAAGTTGGGAATCCCATGCGATTTGGTAGTTTATTAAAACATATGGTGCTACTTCAATGAAACCACTTCTCATCGCGATATCACTTGAAGGCGAAGTGCGAAATGCAAAATAAATATACTCGTTATCGTGCTGCATATACATGCTTGTACAACCGTCAATAATATTCAAGGCCTCATTCCACTCACTTCCGGAGATCACTCCGTCAATTACAGGCGTTTTCTCTGAATAAGGTGAGGTATAACTTCCGCTTTTTGTTAAGAATGATTCATACTTATTATACAGCGAATACGACAGGGTTGCAGATCCGAGGTTCTCTATTGTAATAACATGTTCAGCCGTCAGTCCCAAAACAACAGTCTCGTTAATAGCATCATTCAGCAGATTGATTTCAGGTACCCATTTAACAGTTTCGATCAGGTTATCTGTCCATGAATTTCCACTTGAATCGTTAATCAAAAGGTCAAATGTTACTTCATGATTGTTCGGCGTTCCAGAATCCACAGAATAAGAAAAGGGGGCGGTTGATTGCTTGGTGGAGTGTAATGTAATATCTCCATAACCAATAAGATCGTCAATTAAAGTTATATACGGATCAAGTGTAGATACTTGCATTTCAACATCAACTGCAGTTACATTGCCGTTATTATTAATAGTAACTAGGGACTCTATCGATTCTCCAGGGCTTACAATACTATCATTATTTCCTGATGACCCACCCGTGCTATCATCATCTACTTCGTGAGATGAATACAAGAGAAATGCTGTAGATATGACTTCAAGTGAAACAGGAATTTTTGTTATTCTCTCATCAGCGTCATTATTGATCACAAATATATTTGCTGAAAGCATAGCAGGGACAGTCATCTGAGTAGCATCAAAGGTAACAGTGATATCTTCATTTGAAATACTTGGGATTATTCCAGAGGTATTATCTTCTGAAATCCAAGAATCGGGATTTTTCAAAATGACATTTGCCCAGTTTAGGACATTTGCCTCCCCACCCTCAAAACCACAGATTCTAGAACCCCCATCAAAATTTTCCTGTCTTATCATATAATAGAATCTGGTCCTTTCCCCTAGTTGAAGTCCTAAGCTTGATAATGGGATCGTAACATCCCCAGAGTAAAAGTCAGTATAATTTACGGAATATCCCACAATATTACTGTCTTCATCATTTGGCCCCCAATCATGGTGAAATTCTAACCATATGTAAGAATCTTCGATTCCGTCCAGGTCATCATCAAACCTAACCCATATCTTATTGTAACAATGTCCGTAAATATTTGCCCATGAGACGAATGAAAAATTTATGTATATATTTTCAAGATCATTATCAAACCCAATACCACCATATCCACAATCATAGCCGAAATTTGAAGCATACCAGTTGCCGGCGCCCTCAACAGAACTCTTCGGGTAATATTCATTATAAATGTCAAAGGCAAGATCTGAATCGCCCAAATTGTTTAGTTGTAGAATTTTATCTTCACTCCATCCAATACTTAAAGTGTTTGAAAAGGAATCCGGACTGACATCTATTTCTGGCGTAGAAAACAAAGTCACAGAAAATATCATTAATAAAGTAAGAATTTCAATGCACTTTCTGAATGACATACAGCCTTCCTCTGTTATATTGTAGTTTAAAAACACTAATAAAGTCAAATTTTTATACTTATGAAAATAGGGACGGTGCTTTAATTCTTTAGTATTTAGCACACCCTTATTCCGATTATATCTACGCTTATATGTCTTATTGCAATAATACAGGAAATTATTAACATCCAGGAATCCATATTTCCTGCATTGTTGGGAAATCCTAATTATTAAAAATTTGGAAAACTAAAGAATTAAAGCACCGTCCCTATATTCGGATCTCTTTAGGAAAGGGAATACGCTGAGCAACGGTCCAGACCTTGTTGATATAATTCAGAGAAAAGTAATTCTGCATCAGATGCAGCCAGAAGGCCCCACGCTCATTTAAAAGGATTTCCGCATCATTCTCGGTACACATATTGAGTGCCTTCATCGCAAAGATCATCTGTCTCATCTTTCTGCCGGTTTTACCGGAATATCCTTTGATCCCCTCTTTCGGTATCCTTGTATCATAAAGGCGCCAGTAAAACCAGTGAAATGCGGTCATTTCTCGGGAAAATTCCATTTTCAATGCGGTCGGAAATCTATCTTCAGCGCATAGCTCCATATAATCCGAAACGGAGAAGGTATTCATATAATATGTTCCGGGGATATTTGATCCCGCACCGGCACCGAGGCCTATATAATTGTCTCGCGTCACGGATGAATATCTAGGAGCGGAGAATCTTTTAAATCCCCATACTGAAACACGGCCAAAGTCGTTATCCGAACACATAGTATGAATAGTTCTGTACATAGACCTTCGGATCCTTATTCCCGGCATATGGACCTTTTTTAATTTCATATACTTTCCCACGGAAGTGTAGGGAAAAGTGAAAAGCGGGTATGTGGTCAATTGATTTGCTCCAGAGCTCATCGCCCTATTGACATCTGATCGTAATTCTGAAATGGTCTGACCGGGCAGAGCGAACATCAGATCTATATTAACCGATTTGAAATCCGAACGATTGACAAGATCGATCGCATCATAGGCCTGCTTCACAGAGTAATTTCTCCCGATCAAAGCAAGGTATTTCGGGTCAAAGCTCTGAACTCCCAGACTTATCAGATCGATACCAAAGTCCTTAAGTTTATTTACATTTTCCTGATCAATATCATTTGGATTGGTCTCAATACATACATTTCCACTGACTCTGAACCGTTTTCTGACCCGCTCCAGGATCACACCCAATTCATCGATGAGATTGGTAGGTGTTCCGCCACCGATATATATCGAATCGATATTCACAGCCCCCAGTTTCTCATAATACATCTCGATCTCATTCAGTATCGCTTCCAGATACGGCTTTGAATACGACTCATCATATTTAATCTTATTATACGGGCAATAGGGACAGAGGTTTTTGCAAAAAGGAATGTGAATATACAGATCGATACTTTCTATTCTGCCGAGATCGATCGACTCCGCTCTTTTGAAAATAAATTCCTGCTGGGGTCCGACCAGATATCTTCTGATCGATCTGGTGATCAATTCCATTGACATATTTTCACTTACACCGATCGAGGACCGCCTTGGCTTCAGGAACATATTTGAAAAAATCCCTGAGGTCCTGACATGGATAGTCGGAACATTTTCCGCAATTCTCCAGGTTTTTAGAACGCGCGCAATCACGGTATTTACACTCGTGGCAATGAGAGAAATGTACCCCCTTGTCAACGGTACAGCCGACACAATTGATATCCTCTTTTTTGATGTCCGCGGAATAGATCTTCGACCATTCGGCGGCGGTCTTTTCCCTCAGCTTGTCATCATTGTTCCCTAAGGCAATGAAGGCGGGACAGGTATCACAATCGAGTCCGCAATATGCGATCTTTGTCATAATTATCTCCTTTTATTTATATTATGAACAGCATTACACGAATATCTTATTTTGTCCAAAGCATTCCTTTTGCGAGTTCATCCCTTTTTTCCTTGCCGGCTAAATACTCAACCAGAGCGAGAGCGAATGGGAACGCCGTAGCGGGCCCTCGCGAAGTAATAATATTACCGTCAACCACCACATCCTGCACTAAGAATTTGACCTCGGGTGAGAAGCGGCTCTCGCAGCCGGGATAACAGGTAGCTGATCTCTCAACAAGGATGCCTGTTTTTTCCAGAACATAGGCGGGAGAGGCACAGATCGCCGCGACCAATTTACCCTTACCGTTAAGCACCCTTATGGCATCCAATACGACATAAGAAGCCGCGAGATTCTCCGCGCCGGGCAGGCCGCCGGGAAGAACAACACCGTCTATCATATCAAAATCCATATCCGAAATTTCCAGGTCACATGCCACCTTAACGCCATGAGCCCCGGTGATATTTTCCCCTTCTAAACCAGCGATAACGACCTCTATCCCGGCACGCCGTAATATATCGATCGGTGTAAATGCTTCGATCTCCTCAAATCCTTCAGCAAGGATCACTACTACCACAGATTTTCTCATGATATCTCCCTCCTTTGTCGAACATATCTTTCCTATTATAACATCGAAAACACTTAGTTTTCAAGAGATGGTTGAGATTTCACCATTAATATTTTTCCATTCACTAAGCTCTATGAACAACTCAACTGTTTAAGTATTATGAGAAAATGGTATTCTCAGGAGCAATTTGATGTCCGGAAAATGGGAAAATAAGTTTTAGCGTTCTGATTTATAAATACGTTAACAATGGCTGATGCTATTTTGTTTCGTATTCAAGAAGTGAGTAACGCAGAAGACAGAAAAAGAGCAACAGCCCGAGGGGAATATCATCATTGAATTGTCAATGTAAAATTGACAATTGAATAAAGATTATTTAATGGAGTTTTGACCCATCTTTGCTCTCATGTCATTTTTTGCGACGATACTCATCACGGCCATCATTCATTAAAATCCCAAAACTC
>JAGLWT010000107.1 GCA_023133295.1 bacterium | reverse complement strand
GGTATGCTTGTATGTTTCGACTGGTTCTTTCCTGAAGCCATGAGAGCCCTCGCTTTGGCCGGTGCGCAAATGATCCTTCACCCCACAAATCTCGTCATGCCGTATTATCAGGCCGCCTCAATAACACGGGCGTTGGAGAACAGGGTCTTCATAATAATCGCCAATCGATACGGCACCGAGACGAATCAGGAATTCACAAATACCTTTACGGGCAGTTCACAGATCGTCTCCCATAAGGGGGAGATACTCGTTTCCTCTCCCGAGGATGGTGATCATATCGGTGTAGCGGAACTTGATCCTTCATTGGCGGACGATAAGAATCTCAATCCGATGAACAATCTCTGGGAGGATATGTGAGTTTTCGAAGGGGAGTAGCTGCGGCTATTATCAACGGGGACATGATACTCGCTTTTCAGCGGAGCGATCATCCCTCCGCATGGCAATTACCTCAGGGTGGGATAGATGCGGGCGAAACGGAAGAATCCGCTTTAAAAAGAGAGCTGATGGAGGAGACCGGTATCTCCGATTACGATATTCTGAAGAGTGTCGGCCCGGTCAGATACGCGAAAATATTTTCCCATGACGGATCGGATTGGGAAGGCCAGGAGCATATATATTATCTGCTGACGATACCGGGGAATAGCGATATTTCTTTAGGCTCCGAATTTTCCTCCTATAAGTGGATGAATATAGATGAGCTCATTGGAAAGCTGCCTTCTTTTAAAAAGAGCGCGGTTAAGCAGGCTTTGTCCCTGCTGTTGGAATGCTCTGATTCATAAATATGTTGACAATGGGTGATAGGGGCACAAGTGCACAAGTGACAAGGCACAAGTAATCACGTGTGAAGTGTGAAGTGTGAAGTGTAAAGTGGGAAAATACAATGAAGAAATGAGAAGTGAAGGATGAAGATTGTTCAAAAGTTGAAAGGTTCAAGGTTAGAAACGAAGTATGAAATGCTTTGATTCATAAATATGTTTACAATGGAATGTTTAGATTTGAGTCAATTCCAACGAACAATAAGCGCGGCGTACCCTTTGTGGTCCGTAAGCGAAGAGGGAGGAATGAATTGACCAAAGATGATATTCCCTTCG
>JAGLWT010000106.1 GCA_023133295.1 bacterium | reverse complement strand
AAACTCTTTTGGGTTGGTCGCCCGGCGCTGCCGGGCTCCCGGTGAGCGGATGCGGGAAGGAAATAAAGAAATAGTTAACATATTTATGAATTAGAACACTTGCTCCTTCCGGAACTCTCGGTTGGGCGCACGGCTGCGCCGTGCTCGAGTGTGGGGGAGAAACAGAGAAAAGAGAGTAGAAAAAAAACGAATAGAAGGAAAAGGAAAGATAAGCACAGCCGTAACCGGAAAATCGCTATTTCGCTTATTTTATTTATAATCAATCGATAAAATATAGAACGCTGGAACTAATCTAAATAGGGGACATGCCGTACCTAAGGACAGTGAACAATGTACAATTGACAATGAACAATTATGAGATAAAATAGGCACATATCTGTCATTCTGAAGGAGTCTTAGCGACCGAAGAATCCATACCCTTCCTATCCACACTTCACACGCGAGACATCACACCTCATACTTCGTTCGTGCCGAACGACTGTCTGTCCCGATGTAAAAGTTCCAAGCAAAGAGTTGACAGGAAGCGGAGCGTGTAAACTCTTTGCCCCTAGAACCCCTTCATTATCTTCATGCGGGCTTCATGCTTCATCTCCGGAATTGCGGAGAAACCCACTTCTTTATAAACCGGATTTTCCCAGTCCCCGTACATCGGATTGGGAAATACTAGGAATCGTGTCCCGAAAAGCTGCTGATTGTCCTTGACCAGCATTTTTCTTGCGGCAGCGTCTTTGTCTTCAAAGATATTCGTAAGATCGTTCAGATTGTCTCCCATGAGCAGTACGATCTCATGGTCTTTTTTAATAATATCTCGTCTGGGCTCTTTGCTTCTTTCTCGTGATCTGGTCATCACATGTTCATCATCCGCAAAGGGAAATCCCTTATCCTGAAGATTCTTCACGGTGGCGGCTTTAAGGTGATCTTTTCTGTTCGTGACATAGAATACCACGCCGTCATTCGCTTCGATGTATTTACAGAATTCCAATGCCCCCGGCATTGCCAGAGCACGCGCGAAATTGCACCATTGATCCCATTGATCGGGGTAGCCGGAACTTTGAATGATCATCTCGACCTGATAGGGAGTATTATCCAATACCGTTTCGTCTACATCAACAACTACCGCCAGCTTCTTGTTCCCTTCCCCGCATTTCTCCTTTTCCATATTGAATATCATTTTTCCCATGGCGAAGGTTTGATAGCATATTGCCGCATATTCTCCTGAGGTCTGCGTGTACATGACGGCCAATTCAGTCGGGTTCCCTTTAATAACAGTTACATTATCTCTATTGTCGTAGGAGAATTTGCATCCTGCAAAGAGGATAAAAATAAAAGCTGTGAGTGCAATGATCCGAAGATGTGTTTTCATGGTTGACTCCTGTATGGAGATTATAACTTATTTCATTGAAAGTTCAAAAAAGAGTTTTAATCGTGTAACGATTAAAACGTGTGAAGCGTGAAGTGTGAACTGTGAAGTGGGCAAGTAGAAGGTGATAGGATGATCGGTTTGTAGGTGGAGAAATAGTGAAGAGAAAGAATAAGGGAAATTGTTATTTGATTTTCTTACGTTAAACATTACACATCACCCGCGTTCTCCGTGTTTTGACTGGAAAAATATACAAGAAATTTGTATAATTCAGAATGGAGTTGATTATGAAAGAGAAACGCTCATTTATTTCTGCTGCAATTACCGGTTTACTGCTTCTTTTATTCTTGCCTGCCTGCGTGGTCTCACAGCATCCGCTTTCACCGGTGGACAAAGGCCGTACTCCGCATTGGTTCGAAGGCAGCTGGGAGCAGATCGACGGCGACGATGAAATAACTTTTTTAAGAGACAAGGCTTCCCGTACCTATACAATGATCACTTCGGATGGGAAGGATACCAATCTTTGTCATCTGACCAGGGTGAAAGGTGGCTATATCGTAAATATAAAATACGATATATCAGAGGAAAAAAAGTTAAAGGAATCTGATGCCTTTGCGGATCTTAAGAGTGTTTACTTCTTTCTCTACATAAAAAGGAAAGGCAAGAAATTATATATGCATAAATTGGAAACGAAGTACTTCGCCGACGCAATAAATGATAAGCGTTTGATAGGAGAAACAGAGGACAATGGAGAAGATGGCCTAGTAGTATTGAAGGATGTATCCGGGAATATGAAAAAAGAGATCAATAAATATATTAAAAAAGGGATCCCAAGTGAGAAAATAGATGTATATATGGAGTCGAAAAATGAATAAACCCTTTATTATAGGTATCGCGGGCGGAACCGGCTCCGGGAAGACCACGGTTGCCCGCAAGATCCACGAGATCATGAAACAGAACATGGTCGTTATTTATCAGGATTCATATTACACCGATATGCGGGATATCCCTGTAGATGAAAGAAATTATGATCACCCGAATGCATTTGATACAGATCTTCTGATAACTCAGATAAAACAGTTAAAAATGGGAGAGCCCATCGAGGTTCCCATATATGATTTTAAAACTCATAGCAGGAAAGAGAAGACCCAATTTCTGACGGTCGCGCCGGTCGTTGTTCTTGAAGGGATCCTCATCTTCCACTTCCCCGAACTTCGCGAACTTATGGATTTCAAGATCTATGTGGATACTCCGTCCGATATACGCCTTTCCAGAAGAATAACGAGAGATATCAAAGAAAGAGGCCGTGATATGGATTCGGTAATGAAACGGTATCTCTCAACTGTCAGGCCTATGCATATTGAATTTGTGTCGCCTTCAAAAAAATTTGCCGATATAATCGTTCCTGAGGGCGGGTACAATGAGAGGGCGATCGATTTTATGGTCTCTTCGCTGAAACATAAATGGAATCTTTAGGAGAAAACAATGAGATATAAGAAGAAGGACGGAGCGATTGCTGCTATCTTCAATGACGGCGATGACCCTATCCGAGAATTGAATCGTATCGCAGAAGAAAACGGTTCGAATCTAAGCATTATATCCGCCGTGGGAATGATAGAGAACCCGGAACTCGGTTTCTTTAACGGGAAAAGTTATGAGAGAAAGATATTTCGCGGATGTTTTGAATTGCTTGCTTATTCAGGCACTATTGTGAAGGGTGCTGAGGAGTATGCTGCGCATATTCATGCTATGATAGGAGATCATAAGCATAATGTCTACGGCGGACATCTTTTTTCGGGGAAAGTAAAACTCATGCATGAGATAGTCCTGGAAATATTACCGATGGAATTTACCAAAACCAAGAGTGATAGTCAAACGGGGTTAATGCTTTGGGATCTATAAGGGCCGCAATTCTATTTTCCGGCGGCCTTGATTCCCTTTTAGCATATCGGATCGTTGAGAAACAGGGAGTAGAAGCAATAGCTATCATTTTTGCTACCCCGTTTTTTCCACCGGACAAAGCAATCCATCTGGCAGAAGTAAACTCGCTGAAATTCAGAGTAATTGATATTTCCGATACCTACTTGAAAGAGGTGCTCATTTCCCCCGAACATGGCTACGGCAAGAGGGTCAATCCCTGTATTGACTGTCATCTGTTCATGATCAGGGCCGTGGGCCGTCTTATAGACCGGGGAGAATTTGATTTTCTGGTCACCGGTGAAGTGGTCGGCCAACGCCCCATGTCTCAAACGATGAGAGCGATCAAGGATATCGGAGTAAAGAGCGGCCTTGAAGATCTGGTCCTCCGCCCCTTATCCGCTAAACTTCTGGATGAGACCTTAGCGGAAAAGAACGACTGGGTCAAAAGAGAAGATCTTTTTGCGATAGAGGGAAGAAGCAGAGCTGTTCAAATAGAGCTGGCAGATAAATACGGCCTCAAAGAATATTCTTCTCCAGCGGGCGGGTGTCTCTTGACCGATCCTGGATTTTCCCGCCGGGCACGAGTAATATTGGATCATTTTACCCCACCTGAGGCAATTTATTTTGAAGCGGTGAAATGGGGTCGGGTTTTCCATATAGGAACCTCTCTTATTATTATCGGAAGGAATAAAAGAGACAATAATATGCTGCGTTCATTAATTATCCCGGAAGCTGTGTTCTTTGAGACCATTAATGTCCCGGGCCCCGATGCTCTGCTTATCTCATATGAGGGCGAAGCCGATCCGAGTGCCTGTTTCCCGGTATTGGCCAGATACGCTGACGGGCCAACGGGTGCGGATATAGTACTGGAATACACTTATAAGGGTGTTTCAAAGAATGTGTCCGTGAAGAAAAAACGGATAAAAGCAGATCCTATTTGATATAGAGAAAATAAAAAGTTATAATTAACAATGTTTTGATTCATTAGAAGCCGATGAAAGAGGAATGCGGTGAAAATCCGCAGCTGTCCCCGCAACTGTAAGGGATACGAAACCTTCATACCACCGGAAACGGGAAGGGAAGGTGTAGGCCAGATTCCCAAGCCAGGATATTCTGATTCGGCTATTGCTGTACGGAGGATACATGAAAAAGGCATTATTTGTTGCTTTATTGTTTGCTTGCCTGATCTCAGGAGCATTTTCATTTGAGATCATCGTCTCTGATTCAATGACTGATTCCATTTCAAAGAAGATCAGATGGCCGGATGACCTGAAAGAGATCGAGCCCGGGCTTGCCGGGTTGGATCCATCATTTTACGGCGAGGGAGGAGTTATATTTCTTTCCACTCCCGGACTTTCTTCGTCGCATACCTCGATTATTTTCAATTCATTGATAATCAATGATCCCGCGAACGGTACGGTAGACCTTTCGACCCTGCCCCCCTGGATGCTGGGGTTGGTGAAAATAATTAAAGACGACACATCTTCCGCAGCCGGGTCACAGGGCCTTGGCGGCGCGCTGATCCTTTCGGGAAGGTCTCCACGCCTTCCAGGTATTGAGATCTTCATGGATGTGAATTCCTATCGGCTTACTTCATATTTACCCGCACATACCGCATTGGGGGCAGTCGTTTTCTGGTACTCCTTAAAAGATGGTGGGGATAATAGGGCCAATAGCACCCATCTTACGCAAGATCTGTCCCTTACCTTTGATCTTAAAGGCCCATTGTATGTGGGATTTTCCAATAATCGGACAGATATGGGCACGCCCGGCCCGGTACCGTCAGCCGAATATTATCAGCACGATTATACAGGACCTACCTCACTCTATCCCGAGAATACTTATTCAGGCGATGTTAATCGGCTCATCATCTCTTATATGACGGAAACTTTCTCATCGGACCTGCTCTTTGAAAGCAAATATCAGGAATACCTTTCATACTACTACGGCTCACAATATTTATCCGTTCTTGAGGATGATTTTATTAAATTTTCCATTGCGGGTGAATTGCTAAGGAAAGGCGATCTGGCCTTGAAGGCAAATCTCGCAGTGGATTCTCAGAATTATAACGGCAAAAATCACTCTGTGGCACATATGGCGCTTAATACTGTTTCCTCGCTCACAGGTTTAGGGCTGATGGTGAAATCCGATCAGGAATTGATAAGAAACAGGAATCATATCTCATGGAAATTCTATTGGCAGCCTCAGCTGGAGGATATCGATCTGAATGCGTCGTTATCCTATGGTATCAAATTACCCTCATTGAACGATCTGTATTTTGATTACGGCGGCAATGAGCAGCTGCTTCCCGAAAGGGGATATTCATTATTTCTTTCAGCCTCTTATAAGGCATTTAATCTGGAGTACAAATACCTTGACATAGACAATATGATACGATGGGTCGAAACCGATCCAATTAATTATCTCTACTCCGCCGAGAATTCCGAGCGTATCACTAATCATGCAGTGACCCTTGGCTTCCGGTATCAATTCAAAGATATCTGCATAGAAAATACCATGGTATTGACCGCGGGCAAGCGTCATCAGGGGGCTTTTGAAACTGTTAATGAGAATCTGTATCAGGGCCTGATCAGGACACCGCTGTTCAAAAATGTTTTAAAAATAAGCCTTCAAAGGGGGCGATTTTCGGCAGTTCTGACACATCTTTACAAAAGCAGTGAGACGAATATTTATTACAATTCCATGGAAAAGATCCTTCCCGCCATGGGTATTTCGGATTTCAAGCTCTCTTATGATATCGGCCACGGCGCAATCACTTTAGGCGTGAAGAATCTCTTTGATCTTAACGGACCGATGGAATTCGGCGATTCGTTTTATGATGGGGACTATCCGATGAAACGCCGTACTTTTTTCGCTGAGTTCTCTCTATGAAGAGATTGCCGGTAATTCTTATTCTCATCTCAGCAGTTATGGCCTATTCGGGTGGTATTGTATCACTTGCCCCGAATATTACAAGAATGCTCATTGACCTGGGATTAAAAGAACAGATCATAGGCACTGTATCCTCGGAAAACACCTTTGCCGCCAATGTCGGTACCTTTGCCATTCCTGAACTGGAAGAGGTCCTTAGGCTGAAGCCCCGCTTGGTTTTCTATACGGGAATTATTCAAGAACCTTTAGGAAAAAAATTGAAGGACCTTAGCCTGGAAGGTAAACGCATATATATCTCCTCTGCCGAAGAATTGAGATCTGCCTATATGGAATTGGGATCGATCACAGATACTGAAACGAAAGCGCACCAGATCATCCTTCAAATTGATCGAACGCTCTCGGCTTTTAGGATCGGCAGTCCGCTGAGGGTGATACTTCTTCTCTGGTCGAGGCCGTATTACTCATGCGGGCCGGAAACATTTATAGGTGAGCTGATCTCTGCTTCCGGTATGGAGAATGTATCGAAAGTATCCAAAGGGCGGTATGCTATCATTTCCGCAGAGACATTGATAAGAGCCCGCCCGGACATTATCATAATATGCGCTGAAGATCATGAAGCGGTAAGAAATCTCCTTCTGAAAGATCCGGTTATAAAGGGGAGCGGCTTGATCGATAATCTCAGAATAATTGTTATAGAAGAAGCTGCGAAGGTGCTCCAGCCTTCGCTTGATGCGCTGGCGGTCTGGGAAAAGCTCTTGAATGAAATCTAATATTTTGATTCATAAATGGAGGTTTTGCTTCGCAGAGCACAAGCGACAAGTGCACAAGGCACAAGTGCAGAGGTTAATAAGAGAAGTGAACAAGTGAGAAGAGGTTCGAGGTTAGTGCAGAAAAAAAGAAACACATCTGTCATTCCCGCGAAAGCGGGGAATCCATCCCCTTTCTTGTCTCCACCTCGCACATCGTACATCCAACTTCGTACATCGTTAACTCGTGAACGACGGTCATCGGATTTATGAAACAGTACACGAATATTCCACGGCTCTTATTCTATCTTTGCTTTCTTGCTCTTATCCTCTTATGTCTTTTTTGGGGGCTCTCCGCCGGAGAAGGCTATATACTCCTTGCCGTGCGGCTCCCGAATCTTCTGGTCGCGCTTATTTCCGGCGCGTCATTAGGCCTTGCGGGCGCGTTGTCGCAGATGATCTTCAGAAATCCATTGGCGGATCCGTATATATTGGGAGTTTCCGCCGGTTCATCTGCCGGTATCTCGATTGCCTTTCTCACTGGTGCATACTCACTTCTCGGTTATTTCTCCATTTTTATTCTATCCTTTTCCGGAGGCATCTTCGCTCTTCTGGTAATATTTTCGGTCTATTCCGCTTCCCGTAGAAAGGATACGGTGATATTGCTTCTTTCCGGAGTGATCTTCGGCTACATAGCGGTATCTCTTACCTCATTGATCCTGTCGAATCTGGAAGGCAATATTATTTTTTCCCTGACCGAATGGCTCTTTGGTACCACCGCATTCTTTGATATGACGATCATATGTATCTTTGCCCTTCTTCTTTTAGTGGTGATCATTATATCCCTGATGAGGCATCGTTCATTGGACCGTATGTATCTTTCAGACAAGAAGATGCTTTCCCTGGGAGAGGACCCCATCGCCAATAGAAAATTCTTTTTCTTTCTCATCGCTCTACTGGTTTCATTCTCGGTTTCCGTTACGGGGATCATCGGCTTTCTGGGCTTGATCGCTCCCCATATCGCCCGTCGGCTGAAAGGGTCAAACGCTAAGTCCATGATCCCGTTGTCTGCCATCACAGGAGCATTTCTTCTTACCGCAGCCCATTTGTTTTCATTGATAGTGAAGGGGATCAGAGTCCCGGTAGGCATAAGTATCTCACTTATGGGGGGGATATATTTTATCATTCTGCTGAGGAGGGGATATGCTTCTGAGATTTGATAAGGTACAGTTGAAGAGGGCCGGCTTTACTTTTTTTCTGAACAGGGTTTTTCCTGACTCTGGTATGATCGGATTAGCGGGCCCGAACGGCAGCGGGAAGAGTACTTTAATGGATCTTGCCACCTCGATCGTGAAACCGTCTTCAGGTACAATTTATTACGATGAAAATAAATTGAATACCATTGCTACGAATTGTTTTCCCGATATTTTTTCCTGTATGTATGCCGGTGAAGAGCCCTTCGGCGGATTTTCAGGCGCGAAATATATTGACATCCTCTCCTCGATCCCCGAAGCTTCAGCCGCCGCGGCGGAAAAATTTCCCGTTATCCGGCCTTTTCTGCAGCGTGATATCAGAGAATTATCCCGTGGTCAATGGGTATCATTGCTTCTTTCCTCATTACTTATCGTTTCCAGCCGGATTTTATTTATCGACGAATACATGCTCTTTCTGGACCCATATCACCGGGAATTATGGACGGACCATCTGAAAGATCACTCAATGAGCGCCCCTGTATTTATCATTACACATGAAACAGGATTTCTTTATGAGAAATGCGATAATGTTCTTGGCCTGAAGAACGGCCGTGAGATGTTCTGGGAAAAAGCCCACACTCTTGACAGCTCAAAACTCAAAGACCTCTATCACCCCTCAAAACCTTGCGAAACTGAAAAAAATAGTGTAAAATAAAAAAGTGAGGTCTATTATGGATAATAATGCGTTAGGATTCGTTGAAGCTAAGGGCATCACAGGTGTGGTCGAAGCCCAGGACCGTCTTCCGAAAACAGGGAATATCCAATTTCTAAATCTTTTACCGATCGGTGGCGGTCATGTGATCACCGTATTTAAAGGCGGCTTGGCCGAATTGCAATATGCCCTGGATTCAAATTATGATCCCGAAAAGAAACATTCTTCAATATATATGGCAAAGGTTCTTGAGGGTCCCCATCCTGAGATCCTGGATATTGCCTCCGATAATGTTCCCGATAAGAGAGCCGCTCTACAGGGCTCTGCCATGACTATCATTGAAACGCGCGGCTATGTGTCAATGGTCATTGCCGCTGATACCGCATTAAAGAGCGGTGATGTGTCCGTTTCCAATTGGCTTTCGATCGGCGGCGGCATTTCTGCTGTCGTTCTTCGTGGCGATGTTGCTTCATGCCGTTCCGCAATGGAAAACGCTACCGCAGCGGTCGCTGAAGAGTACAGGTACGCATCGGTTATCATAGAGAATCCGCATGAGCAGATCGACCTCAAAACTCCCGTATTTTCATCCGTCAGATTAAAAAAGGGCTCAGGCAATTTCATCAAAGGCACTGCTACCGGGCTGGTGGAGACACGCTCCTTCGCAGCATTGATATTTGGTCTGGACCGCGGACTGAAGTACGGCGATACGAAACTTTCATCTGTACATAAGGTCGGCTCAACATATATTTCAGGTGTCTTCAAGGGTGAGGTCTCCGAGGTACAGTCCAGTGTCAAGGCCGCTTCGGAGGGGATCAATATGGTGAAATCCACCGAGGGTTCGCTGATCCTGCCCAATTCCCATGAGGATGTCCACAGGATAGTCTGATGCTGCCGGAAAAAGAATACTCCTATGAAGCAGGTTTTTTAGTCGTTCTGACAGCCCCGTCCGGTGCGGGTAAAACTACCATACGAGAGGGAATTCTCAAATCCCATCCGGAGATATTCTATTCAATTTCGGCAACGACCCGCCCTAAACGGGAAGATGAGATCGAAGGCCGTGACTATTTCTTTGTTTCTCAGGATAGATTTGTGGAAATGATAGAGAATGATGAAATGATCGAATGGGCAAAGGTGCATGATCATTATTACGGTACTCCTAAGAATTTCATAAAGGAAAATATACGAAAAGGCTCAATAATTATCATGGATATCGATGTTCAGGGCGGAGTGAATATCAAAAAGCGTTTTCCCGACGCTGTCTTCATCTTTGTATTGCCCCCTTCTTTTGAGGAACTGGGAGAGCGGTTGATAGAAAGGGGTACTGATACCATGGAAACGATCAAATTGCGCGTAGAGAACGCTCGTAAGGAGATCGGACTTATGTACAATTACAATTATATCATTGTGAACGATGATATAAATCAGGCGATCCTTGAAACGGAATCTATTATCATTGCCGAGAAGTGCTGTGTTTCAAGAAATGTTGACTTTTATAAAGAGTATTTAAAATGAAAATAGTAATTGGTATCACGGGCTCCATTGCTGCTTATAAAACCAATACAGTGATCCGTGATCTGGTGAAGAAGGGTCATTCTGTCGCGGTGGTCCTCACCGAGTCAGGAATGAAGTTCACATCCGTTCTAACACTTAATACATTCGCAACAGAAGGTGTTTATACTGATATGTTCGACGAAACCATTGAACAACCAATTCATATACGGCTTGCAGGATGGGCGGACCTGCTGTTGATCGCGCCCTGTTCACTGAATACGATATCAAAGATGAGCTCCGGCATTGCGGACAATCTTTTATTGGCCACCTATTTTGCATTCAGAGGTCCGGTTATGATAGCTCCCGCTATGAATGACCGCATGTACGAAAATCAGGTGAATAGAAGAAATTTACAAAGACTTATGAAAGACGGAGTGATCCAGATCCCGCCAAGATACGGGGATCTTGCTTCATATGATTCCGGACGCGGTCCTATGGCGCAGCCCGAAGTAATAGTTGAAGAAGTTGAAAATCATATGAATTACTCCTCCGATCTTGCTGGAAAGAGAGTCTTGATCACCGTTGGCGGGACGATGGAAAATATCGATCCTGTCAGGGTCATATCCAACCTTTCCACCGGCAGTATGGGTTATGAGACCGCTTTGGCTTTTTATAGGAGGGGTGCTGAAGTCACCCTGATAACATCTGTTGTCCGGCCCGTTCCTTCTGATATTGCGATCCTCAAAGCGCTTTCTTGCGCGGATTTTTTCAAGGCGGTGAAGGCCGAGCTTAGTTCCACGGATATCTTCATTTCCGCCGCGGCGATCTCTGACTTCATCCCCGTGGAAAATAAGCAGAAGATAAAGAAGAAAGATTTTACAGGGAAATTGGCCTTTAAAAAGGCGGACGACATACTCGCATGGGTATTGAAGAATCGTAAAAAAAGACAAAAGATCATCGGCTTCGCCGCCGAAACGGATCTTTCAAAGAATAATATAGAAGAGAAGATGAGATCGAAAGAAGTGGATATCCTCTTTATCAATCTTATTTCCAACCGATCGGGTTTTGGTGATAAGCCCGTTACCGGGAAGATAATATCTGGAAAACGCATCATTGAGATGGAGGGGATTACTAAGGCAAAAGCGGGGCAATTGCTCTGTGACCTTGCGCAAGGATAAGAATGGACCGCAATAAACCACTTCCCGAGATCATGCGCCCATCAAGTCTTGATGAGATAGTGGGGCAGGAACACCTGACCTCAAAGGATTCACATTTTAGAAAGATGATCGAGAGCGGGGATTTCCAATCCTTTGTGATGTGGGGCCCTCCGGGAGTGGGAAAGACCACGATCGCACGCATCATCTCTTCCGATGAACATCTTGATTTTTATCATTTTTCCGCGGTGTCAACAGGTATCCCCGGTCTGAGAAATATTTTAAAAGGTGCCGATTCCATCCTGAAAGCGCATAAGCGTTTAGTGGTATTTATTGACGAGATACATCACTTCACAAAAACCCAGCAGGATTTTCTTCTTCCGTATCTTGAGGATGGAACGATCACTTTGATCGCCGCGACAACCGAGAACCCCTCATTCCAATTGAATAACGCTTTGCTTTCAAGGCTCAGCGTCTTTGTTCTGAACCCGCTTTCCAAGGACGATATTCTTACTATCGTGGAGCGTGCGGTGCAGGGAATAAAGAGCTGGTCTTTAAAGGATATTACGGTAACTGAAGAAGCAATGAAGGAGCTGATCCATCTTTCAGGCAAAGATGCCAGGGTATCATTAATGATCCTGGAGGGAGTTGTCCGCTCCACATCTGAAGAAAAAATTTCCGCGGAAATGATACAGGAAATGGTCAAAGCTACTACGCTGAGATACGATCGCCAGGGCGAAGAGCATTACAATCAGATCTCAGCTCTGCATAAATCCCTCAGAGGATCAGATGTTGACGCTTCCGTATATTGGGCCAAGAGAATTCTCATGTCGGGTGAGGACCCCCGTTTTTTACTGCGACGGCTCATTAGATTCGCTTCGGAAGATGTAGGCTTGGCGGACCCGAATGCCTTGACCTTTGCTGCCGCGGCGAAGGAATCATATCTCTTTCTGGGTATTCCTGAAGGAGAGCTTGCCATCCTTCAGCTCGTTATATACCTGGCGCTTTCCCCAAAGTCCAATTCGTCCTATATCACCGAGAAGAAAACCGCCAAGCTTATCAAAGACACGGGTTATCTAGAGGTTCCGCTGCATATAAGAAATGCCCCCACCGGATTGATGAAGGATCTGGGTTACGGCTCAGGATATGAGTATTCTCATGAATTTCCTCAGGGCATCAACGGGCAGGAATATCTTCCTGATGAGATCTCAGGGAAAAGACTGTATGAACCCGGGAATCGTGGATTTGAAGAAAAGTTATCTCGAAGGATGCAAGAGATACGGAAAATAAAGGAGCGTCTGAAGAATGAAAAGAATTAATGTCCTACTGTTTATATTTATCTTTGCCGCCCTTTCCTTCGGAAGCGTGCTGAATATTTTTTATTCATATGATTGCGACCATTGCGAGATCCTCTTAAATGGTGAACTTCAGGAATTGCTTCACGAATTCGATCCCGAATACCGGTATTATGAGGTTACCAACAAGAAGAATATGGACATCCTCTATGAACTGGAAAGGGTAATTGACCGTGCGGCGGAAGATTTCCCGGAGGTGATCATTGGGGAGGAGCTGTATTACGGAGAGGAGCTGGGGTCGGATGAGTTCATTGAATATGTGGGAAGCTCTCCTGTAACATCTCCGGAAATTCAGACGATCATGGATCGCGGGACCTTTACAAAAGACCCTTTCTGGACGAAGCCTTCCGATACTGCGGCAGCGGATACAACAATAGCAAAGGTGTATATGGCATATTTCTATGCTCAGGGGTGTTCTCACTGCAGAAAGACCGATAAGATGCTTGAAGTGATGAAGCAGACCTATCCCCTTGAGGTGGATTATTTCGAATTGCCGGAGCATATTCTTCTTTTTGAGGCAATGGAAGAACGCTTCGAGATACCCGAAAAGAATAGATTGGGTTATCCTAAGATATTTATCCGTGACCGTGTATTTTTTGAGGATGAGGTTGAACCCGGTCCCATATCGGAATTTATTGAAGCTCTCACAACAGAAACTACGCCCTGGTGGCGGGATATTGACACGCAGAAGGATGCCAAGAGAAATATCCTGACCCGTTTTGGGAAGTTCCGGCTGAGTGCCGTCATAATCGGTGGTATTATAGATGGAATGAATCCCTGTGCCTTTACCACTATTTTGTTCTTCATCTCCTTTCTTACCTTGATAAAGCGAACAAAAAAAGAGGTTCTTATTACGGGGATATCCTTTTGCACCGCTATCTTCCTGTCATATCTGCTTATCGGCATCGGACTTGTCGCTGTTCTGCGGTCCCTGAATTTTATTGAGACGCTCTCAAAGATCCTTTATCTGGTCATGGGCATTGTTGTCCTGATCTTCGCAGTGCTGTCTTTCTATGATTATTTCAAGTTCAAAGCCGGCAAAAGCGGTGAAGCCATCCTTCAGCTTCCGGACTACCTGAAGAAAAAAGCCCATAATATCATCAGAAAAGGAAAGAGCGCTAAGAATATCTGGATATCTGCATTTATAACGGGAATCCTGATATCACTTGTGGAATTCGCGTGCACAGGACAGGTATATCTGCCAACGATCACCTTCGTCATGAAGGTTCCTGAACTGAGAGTTCGGGCATTCCTCTTTCTTGTCATATACAATCTCTTTTTTATTCTTCCTCTGATCGTGGTTTTCCTTCTTGCATATCTGGGATTTTCTTCACAGACCTTCAATAACACTTATAAAAAATTGGGGCCTTCCGTTAAGGTAATTACCGGTGTATTCTTCTTGATACTGGGCGGTATGCTCATATATCTTTCTCTATGATAGACATTACAGGCAAAAGAGCTTTAATCGTTTCCGATATACATTACGGAATTAAAAATTCCCTTGGCAGTTCCCGCTTCCTGCAATTTCTTGATGCTCTTCCTGAATGTGACATTTTAATACTGCTCGGAGATATCTTTGATCTTCTTTTCAGCTCTGTTGAAAATCGGTTTGGCATCAATGGCCCCGTTCTGAAGCGTTTGCCCGCGATGAACATCCCCGTGTATTTTATTCCCGGCAACCATGACTCCTGGGGATCTGAAGTTCTTGAGAAATATTCGATCCGGGAATGTCCCCGGGGTTTGGGTTTATCGCAGAACGGCAGGAGATTTTTTTTACATCACGGAGATGGCTTTAATCCTTCGGATATAGGCTACAGGGCATTAAAAGGATTATTGCGCCAAAGTTTTTTGGTCCGGCTGGGGAGTTCGCTTGTATCACCGAGTGCTATTCTGAGATCAGCAATGTATGTTTCACGAACATCTCCCCTGAAGGGGCATAGCATGCAGGAGGTAGATGCCATGGCCGCCACAGCTTTTCGGCTGGCGGAGAAGTACCATCTCCACGGAATTATTCTGGGTCATTCCCATTTTCCCGAATTGAGGGTCCAAAAAGGTGTTGTGTACGCCAATTCAGGCGATTGGATACGGAATTTCTCATACCTTACCCTGGAGAAAGGCCTCCTTGAATTGCATTTCGCATAATATATTTGCAAACTTCCACGATTTTGTTATAATAACTTCAAGATCAAATAAGGAAAAACGAAGATGAAATTATATTTCGGCAGATGGAAAGGAACCTTTGACTTTGTTATGTTTTTTGCCAAGAGAGAGATCAATCTCAGGGAAAATGATGAAGTGCTGGTGAAAACATACGATGGGATTTGGGCAGCCACCGTTATCGATCACCCTTTGTATCTCGATCAGATACCGGACACCCCTGTCTTTCATGGATATATCGGCAATCAGGAAAAGAAGATCATAGAACACAATATTGATATCGAAAGAGAAGCTCAGGAAAAGGTTATCGACTTTTTTGGAGAAAGGGATATCAAATTGCATATTACCGGCGCTGAATCCAACTTTAACAGGACAAAGCTCATCATCTACTATGAAAAGAAAGAGGACCTGCCGGATTTCGATATGTACAGGGCTGATATCGAAGAGAGCCTGAAGGTGGATATAGAATTTGTCCCCAAGATAAAAACAAGTTGCTGCCTGACATTCCGCTTTACACAAGACTTCGCTTACGCGGACTGTACAAAGATATACCGGAAGGGTCAGAAGGTAGTTGTAAAGGCCGAAGATGGCCTTTGGATAGGAACTTTTCTCCAAAGCGGATGTTCTCACAAGGATGCAAAGAAGAGAAATGAGGTCAGGGTTCTGGGTGTAGTTGACAAGGCCTTGGAGAAAGTCATAGAGAAGGTCCGTGAAAACGAGATCAATGCTTACGAATCCTGCAGGGAGCTTGTTGAGCAGGATAAATTGAAGATGAATCTCCTCCGTGCGGAGTTTTCATTATCCGAAAGAAAGGTTTATTTCTATTATACCGCTGAAGGCCGTGTGGATTTCAGAAATCTTGTGAAGCAATTGGCGGGGACATTGAAAAAACGCATCGAAATGCGTCAAATAGGAATAAGGGATGAACTGCGGACCTTTCCCACTATCGGCATTTGCGGGCAGAAGACTTGCTGTTCCAGATTTCTGCATCGCTTTGACCCTGTGGTCTTGAAGATGGCGAAATTACAGAATCTTGATATAAACACCGAGAAGATCACCGGCTTGTGCAATCGCCTTCTATGTTGCCTCAGGTACGAATATCACAATTATTCTGATTTTGTTGAGAAGATAAATACGCTTCCTAAAAGATTCATGTACAAAGGTGATAATAAGGAAAAGGAAGAAGTTGAGGTCGTCGGCTTTAATCCCATAAAGGAGACCGTAATTCTGAAAAACAGGTCAAATGTTCGTCAAAACGCTCCATATGAAGACCTGAAAGCATCCTTGACCAAAGATAATGTCATCGATTCCCGCTCTCCCATCGATGTTCCCAAAGACGATAAATAGAAAAGAAAAATAGAGGTTAGAGGGTGGAGGCTGGAGGTTAGTTGGAGAAGGGAAATAAAAATACACCCGTAACCAAAAAATCAATATTTCGTTACTTCCATTAAAATCACTCGATAAAAGAAATAGAACGACGGAGCGAAGTAAGATAGGAGACATGTCGTACGCCGTAGGCGTAGAAGGCTATCTATTGTGTCAAGAAACAAGAAAAGTAGAGGATTGTGCGGAAAGCGATACAAAGAAACCATTCAAAAGCAATCGTTCCCTTGACAATAAGCGAGGAAAAAAGTAAAATGCCTAATATATTTGGAGGTACTTTGAGAAAATTTTTTGCATTTATGGTTATCGTGATTTCTTTTCTGGTATTGAGTTGTTCACAAAACCCCAGCGGTTTGTTTGAACCTAGCGGTAAAACTCCTGAATCTATCACTATCAATTCATTGGCAAATACAGAATGACCTGAAATCAGAAGTTATGAGAATAGCGGAGAACAATTGTATAAAGTAACAAAATGTCATGGGAACGTTTTTAAAATCTATTTTGGAGAGTCCTATCCCGATGATGTAAAAGTAATATTAAACCGAAGTAGTAGAAATTACTACCTATACTATCTTATAAGCATGTTAGAAGAGGGTGCCATAGGCTTAATTGATGAGGGGATGACGGAGAAAATTATTCAAAAGCTCGAGGTCCTATTACGTAGTGAGATGTCAGTAAACGGTCGCTACAATAAATTTATTGGAGATATTCTTCCAAAAGTGTATAAATGGAGAAGAAGTGATCTTGAGTACTTGTATTTTGAAATTGCAAGTAGGTTATACTTGGAAACAAATCTAATCTTGAGTGAGGATGAATATTCTGAGATCATCTTCAATGGTACAATTGGAGACAATATAAAAGATATAATAGACCGTCTCTCAAGTTATATACCCATTTTCGGACCCATTAAAGATGGTGTGATAATTATAGGGGACATCAACGACATCGCTGATTGCATTAACTGTGAAACTGAATGTCGTATGAGAGTTGTATATAAATACTATAAGTGCTGGGAGGAATTTAACACTGAAACCGAAACTATTACAACTAAATGTGGAATAATGACTATTGATCAACAGAGTTATGATAGTGAAAGGGATAATTGTAAAGCAGCATGCGGTTGTTAAGGGATATATAAAAAGCGTTCTCCTCTTATTGTTTTTTTATATCGTTGCCCTCCTAGGAATAGGCTATATTACAGTATATTTTTCGAATGTTAGATTCTTTGGGTTGTATATCTGTGACTTTATTAATGTTTGCATTGCGATTGGCTTCGGTACTGTACTATGCACTCTATTACCAAAATTTTTAAAAGAGAATATTAAATTTACCGGAAAAGCCCTAACTATGAGTATTCTTATTATATTACTGTTCTTTGTTACGATACTGACGGGAATCATGTTTTTTACTAAGGCTGGTATATGTATAGTTGATTATCAGAATATTTTCCTTATTATTCTTGCCCTACCAATATTGGAGGAACTCTTATTTAGAAAAGTAATGATATCATTGGTACGGACAAAAACACGAAGTAAAGTACTGGCTCTCTTGTTGCCAAGTATAATATTTGGGATTATTCACTTAAAAACATCGTTCGTAAGTGCTGTTATCTTTGGAGTGATCGCTTCGGCCTTTTTTATTGCCTACAGTAACATATCTTTATGTATCTTGCTTCACATTTCTGTCAATACGGTTTCTTTCCTGTACAATGGTAACGTTTTTATCAGAGTTAAAGATGATATTAATGGGTTTAATGAATTGATCTTAATAGTTTTGTTTTTCTTAGCCTTTCTTTTAGTTATTGTTGTCTCGATTATTCTATTATTGAACTTTCATAGAAATAGAAATGTAGACATAATTAAGAATTCTAGTCAGTTCTATATATAATATCGCTATCATTAAAAAATATGATATTGTAACATCTGTGTAGACCAAAGAGTGCGTTTAATATGGGTAGAAAAACAAGAAACAAATCGTTTGTGAAAAAGATAGATACGACTTATCTTAAGGCAGTAATCTCAAGAGGAAGTTCTTCTCAAGATTTCGTCGCGGTGTCTGAAATCACATGAAGACAATTGACTGCTGAACAATTAGAAATAGAAAGCAAAACGAAATTGATATTTGAATTTTGTCACACCGTGTTTTCCTTTGCGAAGCATAACCTTGAACTTCTGAACAATCTTCTCTACTTCACCCGTTGCACGTCATACGCCACAGATGTTTGCCTCTGGCAAAACAACAGATCAGGAATTTCCGTATTTGAACATATTTTCCAGAGATCTCAAAGATTTTTCGATCACTTCTTCAGAAAGAATGACCTCCTTATGCATATTCTTCAGCGAAAGATATATATGCCTTAGGGTGAACATCTTCATATTTGAACAGATTATTCTGGGTTGAGCGGGAAAAAACTCCTTGTCGGGGAAATCTCTTCTTAAACGCAGGATCAGTCCCTCTTCGGTACCGATGATAAATTGTTTGAGAGGGCAATCGGCGACGAAATTGATCATACCGCCCGTCCCCAGCAGATGATCGGAAAGATCACACACTTCTTCGTTCGCTTCTGGATGCGTTAAAACGATGGCTTCGGGATGTTCCTTTTTGATCCTTCTCAGATCCCTTGCCTTGATATACTCATGAACTCTGCAGAATCCTTTATAAAGGATGAATTCCTTTTCAAGAACCTGATTCTTCACAAATCGGCCTAAATTAATATCTGGAAGGAATATGATCTTGTTCGCGGGAAAATTTCTGGCCACACTTACCGCATTGGCAGAAGTGCACACAGCATCAACCTCCATTTTGGTCTCAACATTCGTATTGATATAGGCTATTACAGCCGCATCAGGATTCTGCTCTCTCAATTCCCGCACCTTTTGGCCATCGATCATATCTGCCATAGGGCATCTTGAATCGGGTACCGGGTGCAAAACAGTTTTTGTAGGGGCAAGGACCTTTGCGGATTCCGCCATGAACGAAACGCCGGCGAAAACGATCACATCTTCTTTGACCTCCGCCGCTTTCTCAGAGAGATCAAGTGAGTCTCCGAGTATATCAGCGATGAGTTGGATCTCTTCAGGCTGATAATTATGGGCAAGGATGACCGCATTGCGTTCTTTTCGCAGGCGGTCTATTTCCTTAAGATAAAAACTATTGTCACGATCTTTTTTCATATGGAGTATTATCGAAAAAAAAGCTTAAAAAGTCAAGGGAAATTTTAAGAAAATTATCTACTTACTTCGTTTTTCCGCATATGCCAAGAGATTCTTGTCTAAAAAACGCGGGATGGAGCGGAACTGTATCTTGAAGAGTATGGCGGATATGAGAAAATTGAGGCGTTCCGCAAACCACTTTTTTGAAAGAATGCCGTAAGAGGGTGCGAAAAGTTTGTAACTGCCGGAGAAAGGAGATGCATCCAGAAGCTGCATTAAACTATATTCGGTATATCCTGTTTTGTGTGTGATGTCGATATATCTTGAGTAGATACCCAGAAGTGACCCCATATTCGGCGTTCTGAAAATCGCCCGGCCATAATTTCTTAAACTGCCGAATATCTGTTCTAAGAGCTCCGGCGCTAGGTCTTCTTCAATATGTTCAAGTATATCATAGGAAATGATCAGATCGAAAGCATTCCTGTTCTTTTCGAGAAATTCAATGGCTGAATCCTTTTCCAGCCGTACACTATCCGGTAGTGTCTTTTCTGCTGCTTCCAATTGAGAGGAAGAGATATCTACGCCGGTAAGAGAGGTGAAACCCAGATAAGAAAGGTATCGCAAAAGGATTCCCTGCCCGCATCCGAGATCCAGTATTTTGAGGGAGCGGTCCAGATCCTTCAGGAACCAAAGCTCGCTTTTGTAGCTGCTCCTTATGAATGTGCTGTTGCTTTCCTTATTAAGGCGCGAATAATGTTTTCCGTACAGGTCATTGATATTTTTCATTTTATCCTGAGTATTATCAAGGATTTTGCGGTAAATGTCAAGCTCCGGTCGGATCAGAAACTTATATGATGATCCGGGAATGTGCTCCGTATTCTATTTCATGGAGAGATATTTCCTCAGGTATTTAGGCATTACTGGAATTTCTTGCCTCAATTGAGAATAGAAATGAGATAGTACTCAAGTTTGACAAAAATGCCGAATATCTGCTATAATCAAGACGGTTCGAAACAAAGGAGAATATATGGATCCAAAGATTCTGTTCTATTTAGCGCCGGTGGGTTCCGTCGTTGGACTCGTTTTTGCGTATATTTTATATAGATTATTAATGAAACAAGATCCCGGCGACAAGGATATGCAGCGCATCGCCGAGCATGTTCAGATCGGCGCCAAGGCATATCTTAAAAGCCAGTATAAGATCGTTGCCATTGTTTTTGCCATAGTTTTCGTGATATTTGCTGTTCTTGCATATATTCTTAAAGCCCAGAACCCATGGATTCCCTTTGCTTTTGTAACCGGAGGATTCTTCTCCGCATTATCAGGATACTTGGGTATGATGACAGCTACATATGCCTCTAATCGTACAGCTGCCGGTGCCAGGACATCATTGAACAAGGGCCTGCAGGTGGCATTCCGCTCGGGTGCCGTTATGGGCCTGGTCGTGGTAGGGCTTGCGCTTCTACATATCTCTATCTGGTTCGTGGTACTGAAAATATTTATCCCGGGCGGCGAACATCAATTGGCGATCATTACGACCACTATGCTTACCTTTGGAATGGGAGCTTCTCTTCAGGCATTATTTGCCCGTGTTGGCGGCGGGATCTTTACAAAAGCCGCCGATGTAGGTGCTGATCTTGTCGGCAAAATAGAAGCCGGAATTCCCGAGGATGATCCAAGGAATCCCGCTACGATCGCCGATAATGTGGGTGATAATGTGGGTGATGTCGCGGGAATGGGCGCCGATCTATATGAGTCATACACTGCCTCTATTCTTGCCTCCTGCGCACTTGGTGTTGCGGCCGGATACGGCCTCGGAGGGGTTTTGGTGCCAATGGTGATCGCGGGAATCGGGGTTCTGATATCCATTATCGGTATCTTCATGGTCAAGTCATCCGAGAGTGCGAGCCAAAAGGTTCTTCTGAAGGCACTTGGAAGGGGGGTGAATACAGCCACTATTTTAACCCTGATCGCCTCATTCGGCATACTTTATATGTTCAGGGATTCTTTCGGATCGAAATATCTGGGGATATTCTTCTCGCTGATCACCGGATTGTTGGCGGGATGGCTTATTGGAAAGGTTACCGAGTATTATACATCCCATGAATATTCTCCTACAAAGAATGTTGCGGATCAATCCGAAACAGGCGCGGCTACGGTGATCATTTCCGGTATTGCATTAGGTATGCAATCCACCGGTTATCCCGTTATCATAATTGCTGCCGGAATACTAATGGCATACGGATTCGCGGGCGGTTTCGGCTCCTCCGCGTATGCAATGAGCCAAGGCCTTTACGGTATCGGCCTCGCTGCCGTCGGCATGCTTTCCACTCTCGGAATAACGCTTGCAACGGATGCCTATGGCCCCATTGCCGATAATGCAGGCGGCAATGCGGAAATGACACATCAGAAGCCGGAGGTCCGCAAGAGGACCGATGCCCTGGATGCTCTCGGCAATACGACCGCAGCCACGGGAAAGGGCTTTGCTATCGGCTCTGCCGCCCTGACGGCGATGGCTCTCCTGGCTTCATATATCGAACAGATCAAAGCAGGATTTCTGCATATGCAGGGTAGGGCCGCGGAGATCATCATTGACGGCATTCCCAAATTAGTAGCTGAAACCACATTGCCCGATTGGGTAAGATATTATGATATTACGCTGATGAACCCGAGGGTTCTGGTCGGCATATTTCTTGGCTCGATGCTTACCTTTGTTTTTTGTTCGCTTACCATGAAGGGAGTCGGCAGAGCGGCCGGGAAAATGGTCGAAGAGGTCCGCAGGCAATTCAGGGATATCAAAGGCATACTGACAGGGGAAACGGAGCCCGATTACGCGAGATGCGTTGAAATCAGCACGATAAGCGCTCAAAAAGAAATGATATTCCCTTCCTTACTGGCGATACTGGTCCCTGTTGCTACCGGCCTGCTATTGGGAGTTCCCGGCGTGATGGGACTTCTTGTCGGAGGACTTTCTACGGGGTTTGTTACCGCGGTATTTTTGAACAATGCCGGCGGTGCCTGGGACAATGCCAAGAAATACATCGAAGAGGGCAATCTCGGCGGCAAGAAGCTTGAGGACGGAAGCAAAAATCCAAGGCATGCTGCCGTAGTTATCGGTGATACCGTGGGTGACCCGTTCAAGGATACATCAGGACCTTCTCTTAATATCCTGATCAAATTGATGTCAATGGTCTCTGTCGTATTCGCCGCCTTCATCATTGCGTACGGGGATCTGCTTCAGAAATTGATAGGCTTGTTTACAAAATAAGATGACACTGGGGAGACTGTATTCCCCACGGAATTTACACTTGTTTTTCTTGAAAATACATTAAATAATGTTATAATGAACAATTATTATGAAACGGAGGCCCTTATGAACGAAGAACTAAAGAAAGCAGACCCTCAGATCTATGAGACGGTATATGCTGAGACGAAGCGTCTGGCGTTCAATCTGGAACTTATTGCTTCTGAGAATTTTGTTTCCGAGGCGGTTTTACAAGCCCAAGGCTCTATTATGACAAATAAATATGCAGAGGGATATCCCGGGAAAAGATATTACGGCGGTTGTGAATTCGTCGATGTTGCTGAGAACCTTGCCATTGAGAGGGCCAAAGAGCTTTTTGGCGCGGATCATGTCAATGTTCAGCCGCATTCCGGCTCTCAGGCAAATATGGCGGCGTATTTTACCCTTATCGAACCGGGTGATACTATCATGGGTCTCGACCTTTCACACGGTGGGCACCTTACCCACGGCCATCCTTTGAGTTTCTCCGGTAAATATTACAATGTTGTTCCTTACGGGGTTTCCAAAGACACCGAAACCATTGATTACGATGAGGTATTGAGGATCGCGAAAGAGTCAAGGCCCAAGCTGATCATGACCGGCGCCTCTGCTTATCCGAGGACACTGGATTTTAAGAAATTCCGTGAAATAGCCGATGAGGTCGGCGCCTACCTGGTCGCGGATATCGCTCATATCGCCGGCCTGGTCGCAACGGGGCTTCACCAGTCCCCGATCCCTTATGCCGATATAGTTACCACTACCACACACAAAACGCTGCGTGGACCCAGAGGCGGAATGGTCATGTGCAAAGAAGAACATCAGAAAGAACTTGACCGTATTGTGTTCCCCGGGATACAAGGCGGCCCGTTGATGCATGTTATCGCGGCTAAGGCCGTGGCCTTCAAAGAAGCATTGGACCCGTCTTTCAAGGAGTATCAGAAGAAGGTACTTGAGAATGCCAATGCTCTTGCAAGTTCTCTGGAAGAAAAAGGCCTCAGGATAGTGGCGGGGGGCACTGATACGCATCTGATGCTCGTGGACCTCACTCCGATCGATCTTTCGGGAAAGAGAGGCGAGAAAGCCCTTGAAAAAGCCGGCATCACGGTAAATAAGAATACGATACCTTTTGACCCGCGTAAACCCTTTATTGCGTCGGGGATCAGATTGGGAACACCAGCGGTAACCACAAGAGGAATGGGCCCCGAAGAGATGAAGGAGATCGCTTCTTTGATATTCAGAGTGCTTGAGGACAGAAAGAATCCCGAGAATCTTGAAGCAGTTAAAAATGATGTTGAGGAGCTTTGCAAGAAGTTTCCCTTATATACAGGACGCATGTGAAAGTGATCCCCGGTGTAGATATAGTTTCGGTCAAAAGGATTAAAAAGGCCTTTAGCGACCCCTCTCGGCTGAAGCGAATGTTCACTCCCGCGGAGATCGAATATATACGCTCACACAAAGAGACTGCCACGATCACCGCCGGGCGCTTCGCGGCGAAGGAGGCGATCTATAAATGCCTGTCACCGCTGGGGATCGAATTTGAATATGATCAGATCTCTGTCGTCACTGACCGCGACAAAGGCCCAGAAGTGATCGCCGAGACCCCCGAGCTCAAAGAGAAGCTTTCGGGGAAAAAATTGAGCATCTCCATCTCACATGAAAATGAGTTTGCAGTGGCATTTTGTATTTTATATGAAGAATAAGATCATCGCGGTCCTTATTCTGCTTCTGTCATCCCTCTTCTTCTCCTGCGCCGGAAATATAGTGAAGCAGGAAAACACCTATGCTATGAAGATGATGGGAAAAGGCATCCTGAAAGAAGCGGAATTCCGTTTCAGACAACAGATCGCAGAAGATCCCGATAATTGGGCGGCTCATAATAATCTCGGTGTATGTTTGGAAGAACAAGGATTCCATAAAGAGGCGCTGGCGGAGTATGAAACCGCGCTTTCTATTATCGGGGCAAACAAGGGCGTTGAATATAATTATAATAATTTACTGGAGGAGCTTAAGGATGAATAAGGCAGCGAAGATCCTTCTGATCCTTATGCTTTCTCTATTGGCATCCTGTTTTCATTATGTGAATTACAGCTTTAATAAAACCTCCGCTCCTGATAAAAATCCCGATTCAGTAGGTGAGATATTGATCTTGAAGCCACGCATTAATACCGACCTTGATGATGATGCGGCAGATGAGTTGATAAGTGAAGATGTGATAGGAACCGCCGCCGACATTCTGGATGAACTGAAATTTCCTCACAAAAACGGCGAGTTGGGATTTACGGTAAGCATGGAGAACAGGAAGAAAATGGACATGACCTGGGAAGACATCACCGTGGAAAATGACCAGGCGAAGGGCAAATATCTCTTCACCCTGCTTGATTTTAGCACTACTCGAATTGCGGGATATGTTTATAAGAGAGTTTATGACCCTACATTCAATTCCTATTATTACCGTGAAGTCTTCGAAGAAAAAATGGTATTCAATATTCGCGTTCAGATCTTTCTGCATGATTTTGATAAAAAGGAAACTGTTTTTGAAAAGAGTTTTTCAAATTCAGAGGAATTTTCAAAGGACACCCCTCCTGTGGAGGAATACATCATGAAACTTTATGGTGATTATCTGAAGAGTTCCTTTGAAGAATTCCGCCCCAAGAAATATAAAGTAAAGAGATATTTGATTGGATATTAAAAAAACTTTGACCCTTATTTTGCTTGTACTTATAGCTGTAACAGCATTCGGCTTCGGGAAGAATAAGATCCATTACAAGACATTTGACTGGTTCATCAAGGAATCCGAGCATTTCAAAGTGTATTACTACAATGCTGATGAAGTGAGATTGCTTGAGATCGTCGAAATGCTGGAGAGCGCTTATAAGAATCATTCGGAATACCTGCAGGTACAGTTGAAGGACAAAGCACCGGTAATACTTTATGAAACACATCGTGATTTTGAACAGACAAATATCATTTCAGGTTTCCTGCCTCCGCAGGTAGAAGGATTTGCCGAACTGCTCATGAATCGTCTCGTAGTTCCCATAGATTCCCCCAATGATGAATTGGAAGCGCTGATATGGCACGAGCTCACGCATATTTTCCAATACAGGATATTCCGCTCGTCGATCCTCACCAAAGAGCCGCCGATGTGGTTTATGGAGGGCCTTGCGGAGCATATGAGCAACCGTTGGGATATGAAAGGGGAAATGGTGCTTCGTGATGCTATAATGAACAATCATTTCTATACCCTTCAACAGATGGAGCATTTTTATTACACTCCCAATGTCTATCAATGTTATAAAGAGAGCCAGTCATTCATCGATTGGTTCGTTGAGATCTACGGTGTTGATAAATTGAGAAAAATGATAAGGTATCTTCGCCGGCCCGGGCAATTTAATTTGAATCAGGTCTTCAAGAAGACCGTCGGACTCTCCTACCGTCAGATCAATGACAAATGGTATGGATATCTTAAAAAGAAATACTGGCCCACCATAAAGGAGCTGGAATCTCCAGATATCGATTACTCCCCGCCTATCTTTGAGGATATGTTCTACAATGATACCTGGCTTCAGCCGGTATTTTTTCCTTCGGGCGCAACTCTGGCAGGAATCACTACAAAGAACGGGAAACTGGATATCTACATTTTTTCAAGAGAAGATCAGAAATCTAAAAAGGACAATAAATACCATGAGAAGGTGATCAAGCGCCTGACACCCATGACAACAAATGCCTTTGAATATCTTATAGTAGAAGAGAACTCGCTTAATATCTCTCGCGATGGCCGTAAATTAGCGGTGTTTGCCCGTGACGGCAAATCCGATGTGCTCCTTATTTTCAATATCTTCAACAAGTCATTTAAGAAGATAAGATTTGAAAGTGTGCTTTCACCAAGACATCCATTCTTTATGGATTCGGATTCGATCTTTTTTACAGGCGAGCAGGATGGCGGCCGTGAAGTTTTCTTCTATGACATTGAAAGCGGCGGCCTGGAAAGGATCACGGATAAAAAGGGCTTTATCAATTTTGTGAACTATGATCATAATACCGGGTTGTTATATTACTCGAGGCGGGTCAGCGGGCTTGACAAACTCTTCTCTTATGACCTTTCCAATGATGAGGAAACACAGTTGACCTTCGGCCTTGGAAATGATGTTGAACCCTCTTTATCTCAAGACGGCACACGCATTGTGTTTACATCCGACCGTGTGCATGATATCCCCAATCTTTTTATATACGATAATGAAACTCGGATGTCTACTCAGATAACCAATACATTGGGCGGAAACTTCATGGCGGCTTTCTCTCCCGACGGTAAGGATATCGCCTTTACTTCCTTCTACGACGGCGCGTATAAAACTTATGTCAAACCCATCAGTGCTTTAAGAGAGTTCTCGAAATTCAATGAAACTCCCCCTGAAGAGATAGAAAAGCCGGCGGCCGAAGAATTCCCGAATGTCAGTTTCTTAAAGAATGTCAAGAAATATAATCTGCAATTGAAGGCGACCAATGTCTCCTCTTATATCACATATGAGAACGGCATTCTGGAGAATTACTCGAATATTACACTTTCAGATATGCTCGGTGATCTGCGCATTGAGATCAATATTGATGCGATACGGCAGTTCAATAATTTTTATGCTTATGCTTTTATGCAGCGCTACCGTTTGAATTGGGGTGTGGTGATCTTTAATCAGCGGGAAGATTACTACTTCTGGGATCCGGACTCTTTCGGCTCCAAGGGTCAATACGGCGCCGCCTTGATCGGTATTTATCCGCTTTCCAAATACAGACGCCTCGAGGCAGAGGTACAATACGGTTTGAATTATTGGGACAGCCTCTTTCAGAATCTTTACGGCTTCCCGGCGGAAAAACGGGTTTTGGCTACTACACTTACATTCATTTCGGATACCACGACCCCGGGATTCTTCTCATATAACGGCGGTAACCGTTTTCTTTTGTCTTTTAGCAGGGGCTTTCCTCTCTCCGAGAATTATTATGATGTGATGAATGTACGCGCAGATTTTATGAAATACTGGAAGTTGACATTCCGCAGCACAATGGCGTTCCGCTTTTACGGTTACTCATCTTTCGGCGCGGATAAGGACTATGTTTACCTTGGCGGTATCGGTTCCATACGCGGGTACTATCCGATGTCTATTTACGGCAATAACGCTTTCTTCGCTAACCTTGAACTGCGAATACCCTTCATCGATATTATCAGATTCGCCGGCCTTTTTGACCTGTATTATATCCGTGGACTTTTCTTTGTGGATGTGGGCGATGCCTGGCTCGGCGACTCTTTCCATGGCATTTCCGAGGAGAACGGACAGTACCGTTTTGATGATCTGCAGGGCTCGCTGGGCTTCGGCATTCGATTCCGCTGGGGATACTTCGACCTAATGTTCGATTTTGCCAAGAGATGGGACCTCTATAAGGTCTATCCCAAAACATACTTTCAGTTCAATATCGGTTCGGATTTTTAAGAAATTCCGCAAGCATGGATACGGCAGTTCGCTACTGCGCTGTTTTTAAATAATGTAAACAACGGAAAGCCGCCGCTTTGGATTTTCAGGCAGCTTTCTGATACTAATAGGTGTGAAAAATGAAGAAGATCTTGGTTACCGGCGCTGTCGGTCAAATTGGTTCCGAACTCACAATGACGCTTAGAAAGCGTTATGGTGCGGAAAATGTTGTTGCAGCAGGCAGGAAGACAAAACCCTCTGCGGAATTGAGGGATTCCGGCCCATTTGAATTCATAGAAGTGACCGATTATGATGCGGTCAATGCCGTGGTGAAAAAATACGATGTGGGAACCATATACCATCTTGCCGCCATTCTTTCCGCAGTTGGCGAGGCAAAGCCCCAATTGGCATGGAAGGTCAATGTTGACGGTGTTATGGTGATGCTTGAGCTCTCAAGGGAATACGGCTGTGCGCTGATGGTCCCCAGCTCTATCGGCGCCTTCGGCCCTTCAACTCCGAAAGACGGCACGCCTCAGGATACAATACAGCGCCCAACCTCAATGTATGGCGTTACAAAGGTTTCCGGCGAGATACTCTGTGACTATTATTACACAAAATACGGTGTGGATACCAGAGGATTGCGTTATCCCGGACTCATCTCTCATGTTGCCCTTCCCGGCGGCGGTACTACCGATTACGCCGTGGATATTTATTATAAGGCATTGGAAGATAAGAAATATGAATGTTTCTTAAGCGAAGACACGCGGATGGATATGATGTACATGCCCGATGCTATTGACGCTGCCATCGACCTAATGGAGGCTGACCCTTCAAATTTAGAACATAGGAACGCTTTCAATGTGACGGCGATGAACTTCACTCCGAAGGAGATCGCGCAAAGCGTCAAAAAGGTTATTCCAGACTTTGAGATATCCTATAAAATTGACCCGGTGAGACAGGGTATCGCGGATTCATGGCCCAATTCCATGGACGATTCAGCCGCCAGAAAAGAATGGGGCTGGGATCCGAAGTTCGGCCTTGAAAAAATGACGGAAGACATGCTGAAAAATCTGTCAAAAAAATTGAATATCAATTATTAAGGAGTGTTTATGTCAACTGAAAAACTTTGTAAAATATTAAAAGCCCATGTTGATGACCTGAAATCAAAGGGTGTCAGCAAGGGTAATGAGATGGTCATCACGAAGACCATCCGTGCCGCAGGCAGCAAAGGCCCCAGATATCATATCCAGGGCTATGGCGAGAAGGAATTTCTGAAAATGAATTCAAATTCCTATTTGGGAATGTCATTACTTCCCGAAGTCATTGAGGCGGAAGAGAAGGCCTCCCGTGATTTCGGCGTAGGACCCGGCGCGGTAAGATTTATCAGCGGAACCTATATAAATCACATTGAGCTGGAAAAGAAACTGGCCGAATTCCACAAAAGGGAATCGGGCATGATCTTCTCCGCGGCTTATGTTACATCTATGAGCGTTATCGCCCCCTTGACCACAAAAGAGACGATCGTCATCAGTGATGTATTGAATCATAATTGTATCATCAATGCCATGCGCATGTCCCGCCCGGCAGGCAAGGGCATATATAAGCATAATGATATGGAAGACCTCGAAAACCATGTCAAGGACAGCATAGGCAAGGCGAAACGGCTTCTGGTCATTACAGACGGTATATTCTCCATGAGAGGCGATCACGCACCCCTTGAGAAGCTTGTCCAGGTCTGCAAAAGATATGAAGATAAATTTGAAGAAGGCATCATTACGATCATCGATGATTCCCACGGTGTCGGCGCTTTCGGAAGGACCGGCCGTGGAACAGAAGAATATACAGGTGCAAAAGTGGACCTGATCATCGGTACATTGGGCAAGGCCTTCGGCGTCAACGGCGGATATGTCGTAGGCGAAGATGCGATCCTGAAATACTTCAGAGAAACCTCACCGATGTATATCTACTCCAATCCGATAACACCATCCGAAGCCGCAGCAGCTCTTAAAGTGCTTGAGCTTACCGATAGTCCCGAAGGGATCAAAAGATTGGAATATTTGAGAAAACTTACCGCAAAGTTCAGACAAGGCTTGACGGACGCGGGCTTTGAGACACTGGAAGGCGAACATCCGGTCGTTCCTCTAATGGTCAGAGATACACAGAAGACCTCTGATATCGTGTCTTTCCTGGTGGATAACGGCATTATAGCTACAGGCCTGAACTTCCCCGTCGTTCCCAAGGGAGACGAGGAGATCAGATTCCAGATCGCCGCCGACCATACGGAAGAGGATATCAATTATGCTCTGGAGATCTTAGGTAAATTCCAGTAAATTATATTTACCGTGTAACGTGTAACGTGAAACTCAGCCTCCGTTTCTGATATCGAACCGTATTAGAACTGTTTTGGCTTTTAATCTACTTTGATCCACAGTAAAAACGAGAAGAAAATCTTTGTCATTTAATCTGCCGGTAGAATAAGAGTACATGGCAGGGAAAACCCATTTTGTGTACATCTTGCCGGTTGCAAGGTCTTCAACCGTGAATTTAGTGTAGAAAATACTTCTATGTGATAGAACTAAATACTTATCGTTCTGTAAAAATGCATGAAAAGAGCCGAAGACAATTGCCTTTTTGTGCCGTCTGATAGAATCATTAAAAATCAATATCACTTCCTTCTTATTCTCGCCCATAATAACTGAATCACAGAAATGTGAAAATTTGTAATCTGACAGTTCTATTCCAGTATCATGCTCATTGATTATTTTCCCATTATAATCATAGAAAATTATCTTCTGACCTTGAGCGGTAAACCTAATTACTTCCAATTTACCATCCTTATTGTGGTATTCAAAAGAATATTCTTGCTCTACTTCAAGGATCTTTTCTGCCCTTTGACTATAATACACGATCTTGATCCTCTCATCGTACAATTGTTTTTTATCCTTGTAAGTGCTTACGACAAAACCAGCTTTTTTATAATAAGTTGTTCTTTGCGATTGCGTCAATGTCAATATGTGAGTTTCACCCCCAGTGTAACAGGATATCTGTGTATCTTCGGGTTTGTACCTCACATTATCAAACTCGATATATCTCTTATCCTTCTTTTTTGATTTGCCGTAATCAATTCTTTCTATGAGTTTACCGGTTTTCAGGGAATAGATATCACGATGATCACGCATCCAGATGGTTATTTGCTCTCCGTCAGGTGAAATTTTCCCAAACGGATGTTCCCCACAGCCCTTTTTCTCGAATACTTTTTCCAGTTCATTATTTTCATTCAGCTTATAAACCCTTAACGGTTCCGAGCGCTTTGTTGTGATAATGAAATTGTTGTTAAAGTGGGGAAAAGAGGTCATGCCGCTCGAAAGCGGAATTTCCTCTAAATACAGATCAGAATCTTTATTCAACGGGCTAAAAACAGCGAGAGTCAAAAGAAGCAGTATTGTAGAAAGCAATATTCGTGCGATCTTGTTCCGTACGATGAATATCAGGATCAAAATACATGTAAACACCGTGATGATCAAGGATACAGCTGACTCATAAGGCGGTTTGCTGATCATGATCGGAATGGCTGCCGCAGTCAAAAGGAAATACACAATACCCCAAATACTTTCCTTTTTAGTTAGCTTTCCTGCTTTTTTAAACTCAATTTTGCGCAGAAGTTTGATCCCTGTGAAGATAGCAAAGAGCAATCCCACAGCCCCAATGATCCACATCAAGGGATAGGTTCTTTCATCGCCTGCAATTTGAGATGTTTCCATGAGAACAGCAAGGGTATTGTTTATGATGTGAAGCAATATGGGAAAGATGATATTCCTTGTTACGATATAGACCAATCCAAGCATAAGCCCGACCAGCAAAATCTGGGGATAATCTCCTGCCTGGTGGAGAAAAGTAAAACCCACTGCCGAGATCAGAAGCCCGCCAAGGGTCCCGACCTTTCTTTCAAGCGATTTAAATAGCAGTCCCCTGAAAAGGATTTCCTCAATGACAGGGCCGAATATACCAATATAGAAAAATAATTCCAATTTTGTAAAGGATGAATCCATCAACATCTTGACAAGCTCATCATTTGTCTGTGATTTCGCAGCTCCGAAAAACAGGTCGATTAACTCACCAAGCAAGAGGATGCCCAAATAACTGCAAAGAAGGAAAGTGAAGACGATAAAATATTTCTTTGCAGGTATTTTCGCAAATATGAGAAAGTCACTTCTATTGAGTTTGTTTCCGCTGAAGAATTTTGTCCAGAAATACACCAAGAGTATTACTGCCATAACGAAGATGCCGAGCCGCATACCAGGAGACTGATACTTCTGTATGATAAAAACAGGGATTGCTGCCATTAACAGTGAGTACAAGATCAATCCCTTGCCAAGGGTCATAATGTTCCATTTTTCTGTTCCGATAAGTGTTGATTTTCCCATGTTTGCTTCTCCCTTGCATTATTATATCAGAATAATCGCTGTGGTCAATATTTATAATTGGGGACGGTGGCTTTAGCCACAATGAACAATGAACAATGAATAGTAAGAGTCACAGTGTATAGTCAAACAGTCAAACGACTGTTTGACTGAGATCGGGATTTGGTAAATCTGTTTAAATCAAGTAAGATATCGTTAGTAGAGTGATATACGCTTCTCGTGCTCGCTTTTTCCTGTGTGCATTGCAGCAGGGGAGCGGTGTCGCTATATACGAGGAGGGAAATTATGGCATATCCGGAAGTTCCATGGATCGTAAAGGGTGAGAATCTATTGTTGGCGGCAAGTTATCTTATGCCGGTAAAATATATCGAAGCGCTTGTCCCCCGGCAATTCAAAATAGTCAGAGTTTTGCCAAATACGACATTAGGCGTGGTTACATTCAATAAATTCGGGGAAGGTTCTGAACTTGAATATTTTGAGATCTACTGTTCTCCTGCACTTGTTTCTTATAAAGGGCGAACCGGTTTCTATATCAAACAGATGTTCGTTGATAATGAAAAGGCATTTATCGGGGTCAATGATGCCTCGGGAATTGAAAAGGAAATGGCTGATTTTCACTGGGACAAGGATAGGAAGGTAATCTCAGTAGAGCAAAAAGATCATAATATCTGCAAGATCAATTACAAGGCGCTTGGTACTCCATTACTTAAAACAACATTGCACCCGAAAGGCATGGGAATGAATCCGGAGGTAATTATTAGTTATAAGGGCATATTCCGCGGCAAACTCGGATTTGCGAAATTCAGAATAGAATCCGCTGACAATAGTAATATGAAATTATTTATGAACAAAAAACCATTATTGTCTGTGTGCCTGGACAAATGGGATGCCGAACTCCTTCATATCTTGAACAGGGAAGAATATAGAAACAATGAACAGTGAACAATGAACAATGTTCAATACAATTGACAATGGACACGCTACGCAGTGCACAAGGCACAAGTGGACCCAGTGGAACACGCTTCGCGGAGCACAAGTGCACAAGAGACAAGAGCACAAGGCACAAGTAGAACATCAGTCTGCTGTGCAGTGCAGACTGCGTACGAGGTTGGAAGTGCGAAGTGGATAAAGAGAAATGAAGAATTGAGAATGGGAGATAGAGCCGTTAACGATAATAGCGTTTGCAGGAACAGTTCAGTCCAAGTTTATTAAATATGACAGTAGCTCTTTTCAGGAAGTTCTCGGCACTTTTGACATTGTTTATCTCTTTTAGAAAGGATGCAAAGTAGCAATATGCGCTCGCCAAAAGGTATCGATCTTTCAATTGCCGGAATATTTCGGCGGACTTTTTGTACAATATCTTAATATTATCCTTTTTAAGAGCGTCCTTGTAGGAATGTTTCAACTTCTCTGTTTCAATGCGGGCTTGCAGTAGCACCGCTTCCCCCTGTAAATGCTTTAAATTATGGTCTTTTGATTGTTTCAGCGCCTTATAAGCGTCTTTTAACAGCTTTTTCAGGAGCGATTCGCTGCGATCGTTTACGCGATTATTCGTGAGTCGGAGTTCCTTCAATCCCAATTTCATACAAGCGATACTCACCATTATTGAAATGTCGGCAGTATTCAATTCTTGTGCGATTTCTTCTGCTTCAGAAAGATATGAGCGTGCGATCTTTAATTCTTGCTTTTCCATATGCAACTCCCCAAGGCGGATAAGTATTTCCGCTCCCAGCCCCGGCTTTTTCATCTCACGGGTCATACTCAGCGCCTTTGATAAGTTGTCCTCGGCTTTTTTATACTTAGACATCATAAGATATAGGTACCCGATGCCAAATTGATTGATGCCAACACCGTATTTATCACCCAATTCTTCACATATTTTCATCGACTTGGAATAATAGCTTAGACCCGCTCTATAATCTTGAAGTATTTTATATTGAATGGCAGTATTATGAGTGCTCATTGTCAGACCTCTTTTGTCACCTATCTTGGTAAAAATCTCAGCAGCTTTCCGATAGTAGCCGGCCGCTTTTTTCGGATCATTCTGACTGCTGCAGATCCCTCCAAGGTTATGATACACCATTGCCTGACCCTGCAAACCCTCGGAATTCTTGAAAATCTTCAGAGCTTTCAGGAAGTACTCTGTAGCTGTTTCGGCTTGTCCTAATTGCCTATTGGAGAAGCCGAGATTGATATAATTGTATGCTATTGCCTGAATATCACCGGTTTTCATCTGTATCTCAAGTGCGTTCTTATAGTGCCGGATCGCCGTTTTATAATCGTTTTGATTCTGATGAATGAAACCGATATTCAAAATAATTAAGGACAGCTCATTCTGAAGACTGAGTCTTCTATAAATGGCTCGTGCTTTTTTATAGTATTCCAGGGCTTTTATATTTTCACCGAGAATACAGTGCACGCGGCCGATATTGTTCAGATTCGATGCTTGTCCCTCATAATCTTTGATATCCCTTTGAATTTCTAAGGATTCCTCATAATATTTCAGTGCTTTCGAATAGTCCGAAAGTGCCCTGTGAGCGTAACCGATATTAGCCAGGCACGATGCTATGCCTTTCCGATCTCCCAGTTTCTTAAAAATTGCCAGTGCTTTTTCCGCCTCAACCATCATTTCCTGATAATTGCTTGAAGAGAAGTAGATGCTGCTGAGTGTGGATATACAGTCAGCCGTAAGCTTCCTGTTTTTCACTTTCTCGGTGGCCTTTACCGCTCGCTTGATATCATCTAATGCCTTGCCGGTCCTTCCCGTAAGGTCAAAAACAACAGCTCTGCTCTTCAAGGCATTTACGAAAAGTTTAATGTCCGGCGCTCGACCTTTATTTATTTCCATCATCATGAGTATTTACGAAAAGTCATTACCCTTCCTGCAATATTCTATCAAATATTCTCTCTCTGTCAAAAAATAGCACAAAGGATACGCTACGCAGTGGACCCAGGGACAAGTGTAGAAGGAAGTGTGATGTGTGAAGTGTGAAGTGTAAAGTAGGGAGAAAGACAAGATGAAAAAAACTGGATGCCACGCTTCGCTCTGCATGACCGTTCCCAATCCTTCATTATAATCTGCTTCTTGTGTTTCTCCACTATTCATTATTCACTTTTCATTGTTCACTGTTCATTTCTTAATTCTTCATTTCCTCACTTGTGCACTTGTTGCTTGTGCTCTGCGAAGCATAACCTTTGAACAATGCTCTCCGCGTCACACGCGGAGGGCAGTTGACAGTGCGGAATAAATATGCTATGATGTTAGTGATTGATAACTAACGGAGGAATGATGGAGCTGACTGCAAGACAAAGTGAAATAGTGGACAAGGTATTAGAAATAATGGCCAAGGGTGGGATTCAATCGGTAACAACGCGGAATATCGCTGAAGCTGTAGGTGTGAGTGAGCCGGCGCTGTACAGGCACTTCAAGGATAAGCAGGAGATCCTTTTAGCGCTCCTAGACAGGTTCATGGATATCGAAAAAGAAATAATAGGCGACCAGGACTCACAAAGTTGTGAGCAGGGCAGATGTGCGATCCGCCAGATCTTCGGTGGCCATATAGAACTTTTTTACGGGCAGCCGCATCTCGCATCGCTGATCTTCTCCGAGGAATTATTTCTGAACAATGAGGTTCTCCTGAAAAAAATGCTTGAGGTAATGGATTTCATCAAGGACGGCCTTTTGAAGATACTTAAGAGGGGAGTTGCCGCAGGGCATATCCGCAATGATATTCCGGTAGAGCATGTTGTACACATTTACCTGGGCTCTTTACGGCTTTTAGTGACAAAATGGCACCTCTCGGGATACAAATTCGACCTTAGAGAGGCGGGCAACCAATTCTGGATGTCATTCATAAAATTGATATTTGCTTAGTATTTATGAATCAGAACACTATCAGAACACATGACGATCTTTCCTATTTAAAAAGATCCTTCAACCCCTCGTCCAACGCCTCTTTTTTAAGTGTCTCAATATAGGCATTCGCTTTGTTCTCAATGTCCGTGGAGATATTATCTAAAACTTCCTGTCTTTTAGAAACATCGATTATGCTCTTGAGCGGTTCAGCGGTCTTTCCCAGAAAGTCATAGCTTTCAGGGATATTTTTCTCATACCAGTCATTGAAAAGGCCTTCAGCATAGGCTGCCGCTTCTTTCTTTTTATTTTCAAATTCCTTCTTTATACTTTCTCCGATCTTTGTAGCAAGATCGCTGTTCGCCTTGATATTCCACTTGTCATTCTCATTCTTTGCGGATGTTTTCAGGTAAAAGGAATCGATATTGCTCACAGTATTGTAGATAGCTCCGCCGCCGGAAAAACTCACATCATGCAGGTCGGCTTCAAGGGATATACCCTTTTCGATCGAGAATGAGTACTCCAGTTTGTAATTGACCAGGCCGCTCTTCAGGGTAATAACATTCAAGTTGATATCACTTACAGCGAAATTCTTGGCATTGATCTCTCCATAAAAATTCTCATCATCCCAATAGGTGTTTATATTGATCTCATAATCCGCGTCCTTTCCTTTCAGCAGCACTTCCGACAGGTCGTTGATCTCCTGATTAGACGAGGTTATATTACGCAGCACTCCTGTGAAATTGATACTCTCCGTAATTACTTCAACGCCTCCCGTTCTTATCCAGAAGTCCGGCGCGGGTGATTCCAAAGGAAAGGTAAAATCAGTGGAATTATCTTCTTTTTCCTTCTCCTCCTTTTCATCCTTGGCCTTGAAATATTTCTTTCTGAAGGCATTGAATTTTTCATAAAGGTTATAGAATCTCTCATATTTTCCAATGAGTTCCTTCGTCGCGAATACCTTGGATAAAGAGGGGACTTGGTCCATGAAAAATCCCATATCGTTCATAATGATGGTTTTATAATTGTTCTTTATATTCAGCACATATTCTTCCATCCCTTCTTTTGTTTTAACGACCGATTGCTTTGTTGAATTTGCCCTCTTTACAATTTCATTTATATCGTTCTTTAATGAAACGATCTCCTTTCTCTTCTGATCGATCTCTTTGATCAGTACGAGTATTTTTTTGGCATCCTTCGCATTATAGGCATCATCGATCCTTTTACCGAGGTCCTTGAGTTCTTTCTGCAGTGTATCTATTTGTGCGATGGGTTTTTCGGAGTCGGCTTTAATTGCCTTGATATCTTCGTTGATCTGCTTGATCTCTTCCTTAAATACCAGGATCTCCGCTTCTTTTTTGCCGATGTATTCACCCCATATTTTTATGATCTGTGCTTTCAGATCTTCCTTTGCCTCTTCTGCCTTTGCTTCCCGTATCTCTTCCTTTGCTTCCTTCTCCTCCTTTCTGTCGGCAAGGATCTTTTGATACTCGTCGAGCTTGTCCTCTGGTATCTTTTCGTCAAACGCCAGAGAGAAACTCAGGTCATTCAAAACGAATGAGCGTCTGATAAAATGATTGAACGATATCTCGGCATTTATTTCTTTTGCCACGAAAGAGTACTCGACGGCATTCTTGTCAACTACCGCTATTCTACTTATTTTTACATTCAGGGGAGTCCAGTATACAAGGGAGACTTCCACAGGTGCGTCAAAGGCCAATTCAAGGCCGCTTTCTATGCCTTTACGCAGAAGATAGGATGTCTTCCCATAGGCAAAAACCAGCCCGAGTACAACCAATATCAATAAAAACAATTTGAACCATCTGATCTGTGATGTCGCTTTCTTGGTTTTCATATCCACCTCTACTGTACTTCGATATTCGACCCAAGCTTTGCTATCTTGGATATGATGGAGAGCTTCATGAACGCTTTGTAGAATTTGCTATCAATTATCTTGGGCTGGAGTTTTTCCCTATAAAGCTTCACCAGCCATTTGAAGAGAAAATAAAATATCAATAAACCCGGTATGAAGATCACGGTAAAGCCGAGAACTACGCTATTATAAAATTTTGTCATATACCATACCGGATCGTTGTAGAGCGTTGTCCATAGCTCTTGAAGGCCTGCGCCCGATAGAAGAGCCGTGCCCACCTTATCAGCCAGAGGATGGAGGAAAGGCGGAATAAAAACGAATAAGATCAAAAACGATGTATAAGCCGGCAGATTTATCTTGAACACAAAAAGGATCAGAAGTAAGAGGGCGAGCCATTGGATCGTGCCTGCCGGGTATTGGCCCATCAGTAATCCCAAGGAAAACCCCAATGCTAGCGCGGAAGGGGATGTATTCGAATTCAACACTTTGAAAAATTTCAATATGAGCTTCAGCATAATTACTCCTTTGCGGGAGGTCGTTCGGGAAATTAGGATTTTCTCTTGTTCCTTTACTTCCCGGATTCCTCCGATGACAGAATTATACCATAAGCGAAGCGAGAAGCCAAAAATATAGTACGAGGTGGAATAGAATTGACAATGGACAATTGACAGTTGACAATTGGGGAATGAAGAGGAGTGAAGAGTGAATAATGAATAGTAAAGAAAGAAAGAAAGATGGGAATAAGAGAAATTGAAATCTGATTTCTTCACGTGAAACGCTACACGTCATACATCACATGTGAAGGGTGATAGGATGATAAGTTTGGAGGTAGAGAAAGACGGATTCAGAACGGGGTAGGGAATGACAAAATAGAGATGGGATAAGATTCGAAGATGTGTGGAAATTGTAGCGTAGATAAAATTGTTCAAAGGTTAAAAGGTGGAGAGAAGAAGGGTGATGGATTCCCGCTCTCGCGGGAATGACAAATAGGCACCGATTTTATTTTATAATTGTTCGTTGTTCATTGTTCATTTCTTCATTGTTCACTTCTTTTGTATTTGTAAATTTATATTGAATGAAGTATAATTCCCATGGTGGTATTATGTTAAGAAATTATTGGTTGGATGTATTTACTGGTAAAACTTGGGAGGAATTCCTGAGAAATGGCGCTAATGTTGCCGGCTTTAGATTGCCCAGAAGAAATTATGCGAAACGCATCAGGCCCGGCGATCATTTGCTCTGCTATATCTCCGGCATTTCACGAATGATCGGAATTGTGGAAGTCCTTTCAAAGATGTATATTGATGAAACGCCGATCTGGTCGGATTCAGTATTCCCGGTCAGATTTAAAGTAAAACTTATTTACAAGCTCATGCCGGAGACCGCTGTTCCGATAGAAACCTTGAAAGATGAATTAACTATCTTCAGACATTTGTCCACGCTCAATGGATGGACCGCTTATTTCAGGGGATCTCCCAGCCAATTCAATGATGTCGATGGGAAAAAGATGTTGCTGGCTGTTAAAAGCGCCTTTGAAAAGCCGATAAAACGAAAATACGACAAAGAGCAATACAAGAAAAGCACGAAGCAATATGATTCAAAGAAGGACAGTTATACTCTTCCGACCGCGGAGGCCGTTCCGAAAAAAAAGACCGTTAAGACCCCGAAGAAGAGCAATAATATATTTCACGAAGAAATGCAAATATTGCTTATAAATCTGGGAGCAAAACTCGGTCTGAAGGTATGGGTCCCTTTAGAAGATCGGAACAAATCATTTAAGGGAAAAGCATTGAGCTCCGTACTAAATATGCTCGATGAATTGCCGATCAATTTCGATGAAGTTACAAACAGGGCGATCGAGCTCATTGATGTTCTATGGCTGAAAGGTGATTCGATCGTAGCGGCATTTGAAGTAGAGAATACTTCCATGATCTACTCCGGCCTGCTGAGGATGTCCGATCTGATCAGCATGCGGCCGAATATAGATATCAATTTATTTATAGTCGCTCCCGGTGAAAGCTATGACAGCGTTCTTTGTGAGATAAATCGGCCCACATTTTCCAAACTCAAGATACCGCTCAAGAAGGCCTGTAGATTTATTTCTTATTCAAAACTGCAGAATGAGATAAAAACGCTCGGCAAAAAGATCTCTATGATCAAGTACGAAGGATTCCTTGACTTTATTGCGGATAGTTGCGAGATGGATGAGTGATCGTTCGCGCAGCGAATGAAGTACGACTTACAAACAATTAACAATTGAAAATGGACAATTGACAATTAGGAGATAGAATACAAAGAAATTTTCATCTCAAAAAATCTCTCTCAACCTGTGAACATTGAACTTGCGAACTTGTGAACTCTCCCTACGACACGTTGATTATAGAGTCTGCCCAGCCGCCTTTTTATATTCATTCACGAGGGAATCGATCAATTCCTTTACGGGAATAATCTTATTTATCCTGAATGCATTTGCGCCGGCAAATGCGAAACCGTCCTTGAAAATACCCTTTTTCGCATTATGTAATGCCTTAGCAATGCAATAGGGTACTTCTTTGAAGTTGCATGTCTCAAGGCATTTCACCGGACAGGTTACCGGTGAGTTCCGCCCGTGTTCAACATCATCAAGAAATTGATTTTTTATTGCTCTGCCGGGAAGGCCCACAGGGCTGTCAATTATAGTGAGATCTTCTTCTTTGCAATTGACATAGGCTTTTTTGAATTCGGGTGATGCATCGCATTCGTCGGTCGTAACGAATCTGCTTCCCATTTGAACCCCGTCCGCACCGGCTTTGATAAATTTGAAAATATCCTCACCTGAGAAAATTCCACCTGCCACGATCACAGCGATCTTCTGTTTAAGTTGTTCTCCATAGTTCTTCACTATCGGAAGTATTTTTTCAAGAAGTACTTCAAGTTTGTTTTCCGGTTTTTCCAGATCCTCTCTTTTAAAACCGAGATGTCCGCCCGCCAAAGGCCCTTCGATGACCAATCCGTCAGGCAGCCGGTTATATTTCTTTGCCCAGTATCGGAGTATGACAGATGCCGCTTTCGGGGATGATACGATCGGCAAAAATGTTATGGGGCCTTTTTCCGATCTTGCGGAAAGAATGTTTTCGGGAATGTCAAGAAACAGGCCTGCTCCCACTAATATCATATCGACCTTTTCTTCAACCGAAATACGAAGGTGTTCTGTGAAATCGGTAAGGGCCCGCATGATGTTGATCCCGATAATGCCGTTGGAATTGCCCTTGGCTTTTCTGATCTCATCTCTCATAAGTTGCGGGTCACGCCCTTTGTTGCTAAAAGGGTCATCCCAATCCATATTCATGCCCACGGAAGATAATACTCCTACCGCGCCTGTGTTGGCTACGGCGGAAGCGAGATTTGCCATTGAGATGCCAAGGCCCATACCGCCTTGAATAATAGGTAAGCGTGAAACAAGATTCCCGATCTTTAACTTTGGTAGCTCAAATGCGCACATAATTATTAATCCTTTTCTTTGAACATTTTCATTGAATGTATTACAATATTTCCGATCACTGCGTTCCTTGTTTCAACACTTCTTTCAAAAATAGTTCAACAGGATTGACTATACCTTATAATGATCGGTTTGTCAATAAAAATGCGGAGTAATACTTGCTACACTGAAATTATTTATCTGATGCAATTTCCGGAGCAAGGATGCTTAAATAATGCGGAATAATGGAAATATCCAGCCTCTTGGCGCAGAAGAGCTCTCCGTCACGCTGGAAATCTGTGAATTTATCGCTGAGGATCGAAATATTCTTTCCCTTATACTGCTTGACATGTTTTTTTATCTTCATGTGCTGGCCGATATAGAGAAGCGGAAATAGAGAAAATAACTTGAATTTCGACATACCGTGTATCACTATGACATTCAACAATCCGTCATCAAGCACTGAATCGGGTGAGATCATCATTCCATTGCCGAAAAACCTGCCGTTGGCAACGGCAATTATACTGATCTGCTCGTATTTGTGCCTCTGTCCGTCGACTGATAGGATCAGGTCTTTATATTCATGATACTTGAGTGCGTGATAGAATCCCGAGGCATAGCCATGTTTCCCCTCAAGAAGTCGGATCACATCCGCGTCGATTCCGCACCCCATAACATTCAAAAAACTGAAATCATTTACCTTTCCGATATCGATCGGCCGTGCCACATAGTTCCTCATTTTCTTCAGGCACTTGAACGGATTCTTCTCAAGCTTCAATCCCAGAACGAAATCATTACCGGAACCCGCCGGGATCAGCCCCAGATCCACATGAACTCCTGTCATACCGTGAATAACTTCATTATGCGTTCCGTCTCCCCCTACTGACACAATGGTTTTTATCCCGTCCTTGATCGCTTCTTTGGTAAGTTCCGTGGCGTGTTGAGGTCCATTAGTTATCTCGATACGGTCCAGGACATCTTCAAAATGTTCGTGTATCAGATCTATGAATTTCTTAAGTTTGGCGGGTTTTTTAATTCTTCCCGCATGCGGATTAATGATAAATCTCCAGGATCTTGGAAGCCCGGATCGCTTATTCAATTGTTAAATCTCCCCTTTATTGTTATTCTAAGATAATTTTGATTGAATGTCAAAATATTTATTTCATAGTGTTCTGATTCAAAATACGATGACCGTCGTTCACGAGTGAACGAGGTACGAGGCATTAAGAAGTGTGAAGTGTGGTGTGTGAGGTGTAAATGAAGACAATATTCACACCCGTAACCGGAAAATAAATATTTCGTTCAACACTTTAATTCTCCTGTTCCAATCATATCACGCCGCACCCCAAACAAGATATGGGACATGTCGTACGCCGCCTGCGTTCGTCTGTCCCGATGTAAAAGTTCCAAGCGGAGAGTTGAAAATTGTGAAGCAATTGTACACTCTTCGCCTCGTTAGAATCAAACGCTAGCGTTATTCTCAATCCCTGTCTCCACGAATATTTCTGATTATTTCCTTCTTATCCCTTACCCACTTGTGCTTTGCTCTCTTGTGCTCTGCGAAGTGTCATTGTCAATTGTTTCCTCCGCCTCTGCACCAACCTAGAACCTCCAACCTTCTTCTCTAATTGTATTTTCCCACTTTACACTTTACACTTACTTCTGCACTTGAATAGCGCCTGTGATTTTGGCACAATAAAGTATAACAGTATCGGAGGGTTGGATGAAGAAGTGGATTTGCATTTCCCTTTTACTTATTGCGGGTTTTCTTTTTAACGGATTTTGCGCAGAGACCATTGAAATTGAAATAACAGAAGTTCCCTATGTGCAGCCTTATGCGTTTTTAGGGATCACCTTTGAAACGGGTGGGCAGCGGAGCGTCGGCTTGACGGCTGATGCGGATTCTCAGATCGATCCAAAGGAGATGAATTTCTCCATTTGGATGATGTCGGCAAGGCATAATCAGGATTTTCAATTTCAAACGCACCTGGGCTATCGGGGAATAGACATTACAGAGCTTCAAGTAGAAAATCTTGCAAGCATATCTGGCTTTGAGATCTTCTTGGGTGGAAGATTCTTTCCGAGATATCCTACATTTTCACTGAGCAGACTACCGGTTCGTTTGACCCTATCTGTGTTAGTGTACTGTTCCATAAATACCATAACAATGGCTGATGCTATTTTCAATCCGTATTCAAGGCGCGAGGAGCACCGCATACCCACTGCGGTATGTAAGCAACAAGCAACGCAGAAGACGGAAAAAGAGCTTCAGCCCGAAGGGAACGCCATCTTTGATCAATTCATTCCTCTCTTTTCGCTTACGGACCACAAAGGGTACGCCGCGCTCATCGTTCGTTGAAATTGACTCAAATCTAAGCATTCCATTGTCATGGTATTTATGGAACAGTACACTAGGCGGACTTTCGATGCTCGGTAATAATTTCAACTTCGGAATGATTATAAGCGCTTGCCTTATCATCACTTCGGGGGACAGCCCTACCGGGATAACCATGGAAATCGGCTACCGACCGGGCAATACATATATACATGAACCCGATTATTCATCCTCAAACCAGATATCCCTTACGATAGAAGCGTCATGGATATTCAGGATAGGATTCCTTTTTGCGCCTTAGCATTGGGGCCGGTGGTAGACAAAGTAGACATTTGCCTCTGATGTAAAGGTGCGAAACCGCGATTGCGTGTATGCTATTGTTGAATTTCAGCCTCAAATCCTTTCATTTTACTTCAATAGATGCTATAATATCGTGTTATCTATTGAATTTCAATCGGTAAACAGGAAATAAATATGACAGATCTAAATCAATTTGAAGCCCTCGGACTCGACGAAAGGTCCTTGATGGCACTTGACAAAAAAGGGTTCGAAGAACCCACACCAATTCAAAAAGAAGTAATACCAATACTTTTAAAAAATGAGGTCGATGTTATCGGCCAAGCGATGACAGGAACAGGGAAAACAGCCGCATTCGGGCTCCCCATCATTGAGAATCTTGATATGGGGGTTACTCATGTTCAAGCGATCATTCTTACACCGACAAGGGAACTCGCGATACAGGTTGCGGAAGAGATATACTCCCTTAGAGGCGGCCGCAGATTCAAGGTACTTCCCATATACGGCGGACAGAGCATTTCGGGACAGCTCAGAAGACTCAAGAGCGGTGTTGAGATAGTAGTCGGCACGCCCGGCAGGATACTGGATCATATCGGAAGAAAAACATTGGACCTCAGCAAGATATCATTTCTTGTTCTGGACGAAGCGGATGAAATGCTCAATATGGGATTTATAGACGATATCGAGACCATCATTGAAGCTACGAACGATACCAAGAGAGTTGCGCTGTTCTCCGCTACAATGCCCGCCAGGATCAGACAATTGTCAAAGAAGTATATGGGAGAGACAAAACTGATAAGAGTTGAGAACAAGCAGCTGACAACAGATCTTACCGAGCAGATATATTTCGAGGTGAATAAAAGGGATAAACTGGAAGCGCTCTGCAGGATCATAGACCTTGAGAATGAATTCTACGGGTTGATCTTCTGCAGGACCAAGGTGGCGGTTGATGAGCTTGCGAATAGATTGATCGACAGAGGCTACAATGCCGATGGGCTGCACGGAGATATTTCACAGCAGATGCGGATAAGGATCCTGGATAAATTTAAAGAAAAACGCACCATGATCCTGGTGGCAACTGATGTAGCGGCCAGAGGGCTGGATGTACAGGACTTGAGTCATGTTATTAATTATTCCCTTCCTCAGGACCCCCTGTCGTATATTCACAGGATAGGAAGGACCGGCAGGGCCGGCAAGACAGGAACCGCCATAACATTTATTACCCCGGATGAATACAGGAAATTATCCTATATTAAGAGAGAGGCCAAGACAGATATTCAAAAAGGTACGCTTCCTGAAGTCGAAGAGATAATCGATCTTAAGAGAAACAATATTATTACAAAGATCGATGCGGCGGTTAAGGAAGAAACCGGCAAGCTGTATAGGAAAATGGCACAGCAGCTTCTTCAGGAGAATTATCCGGAAGATGTCATCGCGGCTATTATTAAAATGACATACTCGGATGAGCTCGACGCAAGTAATTACACTAAGATGAGGGCCGGTAGAAAGGACCGCGGTATAGAAGGAGAAGGCAAGACGAGAGTTTTTGTCTCACTTGGAAAAAAGGATGGCTATACACCGAAAAAAGTAGTGGAATTCATCAAAAATTCAATAAAGATCAAGGACCGTTTTATCGACGATGTTACCGTAATGACAGATTTTTCTTTTGTAACACTTCCTTATCAGGATGCCGAAGAGATCATTGCCCTCTTCAAGAAGAAAGCCAAGGGAAAACTTCCGCTTATCACAAAGGCGAATAAGCCTTCAGGCGGCGGCAACTCCAGAAAGAACTTCAAAGGCAAGAAAAGCTACAAAGGAAAACGCGAAGGTAAAAGGAGCTTTAAGGGCCGGCCCGCGAGAAGACGAGATAAATAGAAAAGATTGTTCAAAAGTTGAAATGTTCAAAAGTTCCAGGTTGAAAAAAATCATCCAGATGGAAACATATTTATCCCGTCATTATCGTAGCTTGTTGTAGCGAAGCGGAAATCCCGGATTTGTTCGGGAATCCGACAATCCATCTTTCTCAATTTTCGACCGCTTCAATCTTCTCCTCAATTGTTCACTATTCACTTTTCACTATTAACTGCATTCTGTCATCCTGAGCTTTTCGGCGAAGGATCCATCTAGTATTTGTTTCTTGTGTTTCCCTCACTAACCATTATTCACTGGTACTTAGTCGCAGGCAGTCGATGAAAAAATTTGACATAATCGCGTTCTTTGCATACAATACTTCAGGGATTTGCTTTATAGCATCACCGCACAAGAAATATGAAAGGATTATACGATCAAAAATACTTGGAAGAACTGATGCTGAAGGCGTATATTGGAAAAACCGGAGTTCAATGTCTGATAGGAAAACCCAAGGCCGCCTCGGCATCGATCTTAAAGGGTATCGAGTTCTCAAAAAAGATTAATGACCCGAGAAAGGAAGGCGAATGCCTCATCGCCCAGTGTTCTGTCTGGAAATCCTTAGGGAAATACAAGGAGATGCAAAGATCCGCGAATGCGGCATTGACGATCTACACTGATCTGAATGATGTTCTCGGCAGGGCGAACAGCATCAGAGAGCTTGGATATGCAGAAAGCCGATTGGGCAATTTCAAAGATTGCCTGGGGTATTACAAGATCTCACTGCAATTATTGGATACTTGTGATTCAAAGGAAGACAAAGGAAGTCTCCTCAATAGCATTGGCCTCGCCGAAGCCCGTCTTGGAAATTATCAGGAATCCATAGAGAATTTCAAGCATGCATTAGAATTAGCGAAGCTTATTCAGGACAAACAATTGGAAGTTAACATCATCTGCAATATGGGGGATCTTGAGTATAAATTAGGCAAGTTTAAGAATTCCCTCAGGCTTTACAAGAGCATTCTTCCAACGGTGAAAGAGATAGGAGATATTGCCAGCCATGCGACAACATTCAACGAATTGGGTTTGATCGAGATCAAATTAGGAAATACCGAATCCGCTTTGAATTATTTCGAACAAGCGCTAGATATTCGCATCGAGATAGACGATATCGAAGGTGAGGGGATAAGCACCAATTCAATTGGATTTATCCATTATACTAATTGTGATTTTGAAAAAGCGTGGAAGTATTTTACCCGTGCATTAGAGATAAGGGAGCAGATCGACAATATATCGGGCCAGGCATACAGTCTGCATAATCTCGGATCAATTGATGATATATTCGGTGATTATGAGAAGGCGAAGATCAAGATGAAGAGATCCAACAGGATATTTAGGCAGATCAGCGATCCGGTAGGCGCGTCACATACCTTCAGCAGTTTAGGGGTTTTGGAAATGGAATGGGGAAATTATACTCCGGCTGGCGCATATTTTAAGAAATCATTGGAAATAGCAAAGAGTGTCAAAAGTAGAGAATTGCAGCGTCGAAACCATTTAAATGCCTCGAGGCTGTATCTTCTCATGTTTGATATTGAGAAAGCGGAGATCAGGCTGAAGCAAGCGGAGTCGCTGACCAAAGAGTTGGGATCCAAATCTGCGAATATCGACTATGCCTTGCTTTCACTTCAGTTTAGAATATTTAGCAAAGGTATGAAATTAGAAACATGGTCTGAATATAATGTGGCGCTATTGCAATTAGAGGCGCTCAAAAAGCCGTTGCTTTTAGGAAAAGCACATTATTACTTGGCATGGGCAGCGGTTAATTCCCGATCCGACTCTCTTGAAATCAAGCGTCTCTTCGAGAGATCTTTGCAAAAAGCACTGGAAGTATTTGAACCGATGAAAAGCAAGAAATGGCTGGATAAGATAGCGGGGCTGCAGAATGAGAATTAAATTTCCCATAAGAGGGTTATTTGGGTCGAATAATATGAGGACTAGCACAATAGGCAATAATGTAGCAAAAAGTCAAGCACTGTTCTTGAGAGTAAGCATAATTTCCCTTGTTCTAGTATTCCAAATTGGCTGTTTTCAAAAAGATCCTTGCTCATATGAATTAAAGAGAAGTGTAAAATCTCCGAATGGTGAATACGTTGCAAGTATTTACAAAGTAAATTGTCATGCAACAGTAGATTTTCAGATTATCGTATTCATTGAACATGTTAATTCTGAAAGGAGAAAAAAGATCTTTTCGGGATATCACGAGAAATATGTAGCGGTCCATTGGCTTAGTGACGAGAAGTTGCTACTTGAAACAGATTATGATAGCAATGACCTTGTAACAAAAGTTAGTAAATATAACTCGATTTCAATAGAGTGTATTATAAGAGAAGAAAAACCCGTTGAAATAACAAAATCAAAACCTATGTCCTACTTCGAATCTTCAGTGGTAACTAGATATGAAGAAGTAGATTACTTTGACTATTTTCAGGATAATATTGCTTCAACATCTCTATTTATTGATATGAAAAGCATAAAACGCAGTTTTGTGGTTGATTCCCAAGCTTCAATTTCTCAGGAAGGCCAGATACTATATTTTGAAGGAAATGTCTTTCAAGGTGTGGATGGCAATAGTTATAGTTACAGGATATTTTCTAATGATGAAAAAACGGCTTATGTTATTGATGAAAGAATACATCTACTTCCCAGTGAACTTGAAGGTAGTAATAATGACAAAGAGATCGAAAAAATCCTGTTCCTTGACAACTCATACAACACAGGTATTAAAGTAACCTTTTCGCAAGGATATTCACTGGAAGGATGTTTGATTAGTAATTCTAAGAGATTTGCCCTTAATGTTATCGATTCAACAAATAAATCTAAAAGGAATGTGCTATTTATCCTTGATCAAAACGTTAATCAATTAATGAAAATTGAAGGTGCTCCACTAATTTTAGATGGGCCGATTAGGAACGGGATCTTTGAATATTCAGTAAAAGATCTTGGGGAAAGTAAGCAAGCACAGCTCTTTAACCTTGATCATGTGAAAAAGTTAGGTCAAAAGGTTGTTTCAATAAATAGTAATTCTTCAATCAAGTACAAATTTGAAGCGGAACCCGAAAAAGAGGACGATATTCCTTATGGAACCACATTATTTGTTGTAGAAGAAAGAGACGGATGGTGCAAGGTTAAATTTCAGGAATACCACAGTCCTGCGTGGGTACAGAGAGTAGATATTAGGAATTATAGAGAGTACTTGCGGAGAGTGAAAGAAAATTATGCAGCGAAATCTGATTTATTAGCTCCTGACTTATATAATCTTGCTGTGCATTATAAGAATATAAATGAGACATCGAAATTCTTTGAAATACACAAATACATTATTCTGAAATATCCCATGCTAGAATATACACGATTCGAATATATTTCTACTTACGGTATTAATTCTCTTTGGGATTTGTATTACTCCAAGGGAAAGCTTGGGGATGAATTCACTACAGAATTCAAAGACTTCTTGAAAACTCTTTTTAAACATGACACCAGATTGGTTCAATCATGCGCTCATTATCTTTTAGGGAATATGTACTTGGAAGGAAACTATATTACTGACGCATTAAAGGAGTATGAAATTGTAATTTACCAGTATCCTAATGAGGAGTATGGATATATGGAAGCCATAGGAGATTATTCTGCGGGAAAAGCGCTAGAAGCAATGCACCGCCTGCTTGTCGACGCTAAGATCTCGGACAGTTATTTCAAAAGAGTACTTAATAATATTGATGATAAAAATGCAGGAAATATTTTAGCTTGGCGGAAAGCTAACTATCTAAAAAATATCAAATAGAAACAGCGTGTAAGGAATTGCCAAATCTCCTCAAGTGTATTCAACCAAAATTTAACTTGTCATTCAAAATGATCAATTTTCTTTTTGTCTACAAACATTTTGGAAATATTTGGAAAATATGATACCATTTGCCGGGAATATACAGGCCCGTAACTTGCATATCTCATAGGAGGAAATGATGAGAAAAACTTTTACTTATTTGCTTATAGCAATGTTCTTATGTGCATCAGTGGGATTTGCTGAAAGCGTTTCACTTGATATGGATGTTGACGATACAAGCGTTGGGATCAAGATAAATATCGATGAAGATGTCAACCTCGATGGTGACAGCACTGTCAAAACGACGGTTAAAAGCACTATTTCAGAGGAGACAAATGATTTTAAGCTGATCTATGAGAAAACTGAGAATGGAGCAACAACTTTAAAGATACTGGCACCCGAGAATGCAACTGCACAGATATTTACTGAAAGCAAGATCAAATTTCATTCAGCAAAAATACCTACCGTCAAATCGCTGCCCGGTGGAAAATATTACATTATCAAGATCACCAAAGGGGACAAGAAGTTCATCAAGAAATTCGAAGCCAAAAAAGGCATGGCGGCCAAATTGTGGGTCAAATCCTTGGGCGGCAAGCCGGCAGATGTTTCCATCAAAGTTTCAGTGAAAGAAGAAATAAAGGTTCAGTCCGTTTCAGATTGCGAAATGGATTCCTCGGATTTTGACGAATTGCTTTCTCAGCTCAAGGCTGAGGATTTCAGCGATGACAAGAAAAGTATCCTCCAGACCGCTGTGAAGGGCAATTGTTTTTCGATCGCCCAGGCAAAACTATTACTCCTTTCATTTGATTTTGAGGATGACAGGATCGAAGTCGCAAAGCTTCTTTATCCTACCATATCCAATAAGTCCCAACTATTCAAGATATATACGGTCTTTGAATTTTCATCGTCAAAGGATGAGTTCAAGGAATGGGTGAACGGACAGTAAAGATAGAGGTTGGAGGCTCGAGGTTGGAGGTTGGTGCAGAGGGAAATAAGAGAAATTGACAATGGACAATTGACAGTTGACAATTACAAGGCAGAACACAAAGAGATTTTTACTTCAACCTTGAACTTTTTAACTTTTGAACTATCGTCTCCAGTTGAGACGCCACCCGTTGCTATAATTTGGGAAAACAGGAAAAAATTGTATAATACATTCCGGAAAGGCCCGTATGCGGGCAAGCAGCATGAAGGAGAAATATGATCCCTGTTCCCGTAAAAAAAGTCGTTGAGACGAACTCCGAGATGATTTTGGTATGAGGGAAGGAACATCTTGAAGATAATCGAGCGCTATCTGATTTCCCAAAGCCTTAAGACCTTTGCCTTCGGATTGGCCTTGTTTTCTACCGTTCTGATCATTTCAAAGGTTCAGGAACTCCTCTCTCTTATTCTGAACAAGGGCATCAGCCCGTATATTATTCTGAAACTGCTTTTTTTTCTAATGCCTGCCCTTTTGTCCATTGCCATACCGATGTCCTTTATCCTTGGAGTGATACTCTCTATCGGGAGATTGACCGAGGGCAAAGAGATCCTTGCGATGAAGACGATGGGTATAGGGAAATGGCAGATCATCAAGCCCTATTTTGCCTTTTCTTTGCTTCTGATCATCTTCAATATGTTCTTTAATGTATTTCTCGTACCGGAATCCAATAAGATGTATGTGAAAACGCTTTTCAATACCATGACCAAGAAGGTACAGCTGATAATCAATGAGAAGGAATTCAATACGATCGGAAGAAATGTCGTTCTCTACACGGAGGAGTATGACCGCCATAATAATGATCTCAAGGGTGTTAATTTGAGATTGAAGGAAAATGATGGAACTCTCTTTCTTTTCGCGAAAAAAGGGAAATTCTACTCTGATCCCGATAATTATCAATACAGTTTTATCATGCAGAACGGCAGCTTCTCAAAGGAATTGAGAACGGGGAGTTTTTTCAAGGGAGAATATGATGAATTGTCGGTGAATCTGGATCTCTCCTCATCGATCAATAATAATGAAATAACCAATTTCGATAGAAGGAGTCTTGGCTTGAAGGAGCTGAGGAAAAGGATCTCAATGGAGAGTAATCCTATGATGAAGAGGAAACTTCAAGTGGAGCTGTATAAAAAATTCTCTCTTCCCTTGGCGATCTTAAGCCTCTTCGGGCTTTCTTTCTATCTTGCTCTGGAAATAAAGGTCGGCAGCCGCGCCATCGGAATATTCGCAAGCATTGTTCTGATCTTCGGCTACTATCTCGTAATGCTTGTCGGCTTCAGTTTTGGAGAGAAGGGGACCCTGCCGCCGCTTCTGGCCGTCAATCTACCCAATATCATATTTGGAGTTCCTTCCATCTGGGGGTTATTCAGATCATGATCAAGATCAAAGATCTCCAAAAAACATATGTTATACATAAGCTTTTTGACGGTTTTAATATAGTCGGAAAAAAGAAGGTTCCCGCATTGAATGGTATTGATCTTGAGATAAAGAAAGGGATGATCACGGGACTTGTAGGGCCAAACGGAGCGGGTAAGACCACGCTAATGAAAATCCTTGCCGGCATCCTTATCGCCGATGAAGGCAGCATAGAGTATTTAGGTAGAGATGTAGTCAATACCCCTGATATATTGAACGATATAACCGGTTGGGTGAATGGCGAAGAGCGCAGTTTCTACTGGAGATTGACACTGATGGAAAATCTCCGTTTCTTCATGGCTTTGTTCTTGGACGAATGGCGGGACAGCGATCTTGAGGATATGTTGAAGGTACTTGGCCTGGAAGAGTTCAAGAATCGCGCGTTCCGAATGCTCTCTTCCGGGATGAAAGCCAGAGCCCAATTGGCGAGAGCTCTGCTGAAACAGCCGAAAATATTGATATTGGATGAACCTTTTACAAATATTGACCAGAGTTCACGCAAGGTGATCAAGGAGTTTTTAAAGAAATGGGTATTGGAGGAGGATAGAGCGATCCTGATCTCTTCCCATCATATCGAAGAATTAGAGGATTGGCTGGATAAGAGGTATTCTCTTAAGGATGGAAGAAATACGGAAAATACTAAGACCGTAATGAAAGGTGTTGAAGTGTTCTTTACGGACGGAACCAAGGAAACCATAGATATGGGCCGTATCTCCCGGGCTTTGGGCAGATCGGATGAGATCAGGAAATGTAAATTAATAAAAGAGGATGTGCTTGATGAGAATGTTTAAGATACTTCCATTTATTAAGCGGGACCTGAAAACCTTCACTTCCTACCCTGTGTCAATGATCTTTTCTTCGCTTTCTGTTTTTCTTACCCTGTTCATCTTTTACTTTCTCTCAAAAGCTATAACCGTTGGTGATTCAATACTGGCTTATGCTCCCGACTATTTTTCCTTTGTGATAATAGGCATCGCGTTCTCTTCTGCGGTATCCACAGGATTGAACACCATTTCCGCTTCGGTCAGAACGGAACAATCGCGCGGGACCTTTGAGATGCTGTTAAGCGGAAGGATAACAACCGTAGAGCTGTTGGCGGGATTTCTGACATTTGATACGATCTTTGAGATAGTAAGGATAATTGTTATTCTGACACTCGCTGCTTTTTTCTTCGGATTAAAACTGAACTTGTCCCATTGCTGGGTGTCCGCGGTTTTCCTTATATTCACCTTCTTATCTTTTCTCTCCTTCGGGATCATTTCAGCGGGTGTGATCATTATAACAAAGCGTGGCGATCCGGTCTCATTTTTTATTAATCAGGCCAATATCCTCTTTTCCGGCGTGTATTTCCCCTATGAGAATCTCCCTTCCTGGCTGCGTCCGATATCATATCTATTTCCCACAACATATGCCTTGAAAGGGATAAGGATGAATCTTCTTATGGGTGCTCCCATAGGTGAAGTGTATAGGGAACTTCTTATTCTGGTTGGGCTGACCTTGGTCATGCTTCCGCTTTCGATCGCATTTTTTCAGGCGGCTTTGAATAGGAGCAGAAGATGGGGAACATTAAGTACATACTGATATTGTTCCTTATTTGTTCAACGATCGCCTCCCAGGAAATTTCTGTGGCGAGGATCAAATACAATGGAGGCGGTGACTGGTATAACGGGCGTACAGAACTTCCCAATCTTCTTAGCAGATTTTCTTCCGAGCTCAATGTGAAAACAGCGCAGAGCGAGGTCGTGCTGGAAGCTTCTTCTACTGATATATTTGATTTTCCGATGCTTTTCATTACCGGCCACGGAAGGGTAATATTTTCGCAGAAGGAAAGATTGAATCTTCGCAAATATTGCCATCGCGGCGGATTACTATACATAGACGATGATTTCGGAATGGATAAATTTATCAGAGAGGAGCTCAAGAAAATATTCCCCGGAAGGGCTCTTGTTCCGTTAAATCCAGATTTTCCGCTTTTTGGCCTCTGGTTCATTTTTCCCGAAGGACTTCCTCAGATCCATATTCATGAGGATTCTCCACCGGAGGCCTGGGGGATATTTGACGATAATGGCAACCTTATGGTACTATACACTTACAACTCCAATATCTCAGACGGTTGGGATTCTCCGGGGGTACACCCAGAGGATACTTCAGAGATAAGGGAGACAGCTTTAAGAATGGGCGTAAATATTTTACTTTATGCGATATTGTATTAGTGAATCAACACTTATTAGGAGATAATATGAAAAAGAGAAAACTTGCACTGTTTGCCTTGCTATCTGTTCTCGTGGTGTTTCTGGCTTGTGGGGATGAAGAAGGATTTCAGCCCAAGAAAGTGAAACTGGATACACCGGAAGCGAAGTTGAGCTATGCGGTAGGGATCGATCTTGCTCAGAACTTTGAGAATCTGGATATGAATATTGACCCAGAGGTCTTTGTTTCAGCGTACCTGACACAGGCCAAGGGCGCAGAGACCCAGATGACGCAGGAAGAAGCTTCCAAGGTATTAATGGACTTCAGAGAAGCGCAGATGATCGAACAAATGGACCCTGAGCGCAAAGCCAAATTCCTTGCGGATAAACAGAAACGAGAAGAAGAAGGCGCGAAGAACCAGCTCGCCGGCGAGGAATTTCTTAAAGAGAACGCCAAGAAGGAAGGCATTATATCTTTGAAAAGCGGCCTCCAGTACAAAGTGCTGAAAGAGGGTACGGGCGCGACGCCCGCATTAGAGTCCAAGGTAAGATTTCACTATCGCGGGACCTTCATAGACGGCACCCAATTTGAAAGCTCCTATGATAAAGGCCAACCTCTTTCATATCCTGTGAAGAACCTTGTTAAGGGCTGGCAGGAAGCATTGACGATGATGAAAGAAGGCGGCAAGTGGCAAATATATATTCCCTCTAATCTTGGCTACGGAGAAAGGGGAAAAGGATCGATCGGACCGAATCTGACCCTTATTTTTGATATCGAACTTTTAAAAATAGAAGAATAGGATACTGCTTCGCAGAGCACAAGTGGCAAGCAATGCTGAGCTTGCTCAGCAAGTCTGAAGTGTGAAGTGTCAAGTAGGGAAAAAGACGGGATGAAATAAAACTGGATCCCACGGTCGCAAACTCCCTCTGGATGACACTCTCCAATTGTTCATTTCTTACTAGGTCTCTATTTTCTATTTATTTATGAATTAGATCTGGGATACGCCCATCTTTGAGGCGTATTCCAACACTTTCTTTCCGTAGGAGATATGGAATTCCATCGATGTATTGAAATGGAGAGAGATTTCAGCTTCCCCGGGAATCGGTTCGTAGCTATGAAAATGCAGATCAATTGAAAGGCCGGCCAATCTTCGGGAAACATACTTTTGAAAATCCTCATCCCAGAGCATTTTCAAAACGATGAAGGTTATCAAACTCTTCTCTTGCGGGGTTACATTTCCTTCAGCGTCCATTTGAAAAGGATGCAGGATGTCTATCCCGGAAAAGAGATCGAGCTTCAATGAGATACCGCCCATCTTGATCAGAAGAATATCCTTCTCTATTTCCAATTGAAGTCCATAAGGGGAAATTCTTTCCGGTGCTTTCATGCATTTTTATGAGCAAAGAATATGCCATTTGTCATTTTCCCAACATGAATAGATATACAAAGAGCGAGATCTCGGCGCAATGAATAAAATATGGAAAGAGTGCATAATTTTACAGCGAAGTGTAAAAAAAAGTAGGAGATGGAGGTTAGAGGTTAGAGACTGGAGGTTGGTTGAGAGAAGTGAATAATGAAAGAAATCCTGGATGCCACGCCTGTGGCTCTGCATGACAGGGGGGGAAACTGGATTCTCGATCCCATATACAATCGGGGTAAACTTCACGGGAATGAGGGAATGTGTCAATTATTCTTATTCCATTCTCTACTTGTTCCACTTGTGACTTGTGCTCTTGTGCACTGCGGAGCTTGTCCCCTATCTTAATTCGCTCCGGCGTTCTATATTTGTTACGGGTAAATTAATGATAGATACGAAATATTGCTTTTCCGGTTACGGCTGTGTTTCTTTTTCCCTTGCTCACTTGTGCTCTGTTCAGAAAGTGGAGCTTTCTGAACATCGCTTCATTTGACAAATGGGGGATTAACAGTTATACTATAGCAGAAAATCACGGGAGGTGATATCTATGAAGAAAAAAGGTTTTACACTTATCGAACTTATGATCGTTGTCGCGATCATCGGTATCCTTGCCGCCGTTGCAATTCCTAACATGGTTTATACCAAGAAGAAAGCAAAACTTTCTGCTTGTATTTCAAACCTGAAGGCGATCGGCAATGCGATTGACATGTATGCAAGTGACAATAATGACCATTTTATTGATGACTCGGGTGGCACCACACCGGCAGCAGACGCTGCTACACTCATGACCCTTGGTTATACGAAGAATGCGATCGTTTGTCCTGTAACTGCAGTGGATTATGTGTATGATGGCTCTTGGACCGAAGATATCTACACGGTATTATGCCCGAATCCTGCTGACCATTATTACAATCCTCAGGATACGCTCACTTCTCTTTATTTTAAAGCGGAGGCAGGCATAATCAGAACTGATAAGAATGATGCTGTCCTAGACTGAGCTTTTGCTTAATCTTTTTTATGTTTTGGGGGAGTTTCGGCTCCCCCTTTTTTTTATGGGAGCTATATGGAAGCGATAATGATCTTATACTTTTTCCTTATTGGCCTTGCCTTGGGCAGCTTTACAAATGTTCTGATCTTTCGGCTGCCTGCTTCTATTTCCATCGTTTTCCCTCCCTCGGCCTGCCCGAAATGCAGCGCACGCATTAAGTGGTATGACAATATTCCGCTGCTCTCCTGGATCATCCTCCGTGGCAGATGCAGGAGTTGCTCCACGGCAATTTCCCCCGAATACCCCATCGTAGAAGCAATTAGCGGTGTGATAGCAGTGCTTCTGTATTTAAAGTACGGTATAAAGGGAGAAACGTTCATTCACCTCCTTTTGCTGCCTGTTTTTCTCTCGATTGTTCTCATAGATTTCAAGACAATGTTCATTCACGATAGTGAGCTGATCGCTTCAGCGGCGATCGCTATAGTTTATTTTATATTGGTGTGGATCAGGGGAAATGCTATTCCTTTGAAGAATATTTATTCCGCTTTGATCCTCTTAGGTATCTTTTTTCTCATTTACTTTCTCGGTAAGATCATTTACAAGAAAGAGGCCTTTGGGTCGGGAGATGTTCTATTAGCTCCTGTCATTGGGATATTCCTGCCAATGGAGCATCTTTTTACATATATGATCGTTGCTACTGTAAGTGCTGCAATATACGGCGTAACAGTAAGAATATTACACAAGAAGGAAAGTGTCCCTTTCGGCCCCTTCATGATAGGGGCGTTCTACCTGGTCATTTTCATGGGTACAGAATTGGCGAAAATGTTTATATCTTTGGATAAATATTGACATTTTCGCATTTTTATGGTAGCATCTAAAAAATGGAGGTCGGTATGTTTTTAGACTCTTTGATTAATCCGGAAAAACCCACCATAGCCTTAGATATAGGCTCAAAATTTGCAAAAGTGGTAACTCTGAAGAAAATTTCCAACCAAATAAACGTCATTGATTTCAACAGCGTGGAATTCCCTCAGTCTATTGAGGATTATATTTCATCGTTGGGCAGTGGTGAAAAGCAGAGTGAAGAAGGCGGCAATGAAGAGTTCAAGGATCAGATCGCGCAATTGATCAAGGGACTCATTGCAAAGACCAGCACTAGTGGAAAGAAGGTGGTTACCGCCATCAATTCCCGTTTCCTGGTCACCAGGATAATAAATGTGAGCGGCGCGCCTGACTCTACTGAGTTCAACATGGCTTTGAACAAGGCTCTGGAGGAGAACTTCTCAAATTATCAGAAGAACACCATTCAGATCTCGCATGAGGTATTAAGGGTCGGTGATGAGGAGATACCCTCAACCGTTCTGATCTCGGCAGCGAAGAATGAGGCGATAGATTTCTACAAGGATATTTTAGGAAAGATCGGCCTGAAGGTTACCATTCTTGACGGTGTACCCTTTGCCCTTTATAATATTTTCGAATATCTTATAGAACAGGACGATGTTCTGAAAAATTTACCCCAAGAGGAAAAGAATTTCCTGCATATTGACATTGGATACTCCAATTTTAATATTATCGGGATCAAGGCCGGCCTGCCGATACATTTCAGAGGTACATTCAATTTTTGTGATCGTTCGATAATCGAGACCATTAAAAAGAACGAAGGCCTCTCGGAAGAAGAGATATATCAAAACAAATATAAGAAATTTGAGGAAGTTCTCAATGTCAAGGAAGATGATGAGAGCGGAAATCAATTCAAAATGGAAGTGTATAACAAATACTACAAGAATTATTTTGCTGGACAGACTGCAGACCTGATCAAGGACATTGAGGATGCTATCTCACAGATGGACCTCAGTAAGGATCAGATAAAAAAGATCTCTTTTTCCGGCGGTGGAACCTTTTTCCCATTGCTGGTCGAGTTCGTGGTCTCGAAGTTCAAGAAGGATAATGAGAATCTCAAGGTAGAGCTTCTCAATCCCTTCTTCAAAATGGCTGCCCGCGATGCTAAACAAGTACAGGAACTTGGCAGAAAGCATATCCTGTACTGCACCGCCACCGGCCTCGCATTAAGGACACTTTAGGAAGGAGTGGGATTATGTTAAATATCAATTACATACCCGAAAAGAAGAAAGCGGTCAAATTGGAGCTCGATTATTTTTATTGGGGCTTCTGGGCGATTATCCTCTTTATAATCGTTTTTTCATGGCACGCGATACTTCAAGGTAAGATAAAAAAGCTTGAAACTGAGATTAGCAATAAGAAACAATTGGTGGCTAAGAATGACACTCTTCTGAAGACTATTGACAAACTTCAGAAGCAGCGTCTGGACCTTCAGAAGAAGAAAGAGATCATTGACCAGCTGGACTTCAACCGGCAGAAGTGGGTTAAAGTCCTGGACAATATCTGTGATATCATACCTCCGCAGGTCTGGTTGACGAAATTCAACGGACAGGGCCTGAGTCTTGGCATAAGCGGTTACGGCTTGACCATCCTTTACATCAACGATTTTATTAAATCATTGAAGGAGCAGGAAGACCTGGTAGCGGTTGTAACATTGAAGGCCATCTCTGCGGGTAAGGTCCCGGAGATCTCTCAACCCATATACAAGTACGATATTGCGATAACGCTCAAGAACGAGGTTAAAAATGAAAACAAATAAAATTCTCGTCTTTCTCATTGCTTTTCTCATTCTGACAACCTCCGTATCTGCTCAGAATGATGTTAAGTTCAGGAGAAAATCAGGAAAATTACTTATCACATTGGATGTGGTTAATTACCCGATCAAGAAGTTATTGAAGATGATCGCTGAAGAGAGAAAGATGGACCTGATCTTCTCTGCGGATGTCAGAGGCAATTTTACCGGCAGATTCACAGATGTGTCTGCGGAGTTCGTTATGGGGAAGATACTTAAGTCAAATCAACTCGATTTCGAAAAGCTGGGCAATATCTACAGGATCGATACAGTCGGAAATTTAGATTCATACAGACAGAAGATGTTCAAGATACAAGCCGCCAGCGAAAAGGCGGAGCCTCTTGAAACCCGTGTGATCAGAGTGAACTATGTCGACCTCGGCTCTCTACAGGGTAATCTTATGAAACTCCTTTCAGATAGAGGTTCGATCGTTCCTGATGAGAGAACAAAGAAACTTATCGTTACCGATATCAAAGAGAAATTTCCGATAATTTATAGATTTGTTCAGGCGATCGATATCCCGACAAAGCAGGTGCTGATCAAGGTTAAATTTGTTCAGATCAGCCACACCGACCTGCAGAATATTGAATTCTACTGGACTGCCGACAACTTGGGGTCTTCCAGTCAGACCAAGATGTCCGCCGGATCATATACCGGCTCGTCCAATGAATACCCATCAGCCGGTGCCGGCCTTTTAAGGACGGGCATCGTGAAGAATTATATGGAACTTGAGGGTGTTCTGAATATGCTGGCCTCTGAAAATAAGGCCGTTGTCCGGTCACATCCTCAGATCCTGGCATTGAATAATGAACAAGCTACGATCAATATTGGAAATAAGATCCCTTTAAGAATGGTCGATGAATCCGGTAACCTTACCACTCAGCTTACTTATGTGGGAACACAGATCAAGGTGACCCCGCAGGTTACGGCAAACAATTCGATCATCCTCCAGATCCATCCCGAAGTATCTTCGATCGCCGGCCAATTCGGTTCCGGAGTTCTGATCGACACTAATCAGATCGATACATCAGTTGTTTTGAAAAATAAGCAGACCGCTGTTATCGGCGGCCTTGTAAAGGAAGAGACAACTGAAAACAAAGGCGGTGTACCCTTCCTTTCAGACATTCCCTTTATCGGAGCCCTGTTCCGAAGCAAGGAGAAATCCAAAACAAGGATCGAGATACTTATCTTGGTTACACCGATAATTCAGGAGACCGACAATGAATAAGCAAACAAGAAATATTCTAGTGTTTATCGCGATCTTTGTTGTGCTTGCCGGTGGATTTTATTATTTGTCATTTAAATCCGCCTCGGAAGAGATCTCGGGAAAGAATAAAAAGATCAGAGAGCTCGATGCCAAATTGGCAAAGGCGGATGAATACCGCCAGAAGATCGCTCTTCTTTCGCAGGAGATCGATGACCTTGAGCTGGCATTGAAATTTGCCAAAGAAAAACTTCCTTCTCAGGAAGAGATCACCTTGCTCATAGATGATGTTAATAAACTGGGGACTGTTGAATCGAATATATCGATCACGGAATTTACTCCACAGAAACAGATACCCCGAGAGATCTACTATGAGAAACCCTACTCAATGAGGATAGTCGGCAGCTTTCATCAGATCGCCACCTTCTTTAACAAGATAGGCAATCTCAATAGAATAATCAATGTGGAAGACCTCTCCCTCTCACTGGGAAAGAACAATTATGAAGTAGCTACTTTCACATTGAAAACATACATCTATAATGAGGGCCAAGCCGCAGGCCCCGTCGCGGCAAAGAGGAGAGGCAGATGAAAAGGTCAATAATATTTTCATTGGTCTTGGTGATGCTGTTCACGCTTATGTTGTCTTGCGGCGGTGGAAAGAAGGCCGATGATGATGTTAAGCCCCGCACAGGCCGAACTCAGAAGGTGGAAGTCGAAGATGTTCCACAGGAAGAAACCCTGGAAGGAGAATCAAAATATGTCTATGAGCCACGCAGCAGAAGAGACCCCTTTAAACCGGTTCTTAATTTCAAATCAAAGATAGACATTGAAAAGATCAAACTTGTGGGTTTTGTGAAAAACAGTAAAAAGAATATTAAAGCCATCGTTGAAGATGAAACAGGTAACTCCTATTATTTAAGTGAGGGAGATTTCCTGGGGGAAGCAAAAGTAGTTTCTCTTGATCTCAACGAAAGGAAGTTGATCTTTGAGATACAGAAGGATTATTATGTTATCAAAAAGACGCTTCGGCTGGAGGAATAACAATGAATAAAAGAGCAATAGTATTTTTGTTTTTAGTCCTCTTCATCCCCGCCATAGCAGCTAATCCTATTTTAAATTCCAATTTTGAATTGATCGATGGGAATGGGAAATTAACCATAGAGACGGAGGGTGCGGTCAAATACGAACTTTATCCTTTGAACAATGTTTCTATAATTGTTTTCAAACCCGCCGTGGTCGGTGACGAGATAAATCTGGATGGTGACGGCACCTTAGTCAAATCTATCAATATCCTTCAGTTGTCGGAAGACCCTGAAAGTATTGGCGGGATCATTATTATGCATGACGCTCCCCTTACCTTTATTCCGGGAAGTGATGGTGTTACGATTGTTCCCGGAGCGGAAGAGTACGAGCCTCAGCCGGATAATGTTCCCGATATTTCCAAGGAGAGATATCAGAATAGACTGTTCGAATTGGCTGAGGAATTATTTGCCGTAGAGAAATATGACGAAGCTACGGTAATGTATAATTCTATCTATGCCGGCGAATTTTATGTTCCGCTTTATGTAGTGAATCAGGTTCGCTCAGAACTCAATATGGAACCCGTTGAAGCGCCTATTCTTCTTGCATCAGCCGAAGAAGCGGTTGAGGAAGAAGCTGTCGAAGAGGCCGTTGAAGAAGAGCCGGAAGAGGAATTCATCGAAGAAGAACCCTTGGAAGAAGAAGTTGTCGAAGAGCCGGAAGAGGAATTTGTCGAAGAAGAGGCCATTGAAGAAGAGGCTGTCGAAGTGGTTGTCGAGGAACCCGTCGAAGAAG
>JAGLWT010000105.1 GCA_023133295.1 bacterium | reverse complement strand
CCGGATTTGATTATCTCTTTGATGGGAGGCCGCTTGAGCTTATATCTTTTTCCTCGGAGAGCTCCGTAGCAGGCACCTTGGAACCGGGTTCTTCTCCCGCGGTAATTCAGAATATACACGGCCGTGGCCGATCATTATTCTTCAATCATCCGATAATATCCTTGCCATCGGATTTAAGCGATATGATAGTTTCTATGCTGGAAACATATAATTTCCCGGAGTACGACATGAGCGACAATTTCCCAAGCCGCCACATTCCGGTAGAATATATCGTTTCAAACGATTCTTCGGAAACCGTATCGGTTAAACTTGACATCTCATCAGTCGATATCGCTTTTCTTGATATATCGGAAGGAGATATAATCAACAACTCGACGGTTCAATACTTTGATCTTTCGCCTTATTCGGAGAAATCCATATCTGTTATGATCCAGCTTCCTGAATTGAAAGGGGATTATACCATAGAGAGGGACTTGTCGCTGAAATGCGGCGGCATTTATTCTCTGATAGATTCGACAGTTGACCGTTACGACATTTCATTTACTATTGATGAACTTTATGCTGCGATACTTCTTGATCTGGAAGAGATGTCACAGGTACTTTCGGGAAATGAACTGTCGATTGTGAATGAGATCTATGCGGAGATGGAAGCTATGAGAGAGAATATCGGCAATTTTGATTCAGCCATGAATAATCTTTTGACACAGATAAAAGCGCTGCGGTCAATCGGATCATATGATATTTCAGAAATCCGCTTAAAAATGGATATTCTCATCAAGTATTACGGAATAAAGGCAGGAGTGTAATATGAGAAAGATAATATTTTCTTTGTTAGGTATTCTCCTTGTGATCTCAGGTGTCAATGCCATCGAATTCCGCAGCCTCATACCTCCTGACAATGACGACCTTGAAAAATCGATCGCATATCAGAAGGTCAATGACAGGATCAAGATTGCCGTGGCAACCGTTGCCGATACCGATACAAACCTCGGGGACCTTAAATGCGGCCGTAAACTCCTTATCTATAATCCTGAAACGACACTTCCAGTCCCATTGCCAAACCCCGTCATATCAACCCTTAAGACTCAATTGCGCAGGTATTCGGAGCGGCTCGAAAGGATACTTTCTTCAAGTCCTGATGATTATTACGGGAATTATTCAAAGCACGAATATACGGTCTCGGAGACACCGTATTATTCGGATCAGTTCGCAACGGATATTTACGATCATTACAGCAAGATCCAGAAGCTCTCCTCAACGCTTGCCAGCACAGGAGGCAAGACCTATCTTCTACGAAGTATTCCCTATTTTCCGCTTCCGGCCAATTCGGCTCCGGTCGCAGCTTACAGAAATACATTTGACGCATCGATAAACTACGGCAGAATGCTTTCCAACTTCGATGCCCGCCTTCCCTATACGGTTTCTATCTCTTATAATTCATTGCTTGAGAGAGACGGTGTCGCGGGTTATAACTGGATATTCAATTTTGAGAAGGAGATTATTTTTGTTAATAATACAGCCGGTGAAAATTTTCTGGTTTTATCCGATTCCTCGGGAAGGGGAATTCTATTTCAGTATAATCCTGGCTCCTCACGGTATGAACCTTTAGATAAATCAGCAGGCATCATGTATATTAGCGGAAACTTTTCTTCGTATAGAGTCTATTACAAAAACGGCCTTATCGAGGAATACCAGGGTCTTCAGGGCGAGATCAGATACAAGCCGTCCGGGATTAAACTGGATAGCGAAGATGATCTTGTGGAACCCGTTAACAAAATGCTGCTTGTTTCGATAGAAGACAGAACTACGGAAAAACATGAGATCACCTTTGAGTATGACAGTGAATTGAAATTGACACAGATCAAGACCGATCAGTATGATCTGAATAGTGGAATAATCTTTGAAGTATTCTACGATATGCACAAGCGGGTTGAAAGGATAAAAGACTCATATTCACGGGAATGGACCTTTGAATACGATACGCAGGGTGATCTGACGAAGCTGAATGATCTCAGGGGACGATCGTGGTCATTTGAATATACTCAATATGGATTTGAGACCGGAGAAGTCCTTTCCTCGCATTATATCTCAAAAATATTTGAAGATGCCGATTCGTTTCCAATGGTTCAATTTGAGAAAGAAACGACATATACATATTGGCGGGATGATTCACAGGGTGTTCCCGAATATTCAGGAGTTGCGTTCGGGGCGATGAATTCTCCCGAAGGTATCGCGAGATATGTTGCTTCAAATATCACAACCGTTGATTCTCTCAATGAGATCCTTGACGGAAAGCAAATCTGCCTGATTTTTAATAAATTCGGCGTCTCCGCAAGACAAAGTGACCAGCAATCTTCAACAATATCGTTTAAGAATTATAATGAGAGCTTATCAATCACATCAGAACAACTATCGGAGGATTTCACTAATACATCCGGCGATAATAGTGAAGTTACTGGTTCGTCAGGCGGCTGGATAGAGGACGAATTTGATGGTGGTGATCTGCCTCCGTACGACCCTTCGGGAACCCCCACAATTACGGACGAGAATCTAGTAGTCCTTATCCCCAATCTTAATGATGTCACGACCGGCACGGAAATCACCTATGACGATGATGGAAATGTAACCAGAGTTCAGGATGAATACGGAAACTCCGTCCAGGCGCAGTATGATCTTTATGAAGATTTCCCCTATCCGGATGAAGTAAGGGACAAAAATGAGAATGTCACAATACTTTCATGGGATAAGGCGGCATGGAAACTCCGTGAAATAGAACATCCCGACGGTTCGGAGAAACGATTCGGCCATAATGATGATGGTGATCTTCTGTCACAGCAGGAATTCGATCCCCTGAATCAGCCGTCAGCGGAAGTTGTTTATTCGTACGATACCAGAGGGCGGATGCTTGCAAAGCAGCGTACGGGAAGCATTTCGACTGTTGATCCGGCTACCGGAAATACCAATGAAACGGCGATCACGGAAGTTACCTCATATTTATATGATGCCCTTGGGAGAGTATCTGAAAAGAGCGTCAACGGCGATTTGACTGATTCGTTTACTTATGATGATTTCAACAGAGTACTGACTCATATGAGGTATAAGGATTCGGCAGATGAAACAGTTGTCTATGAGTATAATTTAAGGGGCGATCTTATCCGCCTTACCGACGGCGAGGGCAATATCACATCATATACCCATGATCTGTCGGGAAAAGTTACAAAGACCGAATATCCGCTGACAACGGAAACTTACCGCTATTCTCCAGACGGGGCATTGGTTGAGAAAACTCTTTCTCTGAACAGTAATCCCGCGCAATCCGAGACAACCAAGTATTATCAGGATTATGATCATGAAATAGAAAGATTCGTCACAAAACATATCATATTCGATACAAAGTATGATAAGCAGAGACGGGAATTCGATTATGACAAAGAACTCAATATCACAGAAGTTACAGATCATTATAAAGACGGTACACAGATAATAAAGGAATACGAATACGACCTTCTGAACAGACCCGCGCTTGTCAAGACTCTCTTTGCAGACAAGGAATTCAATGTGGGATATTCATATGATGACAATGGAAATGTCACCTCAAGGACAATGCCGTTTGAAACAGGTGGAACACAACTGCTAGTCAATTTGGCATACGACAATATGAACAGGGTCATATCTCAGGCATTCCCCGATCTGGGCACTTTCCTTTACTCGTATTCTTCCTGCTGTGGACTTCTTGACAGCATAACATATCCTGACGGCAAGACGGTTACATATGATTACGATGAGCTGAAGAACCTTAAAAAGATCGACAATCCTTATGCTTCATATGAATATCTTCTGGATGACAGGGGGAACAGGATAGGCCTCTTTGAGACCTTCAAGGACAATGATGTTATCCCTCAAGAGCTTCGTGGAAAGACACTTAAAAATTATTTCAATTATGACAATCAGAATCAGTTGACTGCCGCCTCATATTACAATGGAGTGGGGACATCATATTCTTATGATAATGTAGGAAACCGTGTCAGGGCGACATCTTTCATTCTCGGTACGCAGATATACGGAGATATTACACTGAATCCGGGTAATTATCGTACCGAGGAGTATGATTATGACGGCGAGAACCGCCTGATCGGGCAGGATGTCAAGATAAAGATCAATGAATCTCCATTGCTTCTTTTAAACGGTAGCAAGGATTGGGAATATAATGTCAAGGGCGAACTTACGGTTCAGGAAGATGAGAATTCATCGAATTTAGGTGGATATTTCTACGGTCCCGAAGGTCGGCTTGGGGCTGTAACAAAAGATGGCAATGTATTGGGGGAATACACATTCTCACCGACCGGAGAGCGGTTGAAGAGGACTTATAAGGATCCGCAAACCGATGAGATGATGGTTGAATACTATATCTATGACGGTGCCAATTGTGTCTATGACCTTGACGGAAGCAAGCAGATAAAGAAGACATACTTCAACGGCCCCGGAATTGATAATATACTTGCTTTTGAAGATAACAAGGAAGATAAGGACTTCTACATATTTAAGGATGCCCTCGGCTCTACCCGACAGGTCGTGGAGATCACCGAGGACGGTTTTGAATGGCTCCATGCAAGTTACGGTTACGGTGCTTGGGGAGAGATTGTCGACTACTGCGAGGGCGGAGTTGAATACAGCTACACTGCCGGTACTGAACTTCCGCTTTTGGAGGACGCGTATTTCAAGGACGATCCGCAGCTTTATGGAGACTATCTGTACTTTCTCAAGAGCGGTCTGATAGCATGTGATGCGCCGTATCAAATGCCCCGCAAAGAAGACATGGTGAGTCCGAACAAATCGATCGAGCGTTATGATCTTGATACCGACAGCAGTTATACGCTCGTTCCGGCGGCCGATTATTCTGGAATACCTCCCAGTATCTGGGGATATCCGATGACATATACTAACGCATTCATAAATCCATACTATAGAAGAGACGGGGATTTGTACAGGATTCAACCTGGCCCGTCAAATAATGATTTCCTTGTTTGCGAAGATGTAAACGAAGGGTATTTTGCTGTTGAAACGGATGATTCTAGTTCAGTTATTCTCTTTAACATCACCCTGGGTGTGCAGAAAGTGACTGTAAGTTACCACTACATCGACGGCTGGACAAGGACCGAAACAAATGTGATTCCCGCCTCGGCCGTTCAATCCTTTAATACGATCAAGTCAAATGAGACGGGAATGTATTTCACGGCAAAACTGACGGGAGATATATATACGAACATATACAGGATAAATGACGATCTGACATACGAAAGATTGACTGACGATACGGCGGATTACACAAACCTTGTCCCGAAAGCCGATGAAGAGACATTTGCAGTATTGAAGTATGACGGAACAGAAACAGATATCGTCCTATTCAAGGTTGATACCGGAGAAGAGACGGTAATCACGGAGAATATCGACTCATTCAAATACGAAGCGATCGGCTGGAATGCAGGCAATACATTGTACGCGTATGACATCACCACCGGATACACTCCCGGCACAAGCTGCCCATATCAGATCTATCCAGTGACGCATAAGGTCAGAAAAAGAAATATTGAGATATTCGCGTATTCAACATCAATCGAAGCTGTCTATTCTATGGGAAGCTACGGAACAGTGATGAAATCAAAGCCATCTATAACATCATATAACGGTTCCGATCATATCATTTATTCCAAGCACTTCAATACGAAAAGTGATATATACGCGATACCTGTTGAACGGATTGCGAACATCTCAAATGAGCCGGATGTCTTTGATTATGAAACATGGTTTGCGGCACAGGATACAGGCGGCGGTACGGTAATCGGGCCGATCCCAATCGGAATAGGGGGTGATATCGGTACAACTCCCGGCGGTGGTGTGATAGACGACCCGATCAATATTACTGATCCTGTTCAACGTACAGAATATGCAAATCTGAACTTCAACCCATACAAGAAAAAACTTGAAAATGGGCCTGTGATAAGGTACCTTTATACAGGAAGGGAAATGAATATTGAGACTGGAGATTATTATTACAGGATGAGGATGATGGACAGTTCGGTTGGCCGATTCAGTTCGAAGGATCCGATCCTGTACTTGAACTTGTACAGGTATGTAGGGAACAATCCGATGAGGTTCAGGGATAGATTTGGATTAGATCCTGAGGATGAGGATGAGAATGATGTAGATTGGATGTGTGAAAATTGGGGGAGTATTCCACCTGGTTCAATGGAAGATTCTTATACCGTTCATGTTTCGCAACCCGGTCATCCAGAATATGCTGAAGGAGATGGTCAAAGTTTTATTGACTGTGTTAATAATTGCATACAAAATCTCAACATGAGCCAGGAAGTGACAGATGAAATTATCCTAAACAAGAATAATTATGACGAGACCCTAAACGGATTTAGACTAATGTTCCTTGGTATCTATGAAGGGATTCAAATAGGCCGCTGCTATATCCAATGTGCGGGAAATACCGGTTCTCATACCGCTCCGCTAACTCCCGAGCCAAGCGATGGTAAACCAAGGTATGGAAAGGAGTGATTATGAAGCATCTAACACAAATTGTTAATTATATTCTAATATCAATAACTATCATATGGATTATTTCTCTTGTAATATTTTCACTTATTGGAAAGCGTATATCTCCAGAGGAACTTTATCTCGAACAAATTAGATATGGATTGGAAACTATAGTGTTTATGGTTCTAATAATAATACCACTATCAAAATATATAAATGGCGGAAGGGTGGCTTTTATTACTTCACTAAGCATTGCATCATTATTTTCTTCGTATGTTGTTTTAGAATATCTTTTTTACAACAATCATTATTTTTCCGTGCTATCTCTCTGTGTTGTATTTGTTTTAGGGCTTTTAATCATATTTTACAGTTTACCAAAAGTAAGGAGCTTATTTACTACACCTAATATTAGAATAATTGAAGAAATGAATTTCTCCTCAAAACTGGTTCTTTTCATTACAGTTTTCCTACTAATACTAACTCTATTCATAATAATATCTGGTGTAATTAATTCCATATTTCCTTCGGTAACTGGGAAATTAACAGAGTGGGATGAGGCAGTATATTCGGTAACTATTTTATTCGCCTTATTTAAGATACTTCAAAGGAAGCGAGAGGGAATATGGATTATTTTTACTACATTGAACATACTTACCATCCACGGTATCTTCAATGCTATTTTTATTCCAAAATATTGCCAGGGAGTCTATGTTATCATCTATGGCTTTTTTAGTGCTATTGCTTTTTTTTATTTATGTTCTTCTAATAGTGAATATTGGAAAATTGATTCGAAGAATAATGAAGTCTAGTGAGATGGAGAAAGAGACTTAAAATACCCGAAATCCGCTATCTTTACACAGGACGGGGACTCCAATTAATTGTCGACGACACATCCCTCTCTTCCTATGAAACTGATGTATTTCTTCTATCCTTCCCCACTTGTGCCTTGTGCACTTGTCACTTGTGCACTTGTCACTTGTGCTCGTGTGCACTGGTGCTCGTGTGCACTTGTGCTCTTGTTACTTTACTTAAAGAGCCCTTTGAATTCCTCTTCTCCGATGACTTTCAGGTTCAATGCCCGTGCTTTTTTTAATTTTGAGCCGGCGGCTTCTCCCGCCACAACATAATCTATCTTGCCGGATATCGCGCTCAGCACCTTTCCGCCCGCATCTTCGACCATTCTTTTTGCCTCGCTTCTTGAAAGTGAAGAAAGAGAGCCGGTGAAGATGAAGTTCAGGCCGCTGAGGGGGCCTTTGCCTTTGTTATTGTCAGGATAGAGCAGCACAACCCCATTGCTTATCATCTCTTCCAGCATCTTGATATTGCCGGGATCATTAAAATATTCGTATATAGAGGCCGCAACAACCGGCCCGATGCCTTCAATACCCGAAAGGCTGTCTGCGGAAGCTGACATAAGTTCTTCCAAAGCCGAAAAATGCCTCGTTAAGAGCTTTGCTGTCACTTCGCCGACCTCATCTATGCCTAAAGCGGATATCAGGCGGTAAAAAGGCACATGTGCTGCCGAATTGATGCTGTCGGTCAATCTCTGGAAGGATCTTTCGCCGAATCCCTCCAATAATCGGATCTCGGGGTGATCTTTCAGCTTGAAAATGTCAGGGATGGAGGTGATGATCTTCAATTCCATGAATCTGTCGATCTGCTTTGGCCCCAGTCCATCTATATCGAATCCCGCCTTGGACACAAAATGATAGATACGCTCTTTGATCATTGTATGGCAGAGGGGATTGATGCATTTGGCGATAGGGGAACCCTCCTGAAAGTGGATATCAGATCCGCAGGAAGGGCAATGCTCCGGAAAGGGTATCATCTCGTTTCCGCCGGAATCCAATACCTTGACGACCTTCGGGATCACATCACCCGCTCTTTTAACGAGCACCTTATCTCCCGGTGCAGCGCCGAGAGCAATGTAGATCTCGCGATTATGCATTGAAGCGTTCCTTATTACCGCACCCGATATCTCAACGGGGTCCAGGACCGCGACCGGCGTGATCGCTCCTGTTCTTCCCACTGAGAAGAAAACATCATTCAAAACAGTGGATTCTTCCCGTGCCTTGAACTTCAGCGCGATCGCCCATCTCGGATTATGCGAAACGGCTCCCAGCCTTCCCTGTGTTTCGATACTGTTGATCTTTGCGACCACACCGTCTATTTCAAAGCAGAGGCGGTCTCTTATCTCTTCAAGTTCACGGAAGAATTCAAATGTCTTTTCCGCGGTGGAGAATATACCGCTCCTCCCTGAGGTTCGGAATCCCATTGTCTCCAAGGCCTCTATCTTTTGAGCGTGAGTGGATAATTCTATTCCAAGAAGATCGTAGGCGATAAAAAAGAGCGGCCTTTTGGAAGTTATCCGGGGATCCAATTGGCGTATTGAGCCCGCTGCGGCATTCCTGGGATTCGCAAAGAGGGGAAGCCCTTCTGCGGCCTGCTCTTTATTCAATTTTGAAAAATCCTCTTTCTTGATCAATATCTCGCCGCGTATCATCAGGGTTTCTGATCTGTTGATCTTCATCGGGATAGAGCGTATGGTTTTTGCATTGAAGGAAATGTCTTCGCCTTGAATGCCGTTCCCTCTTGTGCCCGCTTTTATAAAATCCCCGTTTTCATATATTATTTCACAGGAAAGGCCGTCAAATTTGGGCTCCAGATGCAATTCATGCTCCTGCTCGAGGTCATTTCCCAAAAATCGGTTCACCTTTTCAAGAAAGAGTGCAAGTTCATCCATTGTATACGCCTTTTGCAGGGAGAGCATGGGCGGGGAATGCAGGAATTGTCCGAATTCAGCAGCCGGCTCACTGCCAACTCTTTGTGTCGGGGAGTCTTTGCGTATCAGTGAAGTATCCTGTTTTTCCAACTCGGCAAGTTCATCAAATAGGCGGTCATATTCCGCATCAGAAGCCTTAGGTGTATCCTTGACATAATACCAGTATGAAAGCTCATTTAATTTTTCTATTAAGCGTCCGATCCGTTCTTTCAAATCCATATTTTTATCCTAGTGTACTCTTCCATAAATACAATGTCAATCGTTCGCGCAGCGTCATTCTTCATTGTATTTTCCCACTTTACACTTCACACTTCACACTTCACACTTTCTTTTGCACTTCGTACCCGGTACCTCAAAGGGATGGATTCTTCGGTCGCTACCGCTCTTTCAGAATGACAAAAATAATGTTTCTCAGTCTCACAATTAGCCATTTGTTATTTCCCTTTCTGTACCTATCAACTTATCACCCTATCAACCTATCACCTATTTGGTGCTCTTGTCCATTGTCAATTGCATTTTCCCACTTTACAC
>JAGLWT010000104.1 GCA_023133295.1 bacterium | reverse complement strand
TAAGCGCAGTCGATGAATTTGGCGACTTGAACATCTCTCTCCAGATTGACATTCTTCAGATGTGTATCCGTCTTGTTACCGCCAACCACAAAATTGAACATACCCTCTACTGAGGTATCAGCGAACAACTTCTCAACCTTAAGGCCTACGGGTCCTGCAAAACCTATCGGAGCATCGGTCGCCTTGACGATATCGTCCTCAAGCGCAAGGTCTATATCGTCTGTTCTGAAGAAGGATCTCAACTTATCAAGATTGATCTCTCTGTCTCCACGGACAAGAAAACCCAATATTTTGCCCTTCACTTTAAGAAGTATGGTTTTTACTATCTTTTCCTTGGGAGTATCGAGAAAATCAGCCACCTCTTCGACGGTTTTGACATTTGGGGTGTCAACCGCGCTCATATCCTTCATATCCTCAGAAGGATTTGCCACGATTCCCGCGGCTTTTTCGACATTGGCGGCATAACCGCATTTACAAGCAAGGATCAGATCCTCTCCGGATTTGGCATGCACCATGAACTCCTTGGAGGTGGAGCCGCCGATAGGCCCTGATTGCGCTTCTACCTCGGAATACTCCAATTGCAGATCAGTAAATATATTGTTGTACGCCTTCTCCGCCTTCGTATATGTTTCAATAGCTCCCTCTTCCGTTGCGTCAAAAGAGTACGCATCCTTCATTGTGAATTCCCGTCCTCTCATAATACCGAATCTTGGGCGGATCTCGTCTCTGAACTTGGTCTGTATCTGATAGAGGCACATCGGGAGTTCTTTATAGCTTTTTACGTTCTTTCTGACGATCTCCGTCACTATTTCCTCATGTGTCGGGCCAAGGACAAAGTCCCTGTCATGACGGTCTTTTATCCGCATCATTTCTTTCCCATAGACATCCCAGCGGCCGGATTCCTTCCATAACTCGCTTGGGGAAAGAACCGGCATAAAGATCTCGTGGAAACCGATCTTGTCCATATGCTTTCTTATGATCTTTTCGATCTTCTTTTGTATCTTTATTCCCAATGGCAGAAGGGTATATATGCCGGCGGCGAGCTTTCTAATATAGCCGCCTCTGACCATTATCTTATGAGAAACGATCTCGGCATCTTGAGGATCTTCCTTTTGTGTTGGTATAAAATATTGACTGCGTTTCATATCTACTCCTGATTATTCGGTATTATTGTACTAAAAAGGGCGAATATTTGCAATAGCATCTGCGTGTGAGGTGTGAGGTGTGAGGTG
>JAGLWT010000103.1 GCA_023133295.1 bacterium | reverse complement strand
CGGACCACAAAGGGTACGCTGCACTCATTGTTCGTTGAAATGAACTCAAATCCAAATATTTCATTGTCAACGTATTTATAGATCAGAGCACCTGCAACACAGAAGACAGAAAAGAGCTTCAGCCCTAAGGGAATATCAGCTTTGGTCAATTTCTTCCTCTCTCTTCGCTTATGTACCGCAAAGGGTACGCCGCGCTTATTGTTCGTTGGAATTAAATCAAATCTAAGTATTCCATTGTTAGAGTATTTATGAATCAGAACACTAAACTCTACGCAATGTTTAGAATCAAATGGACACATTCTCCACACTATTCCTTTGTCATTCCCAGGCTTGTGACCTTGGAAACACCGATTACCTCGGGGATTGGGAATCCAGTTTAATTTCTCTTCTTAACCCTTCCCTTGTGCACAAGGCACAAGTGGAACAAGAGAAAGAGGAAAATCAGAACCGTATTTGAATAATGCCGGTTTGAAAGAGAAGAAGGGGAGGGCCACCAAGGGCCCTTTCCCCCTTTTTCGGAACTTCTAGAAGTGTAGTCCCAGAGAAAATTTCATGATATTGCCTAAGGCTTCTTCTGTTCCGATGCCGTATGAAAAGTCAATATCTATGAATTCGTATTTTACACCAATACCTGCGGTTAAACCGTCTTTATCGGTATTGCCGAGGTATCCGAGCCTCAATGCGATCATATCCATAAGAACATATTCTGCTCCAACTGAGAATTTCACACCGCTTTCCATGTGATAGTCGACCTGACCGAATCCGGTAATTCCGTCCATCACCTTGTAGGCAAGTCCGAATCTGAGTATCATCGGGAGCTTGAATTTCTCTGTGTATCCGATCTCTCCGAAGAGGTTCTGCACAGAAAGGCCAACACAAATATTGTCCATGAACTTGGCTCTGATTCCGATGTCAGCTGTGAAAGCCTCTGCTTTTTCTTCATCGATCTTCTGCGATACATACTTTCCGCCGACTCCGAATCCTATAGAATCAGTGATCTTGCGTCCATAGGCCAATGTAAGGGCCATATCACCTGCGCTGAATGTTTCTCCGGTTCCATCGGGATCTGTCAGAGTTGTTTCGTCCATATCCTCACCAAAACCAAGGTTTACAAGTCCAAGGCCGAATGTACCTATTCCATCAAGATTATAGGTCAATCCGACATATTGTGAATTAGCGTCGGCTATCAAATCCTGATAGGATGCATTAAAGTGAATACCTTTCTGAAATCCCAAAGAACCCAAATTCCAGAATATTGCTTCCGCACCAAAAGGTGCAGCTACAACCGCGTTTCCCAGCGCTCCGGCCTTTGCACCTACGGGGAGCTTAAGAAACGGTGCTCCCGTGGTACCGGCGCCGTCGGCGGAAAATGCGGCCATCCCAACCAAAAATACGGTCAGTAAGACCAAAATTGCTTTTCTCATATGTAAAGCCTCCTAATATGATTAATAAAGAGCGCAGGGGGGATCAGCGATCCCCCCTTATTGCGGTTATTTAACAAGAGCCACCTTCTTATAAACGGTCTCTCCGTCTTCTGTGGTCATAACTATGAAATACACTCCTGACGCAACTGCGTTGCCGTCATCATTCGTGAATTCCCATACTGCTGCCGCACCACCTGCATTTTGTACATTGGTCATGAAAGCGCCGGGGAGCAATGCGCTGGCCGCAACATCGGCCTGAGCAACAAACTCAACACCCTCGCCCATTGTGGCAACTTTTTCACCTGCGATATTGTAAATATTGATCTCGGACAATGTGTCGGGAAGTTTATCCACAACAACCCTGTCAATATTCGTACTACCCTCTACGGTACCAAATCTTGCGGGATTGGGGAATACCCGGGCTTGTGTCAGATCATCAAACAGGCTGGCCTTGGGAACTGCGAGAACCGCATATGTCCCCTGATCGGTAACTTTGGCATAAGCTGTTAAATAAAGGCCGTCAGGACTTTCAAGTATCGTAGCTTTCACCAGTCTCTTGTCTCCGCGGTCGGAGATGTAGAACAGTTCCAAAGAATAATCGTCCATATCGAAAGCGCTTATGGAAGCCTTTCTGAACTTGAGCTCTATCAGGCTGTTCTCAGGGAATGTATAACCCGAAGGGATAGTCTTGAAATCCCTCGCAGCGCCAAAGTGCACATATGATTCAGGAATTTCTATGATCTTAGATACAGGTGAGACCTTCATGTCTTCATACCCGTAATCTGTGGGCTCTCCGGGAATAGAAAGGACGGAGCCTGAGAAGTCAGATCTTGTTGACATCAAGCTGCCCGATCTTGTCGTAAATCCGCCGTACTCATTGTTGATATCGGAAAAGGTTGTCAGCGCAAACCCTGAAGAACCATTACTTCTCGGTATCATCTGGGAATTCAGTATCTTATCTCCACCCTCCGGTGCCCATCTTAGGAACGCCTGCGAGGAAAGCCCTGAAGCGGCCTGACTGGCAAAATATACATCTGCAGTAACGATGTCCTTGACATAAATATCAAAGGTTACATCTGTCATTACATCATTAAAAGTGTCAGTGGAATCCGGATGGCCGAGGAGCGCAAACGACCTGTTATTGAAGGTATCAGCCGTATCGACAGAAAAGGATACCACATCACCGTTCTGCGAGAACGACGGTGCCCATGCCGGGTGTTTGCCTGTGGCGTAGATCTCAATTATTCGGGCGTCGTCAATGGATGTGTATACCGAGCCGCCGCCTATCACGGCTTTAACTCCGGTAAGTACATATATTCCGGACTTCGCGGGTGTCTCCAATGGTGTTGGAGGACGATATACAAATACCACCTTGTCACCGTCCGGCGACCATGTGGGTTGATAGCATTTAGGCTCAATTGTCTCATCATCCAAATTGCTGGTCTGGAAATCTGTCAGAACAACAGCATCTTTGGTGGTGCTGTTTGCAGGATTCACAGCCACATACGCAACTATATCACCAAGATGTCCTGCTACCAATCGCGGTTTACTATCGATACTCACAAATGCGGAGCCGTCAAGGTAATCCGGATCGTACCATTTGGCGGCATCATCCGCCAAAGTAGGATAATACGCTACGGGTGAACCGGTGCCGTCTGCATCAAGACGGTAGATCTCAAATTTGTATGTACCTGAATCATAGGATCCTACGAAGAGCTCTCCGTTTCCTACGCAAATCCTTGAGGCATGGTGGAGGCCTGCCGGTACATTAGTGTATGCCGCCGTATTGGCGGTAACATCCTCAGTCAACGCGGCATTGATCCCCTTTATAAGCGCAGGACTTGATCCATAATGGGATTTGATGAAGAAAACATCATCTGTATTAACTCCGGGCTCTCCCCAGATCGGCGTAATTATAGGATTGCTTATCGCAACCGCGAGATTACCGGTATATCCGAAAAATGCCATGATGTTCTTAACAAGATTGTCGTATGTCGA
>JAGLWT010000102.1 GCA_023133295.1 bacterium | reverse complement strand
ACGGAAGATGGATAAAGCCGGATGTAGTGAAGGGGAAATTAATAAACCCACAAAGCTTAAATAGGAATATATACGGACAAAATAGACCATTGTTTTTCATAGATATTGATGGAAATGATGTATATGTATTTTTTTGGGATCCGGTAGAAAGAGTTGCCCCCTCGGGCCATGTTGGAATTGCTGTCGAGTTACACTACAAAAACAAGCTCCAATATTATAGTTTACATCCAGAAGGGAGTCCTGTTAGAAGCAAGGCAGATAAAGTCAATGAGCAGTGGAGTGAGGATGAAGTATCCCAGGACTTGGTGGAATACGACACGGAGCGACCAATTTCACCAGACGAAACGATTATTATTAAAACCGAAGCAGAATGGGATAAAGAAATTAAAGAAATATTTGATGAAGTATTTTCGGAAATAACACATTACAGTATTTACCTGATATTTGGGGATAATTGTGCATCTGCAGCTTCCAAATCGTTGAAGTCGATAGGAATGGATCTCGGAACTAAAATCACTCCAAAATCATTGCGAAAGGCACTAAAGAGATTCATTAAGAAACAGAAGGGACAAGAAACAAGAAAAAGAATGAAGGCTAGCATTGAAAGGTGGCATGAAGAACAAGCGAATGAATTTATCCACTCAAATTCTGTAGGAAGTGTTACTGAAGAAATAAGAAGGAAGACCAGCCATGAATAGGAAAAATAGGATTTACTATTTCCTTTTGATTGTAGCAACTACACTGATCCTTATATATGAAAACTACATATTAATTACTGCTCTATCGGACCTTACTCTCGGGTTATATTTTCACTTATTAATGAATGTGGTTATTGTGTTGCTATTTCTTCATCAGACTGAAATATCTTTTTCGATAAAATCAAAGCTTCTAAAGATATTTTTTCTCCTTCCAGTGTTAACTTTATTTTTCATATTATACTATCCGGAATTTCTTTACGGTCGCATGGCAGAGTTTTCTATTTATCCAATGACCTTATTACTTACTTATTGTATATTGGCAAGAAACTTCTCCTCATTCTTCAATAAAATACTCCTATTCCTGTTGAACTATCTTTTGATATTTATTTACATCTATGTACATAAAAAATATGACGCTTGGAATTATTGTGAGTATGGTGTGCTAATTTGGGGTCCGTCATCTATTTTCATGATAACATGGCTTTTTATTGATTTGAAAGATAGTGTAAAACAAACTCGAATATTATTAGTCAGAGAGAGGAATAAAAAAACATTAAGAATTGCAACTATTCTGCTCATTTATATTATGCTAATAGGCATAACTTATTCCCTATACCCATCGAGTTATCGGTTTTTGAATCCTTTGTTTGCAATTGATACTCCAGGTTCTATGCCATTGTTTATCGTATTGTCTTGTGAACTATTTTACTTTTTTCTTCTACTGTTTTTTTTGAAAAAACTGAAAAAACTATTTCTTTCGGATATAATCCTCTGGCTCTTTTTTTCCATAAGGGTAATTGTTGGTATGTTTGTAGAAATGATTTTGCTCCTAAGATGAGATATTTTCAACAACAATAATTCGATGTTCAATGACTACGAATACCAGTATGCGACAGATTCCAACAGATTGCTTGTAGAGAGGTCAATGAATGGTGCTGAAATCCTGAATATGACCAATTACCTATATGATAGTAACGGCAATACAGCTCGAAAGGACAAATACAACGGTCTCATGCAGACAGGATACGAGGAGTACTTATGGAACTGTGAAAATCAGATGATCGGATACAGGAAGTATGATAAAAACATCAAATCACATCTATTCGATTTGACAGATGCAGTGGATATCGAGTATAATTTAGCAGGTATGAGACTTACGAAGAAGGTATATAACCCGCGGCTTGGGACTCTTAATGAGAATGATTCAGTCTTGTATTTATATGAGGGATCAGAAGTGGAATTGGAACTAACCATCCATAATGATGATATTTTGAGCAAGAAGAGCCTGTTTTATTACGGTTTAGGCAAAAAGTTATACAGCAAAGAATTCAGTTCAGACGGGACTGTATCTATCGAAAAGATATTTCATCAGGATATCTTGGGGAATAATATGTTACTAACAGATACAAACGGAAATTACTTAGAAAAAATACTATTTGGACCCTTTGGTGACGTAATTTCGGAGAAGAGGAGATCACCATCATCCAGCATCCAACATCCAACATCTAATAAATTCACTGGAAAAGAGAGGGACAAAGAAAGCAATCTTGATTACTTCGGTGCGAGGTATCTGGATTATAACAACGGAAGATGGATGAAGCCGGATGTGGTGAAGGGGAAATTAATAAATCCACAAAGCTTAAATAGAAATATATACGGGCAAAATAGACCACTATTTTTTATAGATATAGGTGGAAATGATGTCTATGTATTTTATTGGGGGTATTCACTTCAAAACCCCAAGGGACATGTTGCGATTGCAGTTGAGGTAGTTTTAAGAGGTAATTTACGATTATTTCTGTTTGCCACCAATCCTCCCGAAGAAGGGCGAACTCTTCGGGATCTTAAAAAGGGAGTTCCGGTAAATAGAACTATAGGTCAGAACATAGATCCTGAATCAATGGATGAATATACCGGCGAGGTAGCTGGCCAAAAACCAAAGGGAATATTGCGAATTAATACGGATGGCTTGGCAAATGGACTTTCAGGAGACCAAATATATGATATTTTTCTGGGAGGGATCTCAGAGGAAGAAATTTACGATCTAGATGAAAATAATTGCGCACATTATGTAATAAAAATGCTTGAGAAAATAGGAGTTGATTTACAAATTAAAGGCGTTATTACTCCTAGAAAAGTAAAAAAAGCAATAAAAAAATACAATAAGAAACAGCAGAGGAGGAAAGAAACTAAGAAAAGAATCACTGCTTGGCATGAGCAGAAAGCAGAAGAATTTTTCGGAGATCATTCGGATTTTCGAGAAGCTTTATATCAAAGAACAATGCATGATTAACGAAGGAGTTTTACTTGTGAGGAATAAATTTATATCTGTAACTAATGTTGTAATCCTATTGGGTGCATTAATATCCTTGAGATTTACATTTTTGCAAGAGTTTGCTTTTGCCACTTTTTTAATATTTCTATTTATCTTCCTTCCATTTTTAATATATCAGTATAGAGCAAAGCATGAATATGAACTGATATGGAGGAGAATGCAATTCCCGACAATTGCTTCAGTTGTATTTATTTATTATTATTCATACTATAATTACACCCCCTTTTTGGGGATACTACCCCTGATTTTCCTATTCTCTGCTCTGATCATATTAAAAACATTTAATAAGTTTTGTTTAAAATTATTATTTTTTATGATATTTTGGCTAGGTGGGTATTACATTGAAACACAAATAATCTGTTCAACATACATTGCACACATTACGAGCGATCCTTTCATAACCTTATTCCCCTCCACCTTGATATTTGGCATTTTTTACTTTTTGGATCGTTCTTCAATCAATAATGTCACCTTTGAAGTAATAAGCGACAGACAATTATATTTTCGGCACCTTATATACGCCGCGATTCTCTATGTATGTATTCAAATCATGCTGTACCTTCGACCAATGATGTTCTCCTTTGAAGATGCAATTAATGTCTTTAAAGGGCTAAATTTTATTGGATATTATTATAGTATTAAATTTTACCAAATTCTCTTAATCGAGATATTAGACGTTGTTATGGTTTTGATCTTGCTCAAACTTTGTAAGAAAGTCCTTATTCCATTTTTAATTGTTTGGTTTTACTATGCTATTAAAATTATATTAGCGATTATTTTTATTGTTTTAATCTAGGATTATTCAAAGCTCAGATTATGATTGGGGTTAATACTAAAACGCGGCTTCAGGATTCATCCATCACTGGTGCCTTGGTGCCGGAGGACGGTTCAACCAGTGCTGAAAAAGTGTTTCACCAAGACATACTGGGAAACAATATCCTATTGACCGACAATACCGGAGGATGGGTTGAGAAAACAACTTTTGGACCCTTTGGGGATGAGATCGCAAGTCAAAGACGGGGACGTTCGATTAGTGCTCCCAATGGTTATAAGTTCACCGGGAAAGAACGAGATAAAGAAAGTGAACTCGATTACTTCGGAGAAAGGTATTTTGATTACAACAGTGGGAGATGGATGAAGCCGGATGTAGTGAAAGGAAGTTTGTTTTCTCCGCAGACTATTAATCGATATGTTTAAGTAGAATGGGGACTAGAATGGGTCGTTGCATTTGTTGCAAAACTGGCGGAAGTGCTTATAATAATAAGAAAATATTTTAATAATCTGAAGCAAATTTCTATTGATATAACTTGAAAAATAACTCAATTTTTAGTATATTTTTAGTATGGGAGACTACAAGAAATTCGGCGGAGAATGGACCGAAGCTAAATTAAGAGTGCTAGAGAAATATGTAAGAGCATATCTCACAATAATGAGGAAAAGAAAGTTTGAAACAGTATACATAGACGGATTTGCGGGGTATTGTAAACTGGAAAACGAAACTCCAGAGGAAAAAACACTTTTTCACGATATAAGCGAAACTTCCAATCGAGTTTATGAAGGATCTGTGTACAGGATATTGAAAATATCTCTTCTTAATCCTGAATTATCTTTCAGTCGATATGTATTTATTGATCAAAATCGAGATTACCTTGATAGAATAAAGGAAATAATGAATAAGGAAGGCCTAAATATTGACAACTCCAAAGTTTCGTTCCTGCATCATGATTGTAATTTTGCCCTAACAGAAATTTTAAAAGTATTAAATAATCCAAGCATTAGAGGCTTTATTCATTTAGACCCATATGGTATGTCATTAAATTGGGAGACATTGAAAGGACTTGAAACAACCTCCTCAGACCTTTGGGTCCTAATTCCTTCTGGTGTGGCAATAAATCGTTTATTAACAATAGATAAAATACCCAAGGCCGGCTTCCTCAAAAAATTGACTTCATTTTTCGGGGTCGATGAAGAAGAAATCATCCAAACATTTTATGAGGAAAAAAGGGCTCACACACTATTTGGCCAGGAAAAATCATATAGAAAATATTCGGACAACATTTCCAGAATTATTGATCTTTACAGTAGGAAATTACACTCCATTGGTTACAAAGTTAGCATTCCTTTGGAATTACGAAATAAAAGGAATGCGCCTATTTTTCATTTTTTGGCTGCATCTAGAAATAATGTTGCAATAAAAATCGCAGATGATATTATAAGGAAGGAAAAAGAGGAACGACAAGATGGCTTATTCTAAGATCGAGTGGACTGAATCAAGTTGGAATCCCGTTACGGGCTGTACTAAGATCAGTGATGGGTGTAAGAATTGCTATGCAGAAAGGATGGCAAAAAGACTTCAGAACATGGGACAGGAAAGTTATAAGAACGGATTTAGAGTTACCCTTCATCCCGAGAAGATCACTCTGCCTTTATTCTGGAAGACCAGTCGGTTGATCTTTGTGAATTCAATGAGTGATTTATTCCATGAAGATGTTCCAGATTCGTTCATTAAAGAAATGATAGATGTAATGAAGAACGCTCACTGGCATACATTTCAAGTATTGACAAAGAGAGCCGAACGCTTGTATAAATTTTCTCAAAAAAATGAATGGCCTGAAAATGTCTGGGTGGGTGTTACCGTCGAGAAGGCAGATTACTTGGATAGACTGGATTATTTAAGAGACATTGATGCTCAGGTAAAATTTGTATCTATGGAACCCTTGCTGGGGCCGATAAAGGAAATTAACCTTTCAGGGATAGACTGGGTGATTGTCGGGGGTGAAAGCGGCCCTCACAGTAGGCCAATGAAGAAGATATGGGTTGAAGATATCATGAAAATTTGTCAGGAAGAGAATGTCCCATTCTTTTTCAAACAGTGGGGGGGATTTAACAAAAAGAAAACCGGCAGGTTATTGGACGGTAAAATATTCGATGAAATGCCACAGAAAGTTTTAAAATAGATTAAGGGTACTTGACTTTTCTTTAGATTAGAATCGGGTATCGCATCTTCCAGAACCGTCAGCAAGGTGCAGGACAGGCGACTTTTTACCATTTTCAAGCAATTTAATGGATCATTCAATTTGTTGCTAAATACTGGATCCTTCGCTGTACTCAGGATGACAAAATATAGTAAAAGAATGGTTGATAGGATAATGGGTTAATGGGTTGATGAGTAAATGAGTATATGGGGAAATGAAGGATGAAGAAGGTGGAGAGAAGTAAATAAAGATGGATCTTTCGCCTGCCCCAGCACCATGATGGTGCGGGGTAAAACTCAAGATGACAAATAGCGAGAAGGATGGATTGTCGCTCCCCGATGTAAGCGGGGTTCCCAAGGTCATTCGCCTGGGAATGACGAAATCTCCTGATGAGAATTTCACTTTTCTTTCTCTTTTTCCTTTTCATTCTTTTCTCTACTTTTCTCTTTTTTTTCTTCCTATATTTCTCGTATTTCCCGTCCCCTTCGGGTATATCGGAGGCAGAAATGGGGACGGTGGTTGGCATAGTTGGCATAATATGCCTCCAAAAAACTTTGTAAGTATAGATGTATTAGATATAAACGGCAATATCACAATTTGAAAATATTCCAGAATAATGGGGCCGGAAGTGAGTAGCGTAGAAGCGGTTATGAGAATAAAATAAGGTGTCTGATCTTACAATACAATTCCGACGTGCGGGATAAATGACCGTTCAGTTTTGTCATAAGCGATCAATCTTCTATTCGTTCCTAATAGAGCGTGATACGAGGGCTTACATTGATTTTACATCTGTAAATGCTATAATTAGCTATATATGGGACGGACCTGCAAGGGCTGGTAACACCCTCCCGTAAATATGAGCTTTGTGGAAAATATGACTCCAATAATTGTAATTGTAATCCTCATTAGTATTGTGATCTTAACCATTTATAGCTTTAACAGCGCTACTACCATCAAAGGGAATCTTGATTTAATGTGGAGTGAACAAGGCTTTTCTGTGGAAAGAGAAGACACATTATTCGGTCCTGAGATATTTGCCCGAAGAAATAAAAACAGCATCAAATATATTGGCACTAACTGGGTGGTAAGTTTTCACACTTTGACCTTACATTACTGGGCCTGCGGGATAGTTTTAAATAAGGATATTCCTGAATTTTCTATTCGAAAAGGAAATCCAATTCCTATTGTCGATCGCAACAGGCTTAAGTTTTCGGATAAATCTTTAGACAAGACATTAATTGTAAAAACTATTAGTCCCAAGTGGTTTTTAAGTAAATTCTCAGAAGAATCATTAATACTACTGCAGGAATCCCTGCCTGAACATACTAATATCTGCTACCTGAAGAAATGGTTTCCCGGGAGGTATAAACCCGGCGATATGAAAGAAAACTCTGAATGTTCGGCAATAATCCTCAAAAGGCAGGAAATGATGGATAAATCCAAAGTGCTCGATAAAGTTGTAAAAACAGCAGAGATTATTGCGGGCATATTATGTAATAATGAGAAAGAAATTCGGTAGTTGCAAAAGTTGCAAAAGCAATGATAAATCTCAATAATTATGTGTATATAGGAGGTAAAACCCCGTTTGTTCCAAACATATTACAAATTATTTTTCATCAGTCCAGATTTGCATTTCAATATGAAAATGGTACAATGACTATGGCAATGAAAGGAGATTATATCTGACGGCAGAGCAATTTGCAACAAATTCAACAACCGTCCCTGCAGGTACAATTAGCTGCGTATATAAATAAATTATCTGCCATTGTATACAGAAAGGGGGGAAGTAAAATGAGATTTAGATTAGATCACTGGTTTTTGTTAGTGGTGGCGGTTATCATTGCCGCTGGATGTGTCACGGTAGAGGCAAGACAAAATATTCCTATGAAAGACATACCCCACGATATTCCTTTAAATGTAAGGAAGGAAATTGAAAGATTATATTCCTCACTTGCAGTAAAACGGGGAGAGGCTGCTTTGTGCTTAGGAGAAATGGGTGAAAGAGCAGCTCCTGCGGTGCCTTTTCTAATAGAAATTTTAGATGACAACCGTGAGCTAGAATGGTGTAAGTTAAGTATACCCGGGGGTCTTTACGATGTGAAAGGAGAATATGTTTCATCAACTTCCGCTAGTGCTGAAGCAGAAAAAGCGCTTATAAAGATAGTTAAACCTGCAGTTAAGCCATTGATTGCTGCCCTGAGGTTCAAATAAGTTTGTTCAAGAGAAGGCAGCATACGCACTTGGAAATATAAAGGACCCCCGTGCAGTAAAGCCCCTTATTGCTGCACTTAAGAAGGATAAGGATAGGGATGTCCGAAGGTTTGCAGCGGATGCACTTGGGAAGATAAAGGATCCCCGTGCAGTAGAGCCCTTGATTGCTGCACTTAAGGATGAACATTGGTGGGTCCGAGAGAAAGCAGCAAAGGCACTTAAACAAATAACAGGAAAAGATTTCGGTGAGGACCAGGAAAAGTGGCAAAACTGGAGGAATGAAAATAAAGAAAAATAAAAAAATATCCGCAACAGCAGATAATAGCAGGTTGTCAACTAAGAAGGTATATGCGAACTTGGATCGTATATAAAACAAATTAGACAAAATTAGTCGCTTAAAGCAAAAATTGGTGTGGCACCGAAATGAAGAGTAAAGAGAGTTAAGAGCGAAAAATGAGAAAATAGCAGGAGAACAAAATGCAAAATCTAATACCATATTTCATTCATAATCAATATAAAAAAGGGAATTCCAAAGGAGAAATTAATGCTGTAACCATGTTCATTGATATTGTTGGTTTTACAGCAATGACCCAAAGTCTGATAAAGTATGGGAAAGAAGGTGCCGAGATAGTTTCTGATATTATTAACAAGGTGTTTAAACCAGCCATCCATTCCATCTATTCCCGTGGAGGCTGGATTACAGGTTTTGCCGGTGATGCCTTCACAGCGGTCTTTCCACAAGCAGAGATTATTTCTCCAATTTATGCGGCACAAGAGATGCGAGCGGATTTTTGGAAATTAAAAATTAAAACCAAGTTTGATGATTTTAAACTTAAGGCAAGAATTGGCCTCTCCTATGGCAGGGTGGATTGGGGTATTATCACAAATAAACTCCAGAATACATATTACTTTCAGGGAGAGGCGATAGATGGTTGTGCCAACTCAGAACATCACTGTAAGCCATGTGAGATTATTATTGACAACCAACTAAAAAATATTGCGGGTAAAGAGGTTAAATTAATCGGAAAAAGTAAGGGTTATTATCTACTTGATAAAATCAATGCGAACGCTCCTGCTGTTAAACCGATTAAATCACAGGTTCTTGAAAGCAGTATAGTCTCCGAATTTATACCCGAGTCTGTATTAAATTTGAAGGAGATTGGAGAGTTCAGGGATATTGTATCAGTATTTATATCATTCCTGCCTGTGTCAAGACTTCGGCAGGCAGGTGATAAAGAGCCCTTACATCAATTTGTCCAAACGGTTATTGAAAAAGTGCATCAATATGGCGGATATTTCAACAAGATAGATTTTGGTGATAAGGGCGGTATTATGCTTGTTTTATTTGGGGCACCTGTTGGTATAGAGAAATTCTTCATTCGAGCCTTTGAATTTGCATTAGACCTGAGAATGAGTATTTCACAGGACATACAGATAAGTATGGGCATAACTTCAGGTATGGCATATACAGGGTTTATAGGTGGAAGCGAACGTTCGGAGTATACAGCGATAGGGGAAGTGGTAAATCTGTCAGCAAGGCTTGTCTTAAAGGCAAAATCAGGTGATATCTATTTTGATGAGAAGATTTACAGGGAGGTTAAAGGAAAGTATAAAGGAAAAAGAATAGGAAAATTTCAATTCAAGGGGTTCAGTGAAAAATTACCTGTATATAAGTTACTGGGTAAGGTGGAGGAAAAAAGAACTTTTTTTGAAGGGAGTATGGTTGGCAGGGAGAAGGAACTGGCACAACTAATTAATTTTATAAAACCCATTAGTGACGGAAAATCCCGCACCAAGGCTCCGGTGCGGGGTAAATCCGGAGGTATTATATATATTGATGGTTCTGCCGGTATAGGTAAGAGCCGACTTGTTAATGAATTATACAGGACACTCGAATCGAACAAATATAACTGGTTTAGGTTATCCTGTGATGAAATACTAAGACAAAGTTTCAATCCAGTAGTGTATTTTGCAAAAAATTACTTTAATCAAAAAGAAGAAAATTCTCCAGAGACAAACAAAAAGAATTTTGATAAAAAACTAAAGATTCTAATTGATAAAACAAAGGATAAGGATATAAGGAAGGAACTTGAGAGGACAAAATCAATAATCGGGGCACTTATAAATCTTCACTGGGAGGATTCACTTTACGAACAACTGGATGCAAAGAGTAGATACGAAAATACGCTTTATGCTTTCAAGAATCTCATAAAAGCCGAGTGTTTACTTAAACCTACAATTATTGTGCTTGAGGATAGTCACCGGGTAGATGCAGATACTGTAGAACTTTTAAAGGTATTGACCCGTAATGTAGGGAATTTCCCATTTATCATTATTTCTCCCTGTAGATTAAAAGACGATGGCAGTGTTTTTAGGTTCTCGTTACCCCAAGTCCCACAAAATGCAGTTTTATTAGAACATCTAAATAAAGACACTGCAAAAGCCCTCGTTGAAGAGAGATTGGGTGGTAAGGTATTCATGAGATTATTTGAACTTGTATGGGAAAAGAGTGAAGGTAACCCGTTTTTTATTGAACAGATTATCCTGTATTTAAAAGAGTCGGATGCGCTGACGTTGAAAGAAGGATTTTATTATTTGACAAAAGAAGAATTTGAAATACCGAGCAAGATAAATGCTATTATTATTTCACGCATTGATAGGTTATCTGCAAAGATGAAGGATTTAGTTAAGACCGCCTCGGTTCTGGGTAAAGAATTTTCTGTTAGAGTGCTTTCTGCGATGCTGAAAGGTAAACCGATAGAACAAGAATTAAAATATGTTGAAGAGGAGGCTATCTGGACTGCATTATCCGAAATTCTTTATATTTTCAAGCATGCATTAATTCGTGATACTGTTTATGAAATGCAACTGAAGAAAACTCTTAGAGTACTTCATAAACTTGCCGCAGAGACTATGGAAGAACTCTATAAAGATGAAATAGAATTGCATTACGGTGAGTTGGCTCATCATTATGAGAATGCCGAAATTAAAGATAAGGCAAAAGAATATCTACAAAAGGCTGGCGATCATGCAAAAGAAAAATACAGAAATGAAGAGGCACTTAATTTTTATGATAGGGTGCTTAAATATGTTGATAACAGAGAAGAAGAGATCGAAGTCTATTCTAAAAAGTTCGGAATCCTTGATATTATCGGCAAGTGGAACACAGCTATTGCTCTCTTAAAGAAGAGCATTGAACTGGTTTCTGAAGTTGTTAACAGGCATAAGCTTGCAGAACTAAAAGCTGCCCTTGGTCGCATCCTTCGGCAAAAAGGCGATTATGAGAATGCACTGGTGATACTGAATGAGGCAAAAGAGATTTCAGAATCCATTGATGATAGAAAGGTGATAGCCGATTCTCTTAACAATATTGGGATTATTTACGATGATAAAGGTGATTATGCATCTGCACTTGAATACTATCAAAAGGCACTTGCTATACTTGAACAACTTGGCGACAAACGCGGTATTTCCTACTCTCTTAACAATGTCGGAATTATTTATAAGAATAAAGGTGATTACGCATCTGCATTCGAATACTATCAAAAGTCACTTGCTATACTTGAAGAACTTGGAGACAAACGCGGTATTTCCTTCGTTCTTAACAATATCGGGTTTATTTACAAGGATAAAGGTGATTATGCATCTGCACTTGAATACTATCAAAAGGCACTTGCTATATCTGAAGAACTTGGATACAAACGGAGTATTTCTATTGCCCTTAATAATATCGGCATCATCCACGATGATAAAGAAGGTGACTATAGGTCAGCACTTGAATACTATCAAAAGTCACTCGTGGTATCTGAAGAACTTGGATACAAACGCGGTGTTTTCATCTCTCTCAGCAATATTGGAGGTATTTATCTTTCGAAAGGTGATTATGCATCTGCATTTGAATACTATCAAAAGGCACTTGCTATATCTGAAGAACTTGGATATAAACGTGGTATCTCTTTCTCTCTTGGAAGTATGGGAGAAACCTACAAAAAATCAGGTGACTACCTGAACGCAGAAGAATACATTAACAAGGCTATTGCTATTGGTAGAGAATTGCAATTGAAATATCTTTTATGTGAGTATTTATATAACAAAGCAGATTTATGTTTTATATTAAAAAGGATTGACGAAGCCTCTTCTTTAAATGATGAGGCATTGCAAATAGCAGAAGAGGTAGGACATCCTGAGGTCATTTTTGGCAGTAAGGTTTTAAAAGCGAAAATTCTTGGTCAAAAGGATAAAAAAGGTGCAGCAGAGGAATTGAAAAATATGTTGAAGGAGAACACCGAAGACTCTCAACAAGCAACTCTCCATTACGAACTTTTTAAGATAACTGGTAAGAAAGTTCATAAAACCAGAGCATTCACTACTTATCGCAAACTATATAAGAAGACACCCAATATTCAATACAAGGAGAAGATGGAAGAGTTGAAAAAATAAATTGGGAATGGTTCTCTTTATTTATTGAAAAAGGAAATAACGGGGACGGTGTTTGCAAAAGTTGCAAAATAGGTGTAAGTGCTAATATTTAGGAGATATGAGAAATTGAAAATCTTAGCTTTAAGCCAAAACATCAAAAATGAACTTGACAAAATTAAAAACGAACTCAATGATTGTATATCGTTGCATGTCGAAGCGTTTAATGTTGAACGGTGGGCAAAGCGGATAGCTTCGCCGGGACAAGAACGCCGGTGTACCAAAGGACCAGAAACCAGCTATGGTCGTACTATAGTTAGGTGCCGGTGCGGGAATAATTGAAGGTATTGAAACATCACCAGAATAACACTTGAAATTTCCGGTTTCAAATGTTAAAATTTAATGAGGCATCCTAGGCTTTGAAGACTAGACTTGGGGGATTAAGAAGGGTGGTGCCATCGAGGGGTCTGGTGTGATTCGCCATATGGATATTGCTCTGTTCTCTTGATTCGTTTTGCTGAAGGAGCAAGCGGATCCAACTAATTCATTGAGGGGGGTATCATGAATATATCAGAAATCAAAAAAATCGCTTCGAAGCACGGTGTAAAGATTGTCAGGGGTATGAAAAAGGGCGACATCATTCGTGCTATTCAATTGGAGGAGGGGAATTTCCCCTGTTACGGTCAGGCAGTTGAAGGTGAATGCAGCCAAATAAATTGTCTCTGGAGAAAAGACTGCCTGAAAGAAAAGCGGAAACATTAATACCCTTTTAACACATGCAGTTGTTGCGCAGTTTTTGAAAAAAGTAAGTTGACCCAGTGTCCCAGTGGAACACGCTTCGCAGTGCACAAGGCACAAGGTACAAGTGGACAAGGCACAAGTGAACAAGGCACAAGGGACAAGGGACAAGTGCAAAAGAAAGTGTGAAGTGTGAAGTGTAAAGTGGGAAAATACAATGAAGAATGACGCTACGCAGAGGTTCGAGGTTGGAGGTTAGGGCAGAAGGGAATGAGAGAAATTGGCAATTTTCAATTGAATTAGTGTTGATATGATAAATATTCCTGAGCGGATCAAAGATATTTTAGATAAAATTAAAACGGGATATTCCGATGTCCTGAGGAATAATCTTGTCGGAATCTATATCCACGGCTCAATAGCAATGAACTGTTTCAACCACAGATCCAGTGATGTGGATTTTCTGGCTGTGGTAAAAGAGAAGCTTGACCTCGATTCAAAAAAGAAGATCATCAAGCTGCTCCTGGATCTGTCGGATCAGAATCCGGTGAACGGTCTGGAGATGAGTATTGTGCTTCAGGCTGAATTGAAAGATTTTAAGTATCCGACGCCATATGAACTGCACTATTCAAATGAATGGAAGCAAAGATATATAAACGGTACGGTTGATTATTCAAAAGATGATGCCGATCCCGATCTGGCGGCTCATCTGGTTATCGTTAAAAAGCGCGGCATCTGTCTGTCAGGAAAACCGATAAGAGAAGTATTTTTCGAGGTGCCGAAGAAATATTATCTGAAGTCGATCCTAACCGATTCGGAATGGAGCATAGGCAATATTTTAAAAGGCCCGGATACCGGCACATGCCCTGTCCCGACATATGGCGTGCTTAATCTATGCAGGGTGCTCGCATTCATTGATGACGGTATCATTACATCAAAGAAGGAAGGTGGGGAATGGGGCTTGGGGAATCTACCTACGAAATATAGACAGGTCATTGAACGGGCTCTCAATAAATATACGGGCACTGACGCCGCAGAGAATGTAGATGCGGAAACATTAAAACAATTCGCGATTTATGCAAAAAGTAAGTGGACCCAGTGAATCGGTGTCCAAGTTGAATAGGTTTGAGAAAAAATAGGATGGATTCCCTGCTTCCGCGGGAATGACGGGAAAATAGGTGTGGAAAATGTTACCATATGATTCTATACATTGCGGAGAGTGTACAATTGCTTTGCAATTTTCAACTCTCCGCTTGGAACTTTTACATCGGGACAGATGAACGCCTGAGGCGTACGACATGTCCCCTATCTTGATTGGGGTACGGCGTGAAATGATTGTAACAGAAGAATTATTGGTGTAAACGAAATAACGGTTTTTCGGTTACGGATGTGGTATATTTTCTCATTCTCCAACTAACCTCTACCCTCCATCATCCAACCTCGACCCTCGTGTCCCTACGAGGGTTCTCGGTATTCCTGCCAGATAATTTTCTCGCCTACCCATGATTCCATGGCGGGCAGGTCGGCTTCCTCGACAAGCCCCGGAACTATTGTGGTTCTGAATTGATGGTCCGGTAGTTCTTTTATCAAGCGAATGCTCTCTTTGATATCTTCTATAGCGACGGATGCCAATCCTACCGTCTGCGCATATTTTTCCGGAATATTCTTGATATCCATCGCGACGAAATCTATCAGATCTTCCTTGATCATTTCCTCAAGGAGCTTGGGAAAGCTTCCGTTGGTATCTATCTTGACTTTCAGGCCTAGTGCTTTGATTTTTTTGATGAAATCCTTGAGCCGCTGTCCCCACATGAGTGGTTCTCCACCTGTGATGCATACTCCCCCGATGAAATCCTTTCTTTCGCTTATAATATCGAGCATTTCATCATCCGGAATAATTGGAAAACTTTCTGTGTTGAGATATGCGAGGTCCCGATTGTGGCACCAGGGACATCTGAAGTTGCATTCTCCGGTGAATAGGGTCGCAGCTACCTCTTTCGGGAAATCAATTAAGGTTAACTTTTGGATTCCCCTGAACACTAGCGTTCCAAGTTCACCGGTTACGCTTCGCAGTGGACCCAGTGGAACAACAGTCTGCTGCGCGGACTGAGTACGAGGTACGAGATGTGACGTGTGGACAAGAAAAAGGATGGATTTCCGCTTTCGCGGGAATGACAAAGGGAATGGATTCTTCGGTCGCTACCGCTCTTTCAGAATGATAAATATAATTCTTCTCAGTCTCACAATTATTCATTCTTTTTTCCTTTTCATTATGTTTACCAACCTTGAACTTTTGAACATTTCAACTTTTGAACAATCTTCTCTGCACTAATCTCGAACCTCTAGCCTCTATTTTTGAATCGGATTACTATTAGCCGCTTTATCGAACTTATACATTGTTCTTTGCGCAAATTCCATCTTTTTCCCTTTGTTCCAATCCATGACCGGACGGTAGTAGCCGACTATTCTGGAATATACTTCCATGGGCATAACGCTCACACCCTGCTTGTTTATTTTTCCGTAATGGTCCATTTCTTCTTCCGTGTGTTCCAGTGGACATGTCCAATGTTCACCGGACTGATATCCGTGAATAGGGCATATGGAAAATGTCGGTGTGATCGAAAAATAAGGCAGATGATAATTATTGGTGATGGTCCTGACCAGATTTTTTAAAGCCGTTGTATCTTTTATTTCTTCACCCACGAAAAGGTGGATCACCGTTCCTCCGGTAAATGTGGACTGCAACTCATCCTGATGTGAAAGCGCTTCAAAGATATCATTGGTCTCCCAGACAGGCAGATGTACTGAGTTGGTGTAATAAGGGGTCGCATCATCACCCGACGCAGCGACTTCGTCAAAGAATTCCTTATCTTTTTTGGCGAGCCGGTAACTTGCGCTTTCTGCGGGAGAGGCTTCCAGGTTGTAAAGATTTCCGGTTTCCCTTTTGAATTCTTCCAATTTTTTTAACATCATATCAAGCACTCTTTTAGCGAAATGCTTCCCTTCGGGAGAATTGTATGGCTGTTTCAAGAAATTCTGCGCCGCCTCATTCATTCCGACAAGTCCGATCGTGGAGAAATGATTGGCCCAGTATTCACCTTTTTCTTCCTTTATCGTTTTCAGCCAATATCGGGTATAAGGGTAAAGATTATTACCCGTAAGTTTTTCTATGATCTTTCTTTTGATCTCGAGGCTTTCTTTCGCGATATCCATTTTCTCATAAAGGCGTTCGCGGAATTCCTCTTCGCTCTGGGATAGATAACCGATGCGGGGAAGATTTATCGTTACAACACCAATCGAGCCGGTGAGAGGGTTGGCTGCAAAAAGTCCGCCTCTTCTTTGAGTGTGGTCCTCGCTCTCTGCGGGTTTCTCGGTGCCAAGATTAATTCCGAGCTTCGCGGTGTTTTTATTGTGATTTCGTATTTCTCTGTTATCAAGCCGTAGTCTGCAGCACATCGAGCGAGCATCATCGGGGTCCATATCAGAGTTGACGAAATTGGCAAAATAGGGGATCCCGTAGCGGGCGGTCATTTCCCAGACTTTTTCCAAGTTCGCATTATCCCAGTCAAAGTCCTTAGTGATATTGTAAGTGGGAATAGGGAAAGTGAAAATACGATGGGCCGAATCCCCCTCGATCATTACTTCGGCGAATGCGTTATTGATCTGATCCATTTCTTCCTGGAAGTCCCCGTAAGACTCTTCCATATCATTTCCGGCGACAGATACCCTTCGTTCTTTCATCGAATTGGGAACGGTAAGGTCCATTGTCAGATTGGAGAATGGGGTCTGAAATCCGGTTCTGGTGGGAACGTTCAGATTAAATACAAATTCCTGCATGGATTGCTTGACCCCTCTGTATGAGAGGTTGTCATATCTGATATAGGGAGCCAGGAGTGTGTCGAAATTGGCAAATGCCTGTGCTCCTGCCGCTTCGCCCTGCATGGTGTACATGAAGTTCACGATCTGCCCCAATGCTGTCCTGAAATGCTTCGGGGGTTTTGATTGGATCTTTCCCGGAACTCCACCGAAGCCTCTTTTCAAAAGTTCGCCAAGGTCCCATCCTACACAATAAGAGGACAATGAGCCAAGATCATGAACATGAAAGTCCCCTGCGATATGTCCATTGCCGATTGAGCTCGGGTAGATCTTCTTCAGCCAATAATTTGCGGAAATAGTTGATGCGATGTGATTGTTCAAACCCTGGAGGGAGTAACTCATATTAGAGTTCTCGTTAATTCTCCAGTCCTTAATATCTATATAATCATCGATAACTTTCTCTGTTTCTTTAACGGTTTCGCCCATTTTTCGTATTTCAGAGTGTTTTTCTCTGTAGATAATATACGATTTGGCGGTATTATGATACCCTTTCTCCATGAGGACGACTTCAACATGATCCTGAATATCCTCGACCGAAGGAAATAATTTCGCTATTCTCTTTACAACATCCAAGGAAAGTTCTTTAAAAACTTCAATCCTTGCTTCCTGCCCTGTCTCTTTAAACGCCCTTCTGACGGCGTTTTCAATCTTGAAAAGGTCAAACTTTTCAAAAGTGCCATTTCGTTTCTCAACATACTTAACTTCCACTACTTACCTCCAAAAATCACTAGATGTAGTTGAATGAATCCCGTAAAAACAATATATAGTTTTATTTTGCTCTTGTCAAGTTATTTATTAAAAAAAACTTATGGCCTACGAACCCAAAAGCATATAGGAATTCTCGACCTCCGGAAGAATTTTCAGTACATGACAAAAAGGGGTTTATCCCAACATAGCGGGATATCTGAGGCGTCAATGTGATAAGGCCTTATATGTTGGAGTAAACTAGCGGAGTTCGCTGTCTTGCAAAAAAGAGAGGTAAAGGGTAAAATATTTTGGTATAGTGTTTTATAATTAGCTTGATAATGGAATGCTTAGATTTGAGTCAATTCCGACGAACGATGAGCGCGGTGTACCCACAGCCTGCTGCGCAGACTGAGTACGAGGTTGGATGTACGATGTGCGAGGTGAGTAAGTAGAAGGTGATAGGTTTGTAGGTAGAGAAGGATGGATTATCGGGTCCCCGATGTAAGCGGGGTTTCCAAGGTCACACGCCCAATAACGATAATGACGGGATAAATATGTTTCCGTCTGGATTAATTTTCTCAACCTGGAACTTTTGAACATTTCAACTTTTGAACAATCTTATTCACCTCGCGCCTCTCATGCTGAACAAAAATAACTTCAGCCATTGTCCAGCTAATGATGAAACACTACATAGGGAGGTTGTGATGAAGGAATTAAAAGAGAAGATATTGAAGGAAGGCATGGTGATAGAGAAGGGTGAAATTCTGAAAGTGGATTCCTTTATGGATCATCAGGTGGATGTGGGCCTTATGGACAGAGTTGCGGATGATATTATTGATCATCTGAGAGAAGTGTCCCTGTATGACAAAATAGATAAGATAGTAACCATTGAAACATCGGGTATAGTAGTGGGAACCCTCATGGCGCTTAAGATGGATCTTCCCATGGTCTTTGCGCGTAAAAAAATTCCCATTACATTGATCGAGCCGCTTTATTCCAGAAAGATAGTTTCTCCCACCAAGATGAACGAGGTCGAGATAATCATTTCATCGAGATATTTAAGCCCCTCAGATGATGTATATATCGTTGACGATTTCCTGGCAACGGGCGCGACTTCATTGGCGTTAATGGAGATCATGGCGACCTCTGGCGCCAAGGTAGTGGGAATGGGGGCTATCATTGAGAATAGTTTCTTGCCGGGGCGTGATCTATTGAGTGAGAAATATCCGGACTTAGACCTCTATTCCAGCGTGAGAATTTCCAATATGGATGAAACAGGGCTCATTGAATTTATATGAGAGATCGGTTGAAGATCGTCATAATAGGCGGTGACGCAGCCGGGTTGTCTGCCGGCGCACAGATCAAACGACTTTCTCCCGAAACCGAAGTTACCGTTTTGGAAAGGAAGAACTATATTTCCTACTCTAATTGTTCGATCCCTTATATATTGAGCGGCAAGATATCCTCTATGCAAGATATCATTCATATGACGCCTGAGGTATATACCGCAACCCGTGGCCCGGAAGTGATCATTGCTGCTGAGGTGATAAAGATCAACAGTTCGCAGAAAATCGTTCTTTTCAAAAAGGATGGCAATGTGGAAAAGATCCATTACGACAGATTGATAATTGCCTCCGGGGCTTCCTATGCAAAGACCTCTTATTCCCTTCCTTCATTTGTTCCGGAGCCCGAACAATTCTTCAATGCGAAGAAGATGATCGATGACGGCGGGATCAAAAAAGCCTTGGTCATCGGCGGCGGCTTTGCAGGACTTGAAACTGCGCTTGAATTGCAGGAAGCCGGAGTCGGTGCCGTAATTTTAGAAGGAGAGCGAATCCTTCCCGGATATTCTGATGATTTGAGAAATGATACGCTGGCATACTTAAGTGATAGAAATATCGAAATATATGAAAATACACTTTTCCATGGAGTTTCTCAAGACGGAAAAGTAAGAACTTCGAAAGGGGTTGTCGACTGTGATGCCCTGTTCGTGTGTACAGGTGTTCTCCCGAATACCGACTTTATTGATATCGCAAAAGTGAAAAATGGCGCGATCAAAGTAAATTATAGAATGCAGACCTCGGATGAGCATATCTTAGCCGCCGGCGACTGTGCTTCGTATATCAACACGCAAACAGGTATAAATGAATATCTGCCCATGGGAACATATGCCAACCGAGCAGGGGTTATCGCGGGTGAAAGTGCGTTGGGATTTGCTTCCCGAGGCCTTAAGGTCTTCGGATCACAAGTGCTGAAACTGGGCGAATTTCAAATCGGTAGAACCGGAATAACCCGGAGCTCGGAAGAGATCATTTCAGAAAAATACACATCACATGAAGCTTCTGCATTGGACGCAATTGCGGGTGAGGTTAATGTCAGATTGTTCTCTTCGAGGAAGGGCATTATCAAAGGTTGTGAATTCTGGGGACATGGCGATGCCCTCCGAAGAATTTATCTCTTGGCCGCTTTATTGGAAACTCCGCTTTCTTCTTTAATAGATGCCGACCTTCCTTACTCGCCTCTTTTATCGAATGTAAAAGATGTTATTCAAGTTGCAGCTCTTCGGCTAAACTCCAAAATAGACTATGTGATCTGACTCAAAAATAGAGGATTTGCTTCGCAGAGCACAAGTGACAAGTGCACAAGTGGGTAAGGGGTAAGAAGGAAATAATCAGAAATATTCGTAGAGACAGTGATTGAGGATGGCGCTAGCGCTTGATTCTAACGGGGCGTAGAGTGTACAATTGCTTTACAATTTTCAACTCTCCGCTTGGAACTTTTGCACCGGGACAGTCGAACTCCTGCGGAGTACGGCGTGTCCCATATCTTGTTTGGGGTGCGGCGTGATATGATTGTGACAGGATAATTAATGGGTAAAGCGATATAACTATTTTTCGTTTACGAGTGTGTTTCTTTTTTCATTACCCACTTGTGCCTTGTGCTCTTGTCACTTGTGCACTTGTCAACCATTGTTATCGACTTTGTGAATCAGGACACTATATTATTCTTGACTACTATATAAAGTTTTGCTATAATATTAAAAATTATTAGGAGGACTGTTATGAATAAAAGGCTAAGCGTCCTTTTCATTCTATTACTTATCTTCACCATTGGTATTATGCCATTCGCGAAATCGTTGAAGGGTCAGACCCCTGCTTTCAACCCAAGGTTGGAAGATGAGGAAAAAGGACCTTTCTGGTTCTGTTATTATGTCATTGCCCATGATTATATATGGGTATCTCTGAACGCGTCATTATATAATGATTGTTTCGGTAATTACGCAATCACCGCCGGTTCCAATGCATGGTGGTACGGAACCATGGCTAATCCGGCGTCATTCGGTGGCTGGTCTGTGCTCTTTGCCGGCTGGCAGTATCCGAAAAATCTGGGTGACCAGCAGATGGGTCAGGTAGTGTATGACCACAATATCATGTGGGGTTCAAATGGAGTTGTTTCGGATTTTCTCTGGGACTCTGATATTCAATCTCCCATTGATTCACTGGTCTATTATCCTGGTACTTATAAGGGCCTGACCAGCTTTTACGGCTTTTACATGTCCGCGATAAACGATGACCTTATGGAGTCGTTCTCGCAATCAGATTATATGTCGTTCATCGATGATTCGTTTAGTAAATCCCCTCTTGGCGTAAGCGGAGTGCATCGTCAGCTAAGATGGAATTATCCGAATGCGGATGATGTTAACATCCATATTCTTGAGATGACAAATGATTCAGAGGAGACATTGAACCCATTTTATTTCGGCCTTTATATGGACGCTGATGTTAATCATACCAATGCCGCATACAATGTTTCATATTATGACCCTTCCATAAGGACTTCATATGTATACCATCCCCGCTACGAAGATACTTTTGGTGTAGTGGGAATTACAATATTTGATACGAGTGAGGTCGCGGTCTGTAATCTTCAGATCGGATATGATGAGACCGCAAACTTCTCCGATGCTTGGGTATGGGATATCATGCTCTCGGAGCAGATCGATTATTCATATACAAAAGAATACGATGCCAGGATCCTTTTTGCATTAGGACCATTCAATCTTGCTCCCGGTGCTACTAAGGAGATCGCCTGGGCAAACCCCATGGGTTATGACCTTACCAAGTTCAATACAAATGTGAATGTTGCGATCCAAACATATGAGACAACACAAGACGGCGATCCGGACAATGACTGGCTCATTCCCAATCCTCCACCGGAGTCACCCTTTCTTTCAGTGGAAGCCGGCAGTAAAGAGGTTTATGTCAAATGGTCACGTAACAGAAATTACATACCGAAACCCCTGCCAGCAGGAGAACAGGGATTCTTTACGGAAGTAGATGATCCTTCTCCTGAGTATTCTGTGGGTTCAGAGGCCTCCCGTGACCCGAGTTCCGGTGAAAGGGACTGGGACGGCTATCGCGTTTATCGAAACCTGACAGGTATGGGAGATATTGAATTGGGAGACTATGCTCTTGTGGCGCAGTTGGATTCAACATATGTTTACAATTCCTGGGGTGTTGTTCCCGCTTCAGAATTGGAGAAGGCAACATGGGACTCGACATATTTCGGTGAATATACAGATAACGATCCTTCGATTTTCAATGGTTTTACATATTATTACTCGGTCTGTGCGTATGATACAGGAAGCCGTACAGCAGTTCCTCCGATACCTCCTGCGTATTCATCGGCTTTGGCCAATGTTACTCCCGCTACTCCGAAATGGGACATTGAAGAAACACTTGAAGAGTATAAGCTTAAGGTAGAAGTTGTACCTAATCCCTATATTGAAGGGCAGTACACCACATGGGAGAATACTTCCAGAAGAGTGAATTTTATTCACCTTCCCGGCTCATGTACCATCAAGGTTTACACGCTTTCCGGCCTTCTTGTAAGAACCATTGAACATTACAGTTCTGTTGCAGAGGTTGAGTGGAACCTTAATAATGATAAGGGGCAGTTCTTGGCTCCCGGAGCATATGTATTCAGAGTGCTTCCCAGAGATGGCGGTGATGAAATCACCGGCAAATTCATGATAATTAGGTAGGGTGGAAAAATGAAAAAACTAACAATAGCATTGATCGTTCTGGTTTCCATGAGCGTCTGGGCAGGAACCTCTTTTTCATTCCGAACCGGAACAACAGCATTTGATTTTTTAAGACTTCCGGTAGGCGGCGCCCATATGGCGACCGGCGGAACCTCTCTTGCTTCTATAGATACAGCATTGGCAGGACTGATCAATCCATCGAGACTCGATGAGCTCGGAAATTTCGATATAAGAGCAGGAAGCATTGATTGGATACTGGACACCGGTTATCAATATGCAGCCATCGCAAAAAGAATAAGCGATGATCTCGGAGTATTGTCCGTTGTTGTCAGAAGCTTCGATTACGGTGAGTTCGAGTACACCAAACCATGGGGCTATGTGGTAGATCCTTCCGAAGACGGAGAAACCTTTTCCGGAAACGCACTGGCGGCAACCCTTGGATGGGGCAAGCAGCTTACCAAGAATTTTGCCTTCGGTGCTTCCGCAAACTACGTCTATGAAACTTTGGAAGAATATATGATAGATTCAATGTTTTTTAATATTGGATTCACATATGAGAATGAAGAGTACCTGAAGGGTCTCAGAATAGCATTTTCAGCCGAGAATTTTGGTAATAATGTTCAATATTTCGAAGATAGTGATGCATTGACCCTTCCTTTGGTCATGAAATACGGCCTCCTATGGGATGTGTTCCAGGTCGGCAAAAACAAATTCGTCCTTGAATTCAATGCCGCTCAGTATAAGGATCAGGACATGTACGGTTCTTTATCACTGACATATATCTTCAATTCAATGGTGTATCTCTATACAGGATATACCACTAATACAGTATTTTCTCCGTTTTCCGCGGGCTTAGGATTGAAGGTGAGAGTTGGCCGTACCTTCTGGGATATTGTTGCCGCCTATAATACGACGGAACATTTCGGAGGAAAGGTTACCATAGAAGCAGGTGCGATGATCTTTTGATCCCCACGATACGGGCTCAGAACACTGAGAGTGTTCTGATTCATAAGTACGATGACAATGGAATGTTTAGATTTGAATCAATTTCGATGAACAATGAGTGCGGCGTACCCTTTGTGGTCCGTAAGCGAAGAGAGAGGAATAAATTGACCAAAGATGATATTCCCTTCGGGC
>JAGLWT010000101.1 GCA_023133295.1 bacterium | reverse complement strand
CGGACCACAAAGGGTACGCAGCGCTCATTGTTCGTTGGAATTGCCTCAAATCTAATCATTCCATTGTCATGGTATTTATGGAACAGTACAATATCGTTCCATTCCTTTTATTGGCTATTATATAGACATATCCCTTTTTCATTTTCCCGCCTGGATTCTTCAATCGCTACCGCTCAATCTGAATGACACAAGAAGAAAGGGAAGGGCACGGCATGCCGTGCCCCTACTATTATTCCCCAATTGTTCACTGTCCATTGTATTTTCCCACTTGTGCACTTGTGCTCTTGTCGCTTGTGCCCTGCGAAGCTAAACCTCTAACCTCCAGCCTCTTTTCTCTTCACTAATTTCTCAAACCGCTTTCTGTCTGCGCTGCCAAGATCAAGCTCCGCGATCAGGTCTATCACCTTCTTAGTATAATGGCATTTGCGCCATGCGGACACAAGATACCCGCTTAATCCCTTCGGCGATATCGCTTCATTCAATATAAGTTCTTCCAATAAATATAATCCCGCTTCTGAAAATGCGGAATTCCGTATCTTCAGGGCGAATCTCTCCACTCCCGCAAAGGAGCAATTACCGATGCCGCGCTCTTTCAAACGCTCAAAGGCATTCCCCGCTATTTCATCTTCATCGTTCTCCATAAAATACTCACAGAGATTCAGAAGCTCATTGGAATCACAACTGTCGATATCATCGAGCATACGGTTCATTGCGGCGGCAATTGAAAACAGCGATGCCACATCCCAGAGATTATGCCAGATGATCTGTTCGATATCATCCGTGCGGCCGGTGTAGAGATATTCATAGTATTTTTCAGGTATTAATGAGGAGGGTATATCGCCTGTACGATGAAATGAAAGCAGGCGTTTTTCCAAGGACTGCAGGCTGCGGCTTTCATAGTGCCGCCAGAATCTTCTTGCCGGGATCAATAGATCGGTATGTAGAATATCAGAAAATGGAGAGCTCATTTTTTCGCGGTTATACATATTTTCCATTACCGGAAGGTCAAATCCTCTACCGTTAAATGAAAGGATCAGATCGAATTTCTTAAAATATTGCGCCGCCTCATATAGAGCGGCTCTTTGTTTAGAGGGGTCTTCAATAAAATATTCTCTGATCGTCAGGCCATTCTTGTCCATCGAACAAAATCCCATCAAGAAAGCAAATATATCCTGATCGAAACCCAAGCCGGAGGTTTCGATATCGAATGCTACCCACTTTTCCGGCGAGATATCCTCATTGTGTAAAAGAGAATTCCATTTGGGATCGGGATTAAATAATGTCTTGGAGGATCTCAGATACGGGAGGTCGAGAAACGGAATCCGCTTCTCTATATAGAAATATTCCCCTTCCTGATTTCTGCCTTTTATTCCTGTTTCCAGGAGACCGTCAAATCCAGGGGGAGGGGCCTTTACCTTCGGCTTGTCAAATGCTGAACTGTATTTATCATTGATCTTCTTTACCTTTGAAAGCAGATCCGCAATTGTTTTCTCTTTGTCCTTCATATTGCTCATATTTTCAACAACTGATTATAACACAAAGAATTTTGAAATCAAAAGCGGACTAGTGTTCTGATCCATAAATACGATGACAATGTAATGTCTAGATTTGAGTCAATTCCAACGATAAATGCAGTCTGAAGTGTGAGGTGTAAGGTGTAAAATAGGAACCAGGATGAAATAAAACTGGATCCCACGGTCGCCAACTCCCTCTGGATGACACTTTCCACTTCTTTGTTTTCCTTCACGCATCCGCTCACCGGGAGCCCGGC
>JAGLWT010000100.1 GCA_023133295.1 bacterium | reverse complement strand
TCAATGGCACGAGTTCGGAATACACATATCACCCGAAAAGATACTGGATGACTGATCTCAAGATCAAAAAGGGTGCCGAGGTATTGTACCGGAACCAGTATCAATATGACGATGTTGGAAACAGGAGCAAATTGATAGACGAATATGGAGCCGAGACCACCTATACATACGATGGGTTGTATCGCCTGACCGGAGTTCAGGGAAGCTATTACAAACGCTCCGACGGTGCATACAACACATACTCATACGACACGACAGGCAACAGGATGCAGTACAATTCGATGTTCAATGACTACGAATACCAGTATGCGACAGATTCCAACAGATTACTCATAGAGAGGTCAATGAACGGGGTTGAAATACTGAGCTACCTTGATTTCCAATACGATGCAAACGGCAATACTACCCACAAAATACATCATACGGGATTGTTTGAAACCGGAAAGGAAGAATATCTCTGGAACTGTGAAAATCAGATGGTCGGATACAGGAAATATAGCAAAAACCTGAAATCACATCTATTCGATTTGACAGATGCGATGGATATCGAGTATAATTTAGCGGGAATGAGGTTATCAAAGAAAGTGATTGATGTGAAATCAGGACTTATTAAAGAATACGATTCAACCCTTTATCTTTATGAAGGCTCGGAGGTGGAACTTGAGTTGAAGATAAAAAACGATGGGACAGTATCCAAGAAAGACCTGTATTATTATGGTTTAGGCAAGAAATTATATAGCAAGGAGTTTGAGGAGGACGGTTCAACCAGTGCTGAGAAAGTGTATCATCAAGACATATTAGGCAACAATATTCTATTAACCGACACTACCGGAGGATGGGTTGAGAAAACAACTTTCGGACCTTTTGGGGATGAGATCGCAAGTCAGAGACGGGGACGTTCGATTAGTGCTCCCAATGGTTATAAGTTCACGGGGAAGGAAAGGGATAGAGAGTCTGATCTGGATTACTTCGGAGCCAGATATCTAGACTACAATAATGGCAGATGGATGAAGCCGGATGTGGTGAATGGAAAATATGTCAATCCGCAAACACTTAACCGTTTTTTGTATAGCAGGAATAACCCGCTGAAATTCATCGATCCTGACGGCCTTAGGGAAGTTACGATTTCCATTTTCAGACATGCACAAAATAATCAAGTTACTACTGGTAGATATACAATAAGTGCTGTGGGAATGAACGAGATTAGTGGCAAAACTATTGAAAGAGGAGCAAAAAGTATAAGTAGTGAAGGGAAGATCTTGCCAATAAAAGCAGGTACATACAGTAATATTCAGTGGTATCCTTCTTCAAAACACGGAATGGTAATTAATTTTATCACTAAAGATCAAAAAGATGTACCTATGAAAAATGTACAATTACATTATGGAAAAGATGAAACATGGTCAGATGGATGCATCATAGTTGGAAAGGAATTTAAAACAAATAGCTCCACATTCTCTCAACAAAGCTCAATGGAGGCAGTTGCTGAAATCAGAAGGTTTATTAGCGAAGTAATCGGTA
>JAGLWT010000010.1 GCA_023133295.1 bacterium | reverse complement strand
AAACGGTTCAAAACTCTTTTGGGTTGGTCGCCCGGTGCTGCCGGGCTCCCGATGAGCGGATGCGGGAAGGAAATAAAGAAGAGAATGTCATCCAGAGGGAGCTTACGACCGTGGGATCCAGTTTTATTTCATCCTGGTTCCCACTTTACACCTCACACTTCAGACTGCATTTATCGTTGGAATTGATTCAAATCAGAACATTCCATTGTCAATGTATTTATGAATCAGAGCACTTAGCATTCGATTGAAAAGATACTCTTTGAACGGTGTAAAGGAAATATAGTAGGGAAATTGTGTGAATACGGTAAGCCGAGAGAATTCTATTGAGAACTCCTTGGATGAGACCTCTTTCTCTTCATTTAAGTTTATCAGTGTGCAGGTAATTATCAAGCGCGCCCGTATCATCGCATTGTCTTTGCCGCCGATCTGTTCAAAGAAGAAGTCTTTAACGCTGATCCGAATGAAAAGATCAGCGCCGTTTTTTCTCAATATTTCTTCATTATGTCCCTCTGTGGAGCCGGCAACGAAAGAAGGGTCGATAATGGAATATCCCCTTGACAAGAGCTCTTCGGATATGGCTTCAGTGTGATCGCGGGAAAGGCCTATGTCAGTATTGTTTTCAACCGGAGATACTGCAAAGCACTTTCCCTTGTATGGGGCGGGCTGAAGGTGGGCGCAGCTGGAGAAGAGCATGAGAGCGGCCGCAAACAGTATTCGCGCCGCTCCCGATATTTTTGCATTTGGATTTGGATTACAGATCGTTCTTCACCTGCTCGAATATTTCCTGCGAACCCTTCAAGAGCTCATCATAAAGCGCATCTGCCTCAAGTTTAATTTCATCCGCTCTGGCGCTGTCGCTGAGCGAAGGCAGATTTATCAGGACATTCAGCAGGGCGCCTTCCGCCCCGGCCCTAAGCATTGACGCGGCGACTCCCGCATCGGAAATGGAATTTACATTGCCCTTTTCCGCGATTATTCTTAGTGGTGAGATCAGCTTTTTCATGACTCGGAGTAATTCCAAAGGAGAGAGTGTGATATTCAAAGATGCCTGTTCTACCGCCTTTTTTCGCAGTTCTTTCTGTTCTTCAGTGGATTTCGGCATTCCTCTGACCGCCATGAATTCATTGAAGAGGACCGTATCGGAATCGACTATGCTGACGAGTCTGCTTTTTATATCCTGTGCCTTTCTGCCGGCTTTTTCTATCTCTTCCCATGCATCTTTGTATTTCTTTTTCCCATGGGTAAGATTTGCTACCATTGAAAGCAGAGATGCTGCCAAAGCACCGGAAAGAGCGGCTACCGAACCCCCGCCGGGAGCGGGGGAGTTTGAAGAAAGCTCATCACAGAAAGCATCTACTCTCATGGAGGTGAGTATGCCCTCCTCCGCTATCTTATATTCAATGACCTTTTCTTCAAGTTTGAAGGGGTAGAGTTCTGAGAGTCCCATCGACAGAACGCCGATCTTCAAAATATCCCTTTCCGGTATCGCGGTGGAGTTAGCTGTTTTCTGAAGAAAATGTTCTCCGGTCTCCCTCAATGCCTGAAGCGGGATCAAGCCTACCAATTCACTTCCTGTTATACGAATGCCGAATTGCCTTCCAACTTCTTCCGCGGCCTCAAAAAGCTTCCAAAGAGGAGTTACTTTATAATTGATCAGATTAACGGATATCTGCGCAACACCGTATTCTTCTATAAACCATCCCACGGCGCGCACCGATTTTAATAGGCCGGGAACCTGCTTCCTGGAGCCGTCGGCCTGTTTCTCTTTCCATCCCTTCTCTCTGATCCTTTTCGCGATCTTATTGGCAAGCTTGACATCCGTGGTATTGAGATTGAGATTATATGCTATCAGGAACTCTCTCGCGCCGATGGCGGTGCAGCCGGCGGTCACATTGAAGTCCTGAGGCCCGAAATCGGGTTTGAATTCATCGGTGATTATCTTTTCCGCCATCTTTTCGTATTCACCCTCGCGGATATATGCGAGCGATTTGCGCTTCTCGTTGGATGCGGAATATTCATATAGAAATACGGGGATATTCAATTCTTCTCCCACTCTTTTTGCCACCTTTTTACTAAGCTCTACCGCTTCTTCCATTGACATATTCGCCACCGGAACAAAAGGACATACATCGGTAGCGCCCATACGCGGATGTTCGCCCTTGTGTCCGCTCATATCAATGACCTCCGCCGCTTTCTTTATAGAGCGGAAGGCGGCTTCGCCAACCGCATCGGGTTCGCCAACGATTGTAACCACAGTTCTGTTGGTGGCATTTCCGGGATCCACATCAAGCAGGGTCACGCCCCTTACCGAAAGTATGGCTTTTCTGATCTCCTCGATCTTCTTCAGGTCCCTTCCCTCTGAAAAATTGGGAACGCATTCAATGATCTTCTTCATATGAACTCCTTTATCTTAACGGATTTTAACAAAATTCCAATGTATCGTCAAGGTACCGGGTCTTTACATCTTACATATTTAGGCCCGCGGGCAATTTATTTAGATGTAGTATTTTGAGAAATGTAAGATGTAAAGACCCGGTACCTTTACAAAACCTCTATTTTTTGATAAAATGACCACTATACACAGTTATTTAATGAAATTGGAGGAGCTATGTCAGGCCACAATAAATGGAGCACCATAAAACGTAAGAAAGGTGCCGCAGATGCCAAAAGAGGGCAAATATTTACAAAGATCGCGAAAGAAATTACACTTGCGGCGAAAAGTGGAGGCGATCCCGATTCAAATCCCGCCCTTAGAACCGCCATTGATAAGGCGAAGGCCGCGAATATGCCAAAGGACAATGTAGAAAAGGCATTAAAAAAAGGAACGGGCGAACTTCCCGGAGTTGTCTATGAAGAGTATTTATATGAGGGTTATGCCCCGAAAGGTATTGCGCTTATGATGATGACTATCACAGACAATAAGAACAGGACAACTTCCGAGATCCGACATATCCTCTCCAAGTACGGCGGAAACCTGGGTGAAGACGGCTGTGTCGCATGGAACTTTGACAAGAAGGGGCAGGTCTTTGTAAAAAAGGAAAGTTCCGACGAGGATACCGTTATGGATATCATCATCGAAGCTGGCGGCGAGGACCTGAAAACAGAGGACGACGGATATTATATAACCTGTGATTATAAGGACCTGTTCGTAGTGGCGGATGCCATAAAACAAAAAGATATCGCGGTGGAAAGCGCCGAGATCATATATATTGCGCAGAATCTGGTAAGTATTGATGAGAACAATACCAAGAAGGTCTTGAGGGTTCTCTCGCTGCTAGACGATCTGGATGATGTAGCAAATATTTTTTCAAATCTGGATATTCCGGATGATATGGATTTAGAGGAGGAATAGTGATGAAAGTATATACATCAGACAAGAAGATAACCATTGGATTTTTTGGGCATATGAGCAGCGGAAAAACTTCGTTTGCCGAGACCATGTTCTTTAATGCCGGCCTGATAAACAGGATGGGGAAAACCCAGGAAAAGAATACAGTACTGGATTTTGAAGTGGAAGAGCAGAACAGAGGACAGTCAATTAACCTTTCAATGGGTTATGTCGAGCACATGGACAAGAAGATACAGATAGTAGACGCCCCCGGATTTCTTGATTTTCAGGGCGAGATCATTTCGGGCTTATTTGCCGCTGATATTGCGGCGCTGTTCATCAACCCCGCGTCCGCGATCGAAGTGGGATTGGAGAAATCCCTGGAATTGGCGGAAGACAGAGACAAACCCGTTATTTTTATAGTAAACGGCATAGACAGAGAAAACTCAGAATGGCAGAAGGCCTTTAAGGATATCGAATCATATTCGACCATAGGTATTGCCCCATTGACCATTCCTATCGGCGAGAAGGGAGATTTCAAGGGGATAATAAATCTGCTGACCATGAAGGCGCATATGTATAAAGACGCTTCCGGTAAGCCGGAGATCACAGATATTCCCGCGGAGCACAAAGATATTGCCGAATCCTTCAGGGAGAAAATGATAGAGGCGATCGCGGAGTCATCGGATGAATTGACCGAGAAATATCTCGAGACCATGGAATTGGATGAAAAGGATATCGCAACGGGATTGAAATTGGGCCTTGCTGCCGGAAAATTCCGTCCCTTATTTGTCTCATCGGCCGTGAAAAACGGCGGAGTTGACGCTTTTATGGATATAGTTTCGGCGTATTTTCCAAAATATTCTGATTTTAAGCCTGCCGGTCTATTAAAGGGAGAAGAGCAGGTTGAATTAGCCCGTAATGAAGCTTCGCCTTTCACCGCATATGTGTTCAAGACCCTTTCAGATGCGCATCTTGGGGATGTCGTTACCACCAAGGTGATCACGGGAAAGGTCGCAGCCGGCACCGATTTCTACAATTTGAATAAAGAGAAAGCAGAGAAATCCGGACAGCTCTATGTACTTCTTGGAGATAAGAAAGACACTATCGATGAGGCATCTGCCGGCGATATCGTATCATTTGTTAAGCTGAAAGTCACCGAAACGATGGATTCGATCTGCGGAAAAGCTGCGCAGCTGCAGGTTCCCGGTATCGAATTCCCCGAACCGATCTATTCATTGGCGATTCAGCCCAAGTCAAAAGATGATCAGGAGAAGGTTTCGATCGCCCTTAACAAGATATCAAAGGAAGACCCTTCTTTTAAATCGTATATGGACAAGGAATTCGGAGATTTCATCATATCAGGAATGGGTGATACACATGTGAGTATGATTCTTGAGAAGATAAAAAGGAAATTCGGAGTGGAGGTTGACACCGCCAATCCTCAGGTTCCTTACAGAGAAACGATAACTGCTTCAGCTGAGGCGCAGGGCAGGTATAAAAAACAGTCCGGCGGACGCGGCCAATTTGGAGATACTTGGATAAAATTAGAGCCATGTTCGAAAGGATTTGAATTCGTGAACGCCGTTGTCGGTGGATCCATTCCCAAGAATTTCATTCCTTCTGTAGAGAAGGGCGTAAAAGGCGCAATGGAAAAGGGCGCTCTTGCCGGATATCCTGTGGTAAATGTCAAGGTGATCCTTTATGACGGTTCTTATCATACTGTTGACTCTTCGGATATGGCTTTTCAGGTAGCCGGATCCATGGGCTTTAAAAATGCATGTGAAAAAGCAAAAATGATCCTTCTTGAGCCGATCTATGATTTCTTCATAACCTCTCCTGAGGAAAATCAGGGCGACATTATGGGAGATCTTTCGGGAAGAAGGGGAAAGATACAGGGCACAGAACAGAAAAAAGGCGGCAAGGTAGTGATATCCGCCCGTGTTCCTTTAGCTGAGATGTTCACCTATATAAATATATTAAAATCGATGACCGGCGGTCGTGGATTTTACTCCATGAAATTCTCTCATTATGAGGCCGTGCCTTCGAACCTCTCTCAGAAGATAGTAAAAGAGAGGGAGGCGCTGTTCAATAAAGAATGATCATAATGGGTATTGACCCTGGGATCGCCCTTATGGGCTTTTCTCTGGTCGAAAAGGCAGGCAGCCGTATAAATCTTATTGATTTCGGCGTTATTGAAACCTCTAAAAGCCTGGCCGACCCACAAAGATTGCTCCGTATATACGAAGAGCTCTGCTTGTTATTGGAAAAATATTCTCCTGAGGAGCTGGCTGTAGAAAGTCTGTATTTCACGAATAATCAGAAAACCGCATTTCAAGTGGGCCAGGCAAGAGGAGTCGTTCTCCTGACAGGCGCACAGAAGGGTATTCCGGTATTTTCCTATACACCGAATGAGATCAAGGTCGCGGTCACCGGTTACGGCCGCGCCGGAAAGAGGCAGGTGCAGGAGATGGTGATGAGATTGACAGGCCTCAAAGAGGTCCCGAAGCCGGATGATGCGGCGGATGCCGTTGCGGCGGGAATATGCCATCTCTACTCGCGAAAGATAAAGGTATTGAAATGATAGAAGCAGTGAATGGAAAGGTATGGGGCAAGCGCGAGCCGAATATGGTGCTTATCCTTACGGGGAGCGGCATCGTTTTGGGTATTCATACCACTTCAAGAAATTTGAGCGGCGTGCAGAAGGGCGATAGTGTAAGTTTTTACACACATTTACGAACTCGTGACGACGGGATGGACCTTTACGGATTTTCCACGGAAAATGAGAGAAATGCCTTTCGTGTCCTTCTCGGCATTAATTCTGTAGGGCCGAAAACGGCAGTAGCGATACTTGATAAATTTACCTTCGGACAATTGCTGGTAGTTGCTGAGCAGGAAGACATTGACGCATTGTGTAAGGTCTCCGGTATCGGGAAAAAGGGTGCCGGCCGAATAATCCTTGAATTAAGCGGGAAATTCATTTCTATGAAAGAAAAGGCAAAAGAACCTCTTTCAAATGCCTACACCGATGCTCGTGAAGGACTCTCCTCTATGGGATATGACTCGGAATTTCTTGACAAAAGATTAATTAAGCTGCAAAAGGCCGAGCCAGGACTTTCTGCAGAAGAGATAGTGAAGAAGGTTTTAAAAGATGGCTAATCATCTGAACAGGCCATCGCAAATGGGTGGTGAAGAGGAATTCGAAAAGGGGCTGCGGCCAAAGAGATTATCAGAATTCGTCGGTCAGAAAGAAGTTGTAGACCAGCTCGCGATCGCTGTCCAGGCCGCTTCGGAAAGAAAGGAGCAGATGGACCATATTCTCCTTTACGGGCCTCCCGGACTGGGAAAGACCACTTTGGCTTATATACTGGCTGCCGAACTCGGCGTGAATCTGCACACCACTACCGGGCCCGCGATGGAGAGAAAAAAGGATATTGCCTCGATACTTACCAATCTTGATGAGAGAGACATACTCTTTATTGATGAGATACACCGCTTGAACCGATCCGTTGAGGAAACGCTTTATCCCGCGATGGAGGATTATGCCCTTGATATCATAATCGGACAAGGGCCGTCCGCCAAAACCCTGCGCCTGGATGTGCCTCATTTCACATTGATCGGAGCGACCACAAGAGCGGGAATGCTCACAGGCCCGCTTCGCGACCGTTTCGGTATAATCAACAGATTGGATTTTTACGGCCCCGAGGATCTTGCCCTGATCACTATGCGTGATGCCGATGTCCTTGGGATAGGTATAGACAAGCCGTCTGCTCTTGAGATCTCCCGCCGGTCCAGAGGGACGCCGAGGATCGCCATCCGGCTCTTAAAACGCGTCCGCGATTATGCTCAGGTAAAAGGTGACGGTAGTATAGGTAAAGAGATAACGCATTATGCCCTCGAGAAGCTAAAGATAGACGCGATGGGGCTGGATGATATTGACAAGAGAATATTGAGGTTCATCATCGAAAAATATGACGGCGGGCCGGTAGGGATCGATACCCTAGCCATCGCCCTTTCTGAAGCGCGCGAAACGCTTGAAGATGTCTATGAACCCTATCTGATACAGATCGGATTTCTGAAAAGAACATCCCGCGGCCGTGTTGTCTCCCGTTCCGCGGTCGAATATCTCGGCCTGACGCTTCCATCCGCTGCTGATTCTTTATTCTAAGAAAATCTACCTTTGATCTCAAACTGCGAATCTGCCTGCACTTAGAAGAGTAATGTGTGATTACGCATTAATGCGTAACGCACCGACGGTAATTGAAAAATCAATATTTCGCTTACTCTATTAATTTACCTCTTACAATCATATCATTGGAGTACCTCCAAATTCATTCACCGATGGTGAACGAACGGAGCTCCGTCCCTTTTCTAATGCTATTGATATCTCTGTGTCATCCTGAGTATAGCGAAGGATCCATCCCTCTCCACCTTTCAACCTTGAACCTTTGAACAATCTTCTTTCCACCTAATAACCTATCAACTATTTTTATGCTTTTCACTATTCTTATGGTATAATTCATCCGAGGAGCTATTATGAGAAAAAATATCGCATTATTGTTTCTGTTGATTTTGGCGACACTCTTTTCCGGCTGTTCTTTGCTGGAGGGTGTGATGGGGATAAGAGAGCCGAAGGTCATTGTAAATTCGACTAAGATCGGCGAGATCACCTCGCAAAGCATTACCATTATACTGACCTTGGATGTGGAGAATCCCACCCCCGCAGATCTGATGCTGGCTTCTTTGAAGACAGGAGTACAGATCGAAGGCAAGGATATGTTGACAGTAGATACGCCGCTTGCAGGAAAGGTGCTTCACCCGGGAATGGGAAATATGATTGCTGTTAATATAGAAATACCCATTTCGGTCCTTGGCGATCTTGCGGAGATCTTGACCTCATCAAAAGAAGAGGTGCAGTTGACATTGAATAATACGCTGGTATTTTCTTCGACATTACCTTTGAGCGCTACCTTCACGCTCAATAAGAGCATTCCGCTTCCTAAATTGCCGCAATTCAGCATATCCGCGCCGAGCGTATCTTTCAAGAACCTTACCACATTGCGGATAAGTTTTGATATAAACGCAAAGAATCCCGGCAAGATCCCCTATAAGGGCATAGAGATAAATGGGGCGTTCTTTGTGAACGGCGAGCAGCTCAGCGAATTGACCTCGATGATGAATATTGCCGCCTTGAGTACTTCGTCTTCCGCGGTGGCGGTGGATGTTGGTCTTTTATCATTGGGTTCATCCATTGTAAAGACATTGAAGTCGGGTAATTTTACGCCGCAATTCAAGGGTACGCTTAAAACCCCGCTTGGTGTGACTGCAGTGGAATTCTAAGGTACCTTACGGCTCCACGGTTTACTCACAATTACCTTTCCAGATCGAGAAAATAATATTACAGTGATTTTCCGGTAGACCGGATCTGTGCCTTCGGAAAATGGCGTTGCGTACTCCCGGCCTGTATATAGCTATTGAATTTAACATATCTTTTTGTTATAATTTCCGGTATCGCTACGGGAGCAGTGAAGCGGCAATGGGTGCTTTCAACTTCCTGAACCTTGGCTGCTTACTAAGGGCGGATAATGTGGTACCTTGAACGTCCCTCGGTATTTAATGGAGAGATAATGAAAATTAATATCAATGGCCATGTAGAGAATGTAAAGGCCTCCAATCTCTATGATCTGGTATTGGAAAAAGAGCTTCAGCTGGATTCGGTGATAATCGAGCATAATTTGAAGATAAAAAGACGGGATTCATGGCCAACGGAAAAGATAATGGAAAATGATACAATTGAAATCTTGAGATTCGTGGGAGGGGGATGATATGGAATCAGGCCTTATTCTCGGTGGAAAATCTTTTACCAACAGGCTTTTTACCGGAACAGGAAAATTCAGATCTAAAAAACTTATAAGCAAAATGCTGGAAGCGAGCGGCTCAGAGATGATAACCATAGCTCTTAGAAGGGTTGACTTAACTTCAAAGGAAGAGAATATACTTGAATATATCCCGGATAATGTGACGCTTCTTCCAAACACTTCGGGCGCGCGAACTGCCGGTGAGGCCGTAAGGATAGCGAACATTGCACGGGAAGCCGGATGCGGAAATTTCATCAAAATAGAGATCATCACTGATATGAAGTACCTTATGCCCGATAATGAAGAGACCCTGAATGCAACTCGGCTCTTGGCCGAAGACGGGTTTATAGTTCTTCCTTATATCAATCCCGATCTTCCCCTTGCGAAGAAATTGGAAGAAGCCGGCGCGGCGGCAATAATGCCTTTAGGATCGGCGATCGGCTCAAATCGCGGGATCAGGACAAGGGAACTCATCGAGATTCTTATTGACTGTTGTAGCGTTCCGATAATTGTTGATGCAGGGATAGGAAAGCCCTCTCATGCCGCAGCAGCCATGGAGATGGGCGCCGATGCCGTTCTTGTAAATACAGCGATTTCAGCCGCTCATGATCCCGTTAGAATGGGAGAGGCTTTTTCATATGCGGTGAAAGCCGGAAGGATGGCATTTCTGGCAAAACTTACAGAGGAATCAAAAGAAGCCAACGCATCATCACCGCTTACCGGTTTTTTAAGGTAAAGCGAGACCGGTCATGACCTTTTTCGAGACCATAAAAAAGTTTGATCCGGAGGATATTGAAAAAAGCATTGGGAAGATGTCATTCGTTGAAGTAAAAAGAGCTCTTGCAAAGAATAAACTCAATGAACTGGATCTTATGGCTCTTCTCTCTACCGCTGCACAGGATCATCTGGAAGAGATGGCTCAAAAAGCCCGTTCTTTAACCGTTCAGTATTTCGGGAGAACAGTATCCTTGTACGCTCCATTGTATATTTCCAATCATTGTATCAATGAATGTATATATTGCGGATTCAACCGTTCCCATACGATCACTAGAAAACTTCTCACACATGAAGAAATAGAAAGGGAAGCCCGTTTTCTAAATGCACAAGGCATCAGGCATATCCTGCTACTTACCGGCGAAGCGCACAAGATCACTCCCCTTGAAATGCTTTCAGATGTGATAAAACTTCTGAGAAAATATTTTCCTTCCGTCTCGATAGAGGTATACCCGATGGATACCGAGGATTACAGGATCTTGAAAAAAGCCGGAGTTGACGGAATAACAGTTTATCAGGAAGTGTATGATACCTCGATCTATGACAAGGTGCACCCTGCGGGAAGAAAAAAGAACTACAAATACAGATTGGAAACACCGGAAAGGGCAGCGAAGGCGGGATTGCGCTATATAAATATCGGTACTCTTTTCGGACTCGCTCCGGTGAGGAGTGAGGCGTTTCTATGTGCCCTGCATGCGAAATACCTTGAAAACAGATACTTGGACACCGAAATAAGCCTTTCAATTCCAAGAATTCGAAATATCCCGGGAGGGTACAGTCCGGATTTTTTGCTCAGCGATAGACTATTTGTGCAGATTCTTCTTGCATATCGCCTATTCCTTCCCCGGAGCGGCATTACAGTTTCCACACGGGAAACATCTGATTTCAGGGATAATCTTCTGAATCTCGGTGTCACGAGATTTTCAGCAGGGTCGCATACGGAAGTGGGTGGATATACTGAAGACGAACAGTCCGTTCCCCAGTTCGAGATATCGGATTCCAGAAGTGTTGAAGAGATCGTCAGGGTTATTAGAGAAAAGGGACTGCAGCCGATCTTTAAGGACTGGGAGGATATTTCACAGTGAAGAAAGGGATTCTAAAGGAAGGGCTCTACGGGATAACTGCAATGCGGTTTTCCAAAGGCAGATCAAATGTTGAAGTATCTCATAAGATGGTTGAGGGTGGGATTTCGATAATTCAATATAGGGAGAAACATAGCGACCTTTCATTTTCCTTTATGCTTGAAGAATGCAGGGAGATCAGGAAAATCACAAAAGACCACAATGTTCAATTTATTGTAAATGATTATCCTTCTTTGGCCCTTGCCTGTGAAGCTGACGGCGTACATCTCGGCCAGGATGACCTGCCGGTAGATATTGTCAGGAAGATAGTTGGGCCGGAAGTAATGATCGGCATATCGACACATTCCCCCGAAGAAGCCCGAAAGGCACTTGGAGAAGATATCGATTATATCGGTGTTGGAGCGTTGTTCGGAGCCGGAGTAAAGAAAGTAAAAGCCGTGGGGGTGGGGTACCAGGAATATATTGAAAGTAACATCGATATCGATTATGTGACTATTGGCGGGATAAAGGAACACAATATTGAGAGTGTCCTTGAAAGAGGAGCAAAGACCGTGTGTTGTGTCACCGAGATCGTAGGAGCAGAAGATATCGTACAAAAAGTGCAAGCGTTAAATAGAATATTTCAGAAATTTAGAAAGTGAGCCCAATTTCCAGACAATAAATGACGCGGTACTCCCGCCTTTGCATCTTATATTCTTTTGTGATAGAATATTCGCAAGATGAAGGACTTCACACAACGGATCCTTAAATACATACATATTGTGGAGAACATGAATATCCGCAGTTCGAAAGTTCTGCAGGGATTATTCGCCGGACTTCACAGGAGCCCATACCTGGGTTTCAGCGCGGATTTTGAGGATCATCGTCAATATAATCCCGGAGATAATATCAAATTGATCAATTGGCCTCTTTGGGGCCGCACAGAAAAATTATTTATAAAAAGATTCAAAGAAGATACCAATACCACAGTACATATAATGGTGGATTCGACATTATCCATGGATTATGGCAAAGAGGTGAACAATAAACATCAAATGGCGAAAGAGCTCGCGGTATTGCTCTATCTTCTTTTTACAAGGCAAAATGACCGTGTTGTGCTTTCTTCGTTCTCGGACAACTTCGATTTTGTCTTTTCCGCCTCGGGAAGGAAGGAGCATAACTTTTTTATCGACACGGTTTCGGGTTTAAACCCGAGGGGAACCTCGACATTTTATTCCTGTATGGAGGAATTTCAAAAAAAGGTAAAAAGGCGATCCATTGTGATCCTGATAAGTGATCTGATCTTTTCCCCGGACGATCTGAAAAAGGGCCTTGGGATCTTGACGCATTCGGGCCATGATATAATCGCGCTGCAGCTGCTTACCGCCGAAGAATTAGGAATTATCCCGCTCACCCCCGGTTTTTACTTTGATCCGGAACATCGGACGAAAAAATCATTTTCAAAAGGTGAGGACCTACAGAAGCGTTCCCTTGAGTGGCAGCAGACGGTTGAGAAGTCATGTATCGATATGATGGTTAAGCGCATTATGATCTCTACCGCCAGCGATCCTCTGGAGGTATTGTTGAAGCTTTCCGCGGGGGCCGCGAATGGGGTTTCTTAATCCGTTCTTTCTCTGGGCTCTGCCAGCGGTATTGATTCCGGTCATCTTGAATATCCTTGAGCGTTTTTCCAAAAAAGGCCGTCCTTTTCCATTGCTCTTTCTTCTTCGCTCGAAACAGGAGAGCCGTGGCCTAAGCATCAGAGATATATTGAAATTGTTATTGAGAATGCTGATAATAGCCAATTTAATAATGATCTTTGCTCACCCTATCTCCGGGGATATGGGGAAAAAGAGAGTATTTGTGCTGGATAATTCCCGGCATTCCCTTATCGTAGGCAAAGGCGGAGTTGCGCTCTTTGAGCGCTCCATGGAGATCCTGAAGGATCAGAAGCAGGCAAATGAACGCGTATTATATCTGACTCCCGAAGGATACGACATCAGCAGAAAGATAAGCAAGATAAAACCAGTAAATAGAGAGTGGGATATTACATTGCCCTGGTCTCACGATGATGATTTTGTATATATACTAATATCTCCCATGACAAAAGAATTTAAGATACCCGGATATGGTTATGACCTCTTCCCTGAGGAGTTTTCTTCCCTCAGTATATCCGCATCCGGCCTCTCAATCGCTAACGCCTCGATATTTCTGGATGTGAATTCCTTCGGATTTGATGGAGAATATCGAATTGTTCTGGAGAAAAACGGCCAAAGCCGTACCCTTCGGGAGGGCGTCATCAAACCCGGGCAATCAAATAAAGCAAAATTTAGAGCGGAGCTTGACGGATATCTGCTCATCCGTGTCGAATCCATTGGTAGAAGCGATGATTATCCCTATGATAATGAAGTTAAACTTAGATTTCCAGAGAAGTGGACTTATAATATTGATGGAGAATTCCCCTTTGTGGAAAGAGTTATCTCTTCATTTAAAACTGATTTCAAAAAAGTTGACAACCCTGGCAATGCCTATCTCGCGATCGGCGGCCATCTTACGCCGGCTGCCGACATATCTTTTTATATAGGAGATAAGACCATTGAAGACACGGCGGTATTCACTTGGGAAAGTGATCTGCCCGCTTTTAGGGTAAAAGCATCGCCCATTGAAGAGCAAATAGGTGGTGAAAGCCTGATCCTCGGCTCTTCGGGCCGCGCATTTCTTTGCATTTCAGGTGATAAGATGTCATGGGGCTTTCCCCTCAGCGCCGGTTCCATATCCGGCTTGAACAATGAAGATATCGCATTTCTGGGGATCTCGTCCCTGGACGGCTTTATTAAAAAGAAATTGATCTCGGACGGATATGGAATAGAGAACATCGCATCCGTGCATCATATTGACAATGATCTGCCGCTTCCGCCGAAAAGAACAGAGACCCGGGACATGCGCCCCCTTTTGATATTGTTGTTCCCATTTTTAATGATATTGGAGAAGCTGCTTTAGAGCTTCTGGGATAATGGGTGGTAGGTTGATAGGATGATAGGGTTATAGGTGGGCGAGGAAAAATGAAGAATTGCAGTATTATTTACTCTCTGAGGTGCTTTGGAAGCAATATTCAATGTTTCACCGCCGAGATTTGTGCACATAAATAACAAAATCAACATAAGTAAATTTAGCCCTACTTTTTTTATATTATTTTACTTCGGTATTTAACCAAATACGCAACTACTTTTTTCACCATTTGCAAACAACCCTCACTTGGTGGATTATACTATAACCTACACAAGAATCAAAGAACGTATGATGTATGGCGTGTCGCGTTTCACATAGAGAGACTGGGACACTGGGCTACTGCGAAGCATGTAAAGTAGGGGAAAATATTGACAATGGACAATTATTGGTAAGTGACCCAGTAGCTCAGGAATCCTCCCCTCTCTCACCTATCAACTTATCACCCTATCACCTTATCAACCATTTTGGCTCTGCGAAGCATAACCTCTCTTTATAAATCATCTCACCAACTTGAATATTCTTCAGGAAGGTGTATAATTTCCCATTAACGGAGGAGATATGGAATTTACCGCGATCGCGATCAAAAAAGACGAAGACCATAATGTGATAATCGGCCAAAGCCACTTCATTAAAACGGTTGAAGATGTTCATGAAGCCTTGATAACCGCTGTTCCCGGCATCAAATTCGGCCTGGCGTTCTGTGAGGCCTCCGGTCCCCGGCTTATCAGAAAGACGGGCACAGATGAGAGTTTGATACAACTTGCTGTTGAGAATGCTCAGAACATTGCCGCCGGCCATTTCTTCATTCTTTTTCTAAAAGATGCCTTTCCGATCAATGTATTGAAAAAGCTCCAGTCCGTGGAAGAGATCGTGGCGATCTGGGCGGCAACAGCGAACCCTACAAAAGTTATCATTGCTGAAGAAGGAGAGCAAAGAGCGGTTCTGGGGGTATTTGACGGCTTCACGCCCTTGGGTGTTGAGGGAGATGATGACATACAAAAGAGAAAGGACTTTTTGAGAATGATCGGGTATAAGACCAAATGAAAGAAGACTGCTCCAAGAAAAAGAAAATACTGCTGATCTCCACCGGCGGGACGATCGCAATGGGCGGAGATCCCCGTGCGGAAGGGGTAATTCCAGTCCTCAAGGGTGCAGATCTGATGAAAATGCTTCCCCCGTTCAATGAAAATATTTCGGTAATTATCCACGAATACGGTGAGTACCCGTCCCCGTATATAACGATCAGCAATATGCTGGAGATCCGTGATGTGATTCTCCGCAATTATGATAAGTACTGCGGATTTGTTATCACCCATGGCACGGATACACTGGAAGAGACCGCGTATTTTCTGGATATCACACTTCCCAAGGGTAAGGCAGTGGTCCTGACCGCTGCTATGCGGTCGGCGCAAGAGCTCGGATTGGACGGGCCGCGGAATATTTACAGTGCCATTAGAGCGGTCGCTTGCAGGGATGCCGGACAGCAGAAGGTGATGGTCGTGATGAACGATGATATCTACGACGCGCATACAGTGACCAAGATAGATACATCGAATATATCATCATTTTCGAGTATGTATCTGGGTATTCTCGGGCTGGTTGATACGGATCGCGTTATATTCTTCAGAAGGCGTCATATCCATGAATTCTACGATGTGAAGAAGATCAATGAAAATATCCCGATAATAAAGACCTATGCCGGCTCCGATTCATCTCTCATAGAATGTGCCGTAAAAAGCAGCTGTGTCGGTATTGTGATAGAAGCATTGGGCCGCGGCAATGTTCCGCCGGCTGTTGTTCCCGGGATAAAGGCCGCCATAAAGGCCAAGATACCCGTAGTTATCGTTTCCCGCACATCTCAGGGACGGGTATTGGGTGTTTATGGATATAGGGGCGGAGGAAAAGACCTCAGTAAGATGGGATGTATATTCGCGGGTGCTCTCTCCGGGCAGAAGGCGAGAATAAAATTGGCAGTGCTTTTGTCATTGAATTATACTCAAAAACGCCTCATCAGAAAATTTGCCGATGATTGATCTGCAAATTCTCTTCCGTGGGGAATTTGACCTTGATGCGACCTTGGATTGCGGTCAGACATTTCGATGGAAGAAGGACGAAAGCGGTGTCTGGACCGGCATTCTCAAGCCGGGCCTTGTCCATATCATCCGAAAGGGCAATGAACTTCACTGTTCTCTTGAATCGCATCAAGTCAATAACAGTTCTGATCCGGCCGAATATCTGACCAATTACTTCGATCTCACCTTTGATCTTGTCGCTTTTCGCGCCCATGTGCTAGTGCTCTGATTCAAAAATAAGTTAACAATGGCTGGGATGGTATTTTGCTCAGTGTTCAAGGCGCGAGGAACGCCGCATACCCACAGCGGTATGTAAGTAACGAGCAACGAAGAAGACAGAAAAGAGCTTCAGCCCGAAGGGAATGTTGTCTTTGGTCAATTCCTTCCTCTCTCTTCGCTTACGGACCACAAAGGGTACGCCGCGCTTATTGTTCGTTGGAATTGACTCAAATCTAAACATTCCATTGTCATCGTATTTATGAATCAGATCACTTAAAAATCCGGCAATGAAAAAGAACTATATACAAAGATACTTGATTTTTCAGCGGGATTAAGAATATTAAGGCAGGAGCCATTTGAGATGGCGATCTCATATATACTTTCCATTCAATCCACGATACAACTCATCGCCCGCCGTATAGAGCAGATCAGCTCATTGTTCCCGGAGAATGCGATCGCTAATACCGGAAGACACATCTTTCCATCATTAAAGCAATTAAAGAGCAAAATTGATGAGATAAGAGAGTTGAAACTGGGATTCCGCTCCCGATATATTATTTCTTTCATTGAAAGACTGGATTCAGAATATGAGCTGAACGCTATCGCGGATTTCTCTTACGAAAAGAAATTATCGTGGCTGACCTCTTTTCTGGGCATCGGCCCCAAGGTCGCTCATTGTATAATGCTATTTTCCTTCGCCGATCATGATGTTGTCCCTGTGGATACCTGGATCAAACGCTTTTATGCGGAATATTCCGCGGACAATGGCAGGAAGTTCACCGAGAAATTTCACCCCTATAGCGGAGTATTGCAGGAATATATCTTCAGGTGGATACGGGCGGATCGTGGCGTGTGACGTGGGATGTGTTTATTGGTTCATTTGGGTTCTGATCTCTCTTTCCTTACCTATCAACTTATCACCCCATAAACCATTTTTCTGCGAAATATGATATAATTGATTAAAATGAAAAAGATATTGTTTTTCTTGATCATATTGATCTGCATTTCCCCGGTTTTCGGGGACAGTTGGTTTTCAAAGGACAAACTGATGCATTTCTCATACTCCTTTGCCTCAACGCTCTGGAGCTATCCCTTTGCCAGGTATCAGCTGGAGATGGAGCATTCTCCCGCAATTGCATTGTCATTTTCCGTAACCCTGACCACCGGAGTGTTCAAGGAGATCACGGACAGCATCAGGGATAAAAAACTATCTTCGTTCTCTTATAAAGACCTTGTGTGGGATCTTGCGGGCAGCGGTACGGCAATAATTCTGATCCTTATCCTATTTTCTTAATGTACTGTTTCATAAATACAATAACAATGGGTGGTAGGTTGATAGGTTTGTAGGCATAAGCATAATGAATAGTGAAAAGTGAATAATGAATAGTGAGGGAAAACACAAGGAGTAAATACCAGATGGATCTTTCGTTGCACTCAAGATGACAGCCCATGCTAATTCTCCTTCCCCATTATTCACTATATTCATTCTCCTCTGCCCTTGTGCCTTGTGCACTTGTCGCTTGTGCTCTGCGAAGCAAAGCCTCTATCCTCTATTTATGAAACAGTACACTTAGTGTCGATGGTAATTTAAACGTACTTTATTTGCAATAATGGGTAGTTTGTATTATAATTATCCTATGAAACGGCTAGGCGAGCTTCTTATTAGTAAAGGCCTTCTTACTCAGGAACAATTGGAAATAGTTCTTGCCGAACAGAAGGAATCAGGAGAATTTCTGGGACTTATCCTGGTCGAAAAAGAATTCGTGGACGAAGAGCGCTTGGTCGCTATTATATCCGAGCAGCTTGATATTCCTTTCTTCCCCGGTATCAAGGATATGGAAGTGGAGGATTTTGTACTGGAGAAGATCCCCTTCAAGATCGCTAGAAAGGAGCTTATGGTCCCTGTCGAAATACTAGGCAACTCACTAACCGTGGTCATGGCGAATCCCATGAAGCGTTCGGTCATTCAGGATATCCATATGCTTACCGGACTGGAATTGGAGCTTATGCTGGGTGTCCCTTCCGAGATCAAAGAAGCCGTTGAACGCCTCTACAGTTCACACAAGGGAATGGATGAGGAAGATTTTACGGAGATGCTTGATCAGGAAACGGTCGTTGACGCCGATGTTATTGATGAGCAGGAACGATCGGAAGTTTCATCCGATGAGCTTCTGAAGATGTCCGAGGATAAGCAGAATGAGAACCTTATCAAGTATATCATTGCCCGCGCATTGCAAAAGAGGGCTTCAGATATTCATATAGAACCTTTTGACGAGCGTATGGTAAGGATACGCTACCGTATAGACAGCGTCCTTTACGAAGAAAAGCGATATCCGATCGCGGTCCTTCGTCCGGTCGTTACCATACTTAAACTGAAATCGGGAGCCAAGATAGATGAATCGAGAAAGCCGCAAAACGGCCGGTTCCAGTATAAATTTCAAGGCAGAGATATCGAATTCAGAACCTCATTCGTGCCAACGGTGTACGGGGAAAGAGTGGAGATCCGAATAGGTGATAAGCAAAGAGTTGAGCTTAATCTGGATGCATTGGGCTTTAATAAAAGAGATCTAAGCGAAGTCAAGCTATCTCTTGCGCGTCCTTGGGGAATGATCCTGGTCGCGGGTCCCACCGGCAGCGGAAAGACCACTACCCTATATTCGATGGTAAAAGAGATGTATGATGACTTCTCCAATATTATGACGGTGGAAGAGCCGGTTGAGTTCAATATTGAGGGAGTCAATCAGGTCAATATCAAGATAGATGAGGAATCTATTCTCGGAGATACGCATTCAAATAAAACACAAGAGGAAGCACTTGAGGGAAAGATGACATTTGCGAAGGCGCTGAAGGCGTTTTTGCGTCAGGATCCCGATAAGATAATGGTGGGAGAGATCCGTGATGCCGTCACGGCGGATATAGCCATCAGAGCTGCCCTGACCGGCCATATGGTGGTATCTTCCGTTCATACCAATGATGCTCCCTCGGTTATAACGCGACTGATGAATATCGGCGTCCCCCCATTTCTGATATCGGCGGCCCTTGCCTGTGTAGTAGCGCAGAAGCTGATTCGCATCTCTTGCCCCAAGTGCAAGGTCGAGGTTACATACGGAGAGGATGAAATGGAGGCGCTGGGCATCGAACCGGAAGAGGTGAACACTATTGAAAAATTCTACAGGGGAGAGGGCTGTGATTATTGCTCCAATACCGGATATTACAACAGAACAGCCCTTTTTGAGGTCATGCCGATCTCAAAGCCGATGCAGAAACATATCATGGAGAATTCTTCCTTCAGGGTTTTAAGAGATATGTCCGTTGAAGAAGGTATGATGACCATGCGCCTGCAGGCGCTTTTAAAGGTCAGTGAAGGGCTAACCACATTGGAAGAAGTAAAAAGAGTTACCGCAGGAGTCTAAGTGAAAGAAAGAATATATATAGGCGATATAAATAAAGACAAGCTCGGCAGCAAACTGATTCTCTGCGGGTATGTGGATTCGATACGCAAGATGGGGAGTTTGCTCTTTCTTTATCTAAGGGACGAAACCGGAGTTCTGCAGGTCCAATTCGACAAGAGCAATGTTTCTGATCAGCAATTCCAATCGGCGGAGCAGCTCAGAGATGAAAACATAGTTATGGTCAAAGGGATACTGAACCTTCGTCCTGAATCACAGGTCAAGGCCGGACTTGCCCAAGGCGAATATGAATTGAATGGAAGTGAATTAAATATACTGGTAAAGGGTAAGGTGCCTCCTTTCGAGCTGTCTGTCATTGATGAAATAAATGAATCTTTGAAGGGGAAATACCGCTATTTCGAGCTTCGCTCCAGCGGGATCACTAAAAAGATCCGTTTCAGGAACGATCTTGTCCGCCGTATCAGAGAGTATTTCTACTCCAGGGATTATCAGGAACTGGAAACCCCGTATCTTATAAAAAGTACACCCGAAGGAGCTCGTGACTTTGTTGTTCCCTCGAGAAATTTCAAGGGTAAGTTCTACGCCCTTCCGCAATCCCCGCAACTTCTGAAACAGCTTCTCATGGGAAGCGGGTTCGAGCGATATTTCCAGCTTGCCCGCTGCTTCAGGGATGAGGACCTGCGCGCGGACCGTCAGCCGGAATTTACGCAGCTGGATGTAGAAAGAGCTTTTACCGATGAGCAGGAGATCTATCAGGAAATAGAGAATATGTTCTCTTACATTTCTGAAAAGATGCAATTAAACATAAAAACACCTTTTACTCGGATCACATACAATGATTCAATGGAGAGATATGCATCGGATAAGCCCGACCTCAGAAATCCTCTTGTGATCGAAGATTTCAGCCGGGAATTCAAAGTGTTGCCCGTTAATTTTATTAAGGATGCTTTGGAAAAAGGCGATCGCATAAGGGGGATCAGGGTGCCCGCCGCATATTCCCGCTCCGCCTCTAAGAAAATCGAAGGGATATTAAAGAATGCAGGCGCTCAGGGCTCTATATTTATTTCCCGCAATGAAGGTGAGTATTCATTTACATTGGCCAAATTTGCTAATTCTGAGTTCTACGGATCTCTGAAATTGAAAGAAGGGGAAAGCATCTTCTTCCAGATCGGTAATTCCAATGAACATATTCTTTCTTTCCTGAGAGACTATCTGGGAAAGGAGAATCAATTATTGACAAAGGGCTATGAATTTCTTTGGGTTACGGATTTCCCTCTTTTTCTATACGATGAGGAGTTGAAGGGATATGCCTCTGCCCATCACCCTTTCACGGTGCCCGCGGAGGGTTCTGACCTTGATGTTGAAAAAGATCTTGCCGGTATTTTATCCCGCGCATATGATCTGGTTCTCAACGGGATAGAACTCGGGTCCGGAAGTATCAGGATCAATATGGCTGAACTTCAAAAAAAGGTTTTTCAGATACTGGGTATGGATGAAAAAACTCAGCAGGACCGCTTCGGATTCTTTCTGGAAGCCCTCGATTACGGCCTTCCTCCGCATGGCGGTATCGCTCTGGGCATCGGCCGTACGGCCATCGGCTTGTATGGTGACGGCAGTTTAAAGGACTTTATTCTATTTCCCAAGACGACCACAGGCAATTGTCTGCTGACCGGCTCTCCGTCCGATGTTGCTCAAGAGCAATTAGATGAATTAGGCATAGGGCTTTCAGGGGACGAAGTATGATGATGATCGATCTTCATAGCCTGAACGAGCAGGGTAAATTGTCGTCTCTTTTTGGCAATAACGATGAGAATCTGAAATATCTTTCGTCTGTTTTTGAAGTGAAGATCAGTTCAGACAACGGTTCTCTGGAGATATCCGGCCCGGAGTCCGCCGCGGAGAAGCGTGTTGCCGAGATCATCGAAGACCTTTCAAATTCTATAAAGAACGGATATAGGATAAATAAAAAGACCTTCAAATATCTGATCGATTTTCACAAGGATAAGGGTGTAATAGACTCAGAAAAACTATTTTCTTCTTTTATTCGAGTCGGCCCGCAGCGGGGTTTTGTTCAGGCAAAGACATATGGCCAGCAGGGATATATTTCGGCAATAAAAAAGAACGACCTTACAATATGTATCGGTCCCGCAGGTACGGGAAAAACCTATATCGGTGTTGCCCGTGCCGTTGAAGCCCTGATGGAAAAGGAAGTTTCCCGCATCATCGTTACCCGTCCCGCCGTTGAGGCCGGGGAGAAACTCGGATTTCTGCCCGGAGACATTGCTCAGAAAGTAGATCCCTATTTAAGGCCGATATTTGATGCGCTTTACGAACACATGTCCTTTAATAAGGTGGAAGTTCTGATGGAAAAGGGGGTGATCGAGGTGGCGCCTTTGGCCTTTATGAGAGGGCGCACATTGAATGATTCTTTTATTATTCTCGATGAGGGGCAGAACGCGACCATTGAGCAGATGAAGATGTTCCTAACCCGTACAGGACACAATTCCAAGGTACTTGTTACCGGGGATATCACTCAGATCGATATTCCGAATAAGAATTTGTCAGGGTTAGTGGTCGTAAGCAAAATCCTTGCGGATATAGAAGGAATAAAGGTACTCTACCTTGATAAGCGTGATGTTGTCCGCCACACCATGGTTCAGAATATCATTGAGGCATTTGAAAAATATGATGGAAATTCAAAGCAATAAATTCGATCTGGAAAGAATAATCAGAAAGCTTCAGAACTTTGTCAAGGAAAGCCTTGCCGGGAAGAACAGCGCCTTCAAGGTGATGATAATGCTGGTTACAGTTACCTTGCTATTCTTCCTTTTCTCAGCCCATTTCAAATTTCATACAGTGAATTACGAGATCGGCGATATTATTCACCTGGATTATATATCTCCTATTGATTATTCAGTTGATAATGATGAAAAGACAGAAAGGAAGATAAAGGAAAAGGTCTCCCGCCTTCCCGCGGTGTTCATAGTGAACCCCAAAACAGAGGAGATCTTCAATGAGAATATCCGCGTGGTGGTATCCTCTCTTGAAAAAATAAAGAATGCTCCGGGCCTGTCTATTTACGGCCGGATCAATTGGATAAGAGAGGATTATCCGTTTTTCCGATTGTCTCTGCAGCAGTGGGAGGCGCTATTTGCGATAATCAACTACGATGAGATCACGAATCTTATTACATTGAAGGTCAGTCCCTATATGAAGACTGGCATCTCCAGGGAGAGAGCGGAATTCATAGATAATCTGGAGAGATGGAATAAGAACAGGAATTCCATTGTGGTCATTCACCCGAACGGTAAAGAAATTACGAAAAATGTTTCTGAAATAGTGCCGTTGAGTGAGGTCAAAGAAGCTCTTTTTGAAGATCATAATTTCCCGCCGGGTATAATCCGCTTTGTTATCCAGCTCTTATCGCATTACCTTTCAACAAACCTTGAGTTCAATATGCAGCAGACCGCGAAGCGTGCCGAGGTATTGGCTCAATCCCTGCCTCCCGAAAGGGACTCCTTTATCAAAGGTCAGATCGTATTAAGAAGGGGGGAGATATACACTAATCAGGACAAGAAAGTTATCGATACCCTTAATAATTACCTTTCGACGCGGGTAACCATAAAAAGAGTGACTGGACTTGCGATGTTCATTCTGCTTCTTTTTCTCCTTCTGATATTTTATGTAAGGAGGTTCAAAAGAGCTCATTTCCGGGCGAATGAAGGCTATCTTGTCATGTTTTTCAATTTAATGATATTTCTCGCCGCTATTCTGGCGGTTAAGTACTTTTCCGAAATATCGGAGGATACATTCTTATCGGGATTCAGCCTTCCCTTCTCGCTCTTCACCATTATTGTGATCCTTTTTATTGATGTTGAGTTCGCTATTTTTTCTTCCCTTATAGTCTCAATTATTACAGCGTTCTTCTTCGGCTACAATCTTGACATATTGCTATATGGGTTCGTGAATTCCCTTTTCACCGTTTACATTACCCGGAATATCAATAAAAGAAGTACCCTTTTCTATGATTTCCTTCTTATAGGAATAGTATCGATGCTGGTACCGGTATCGATCGGATTATTGAAGGGCTTCAATGCCGGGATAATCATGAGCAATATGGCTGCCGTTATGGTGGGTAATCTCTTTTCATATATACTTCTCATCTCGATCATGCCGTTCTTTGAATCCATACTGGATATCCCCACACGCTTTCAGCTGATTGAATTGATAAGCGGGGAACATCCCGCGCTCAAGAATCTCACACTTATCGCTCCGGGAACATATCAGCACTCTCTCGGTGTGGCGAATATGAGCGAAGCTGCAGCGGTTGAGATCGGGGCTGACCCGATAACCGCAAAGGTAGGAGCGATGTTCCATGACATAGGCAAGATCAAGAACCCGGGCTACTTCATAGAAAATCAATTCACTAAAAAGAACCCTCACGATAAATTAAGCCCCCTTATGAGCGTTAAATATATCAGACAGCATGTGATATCCGGATATCAGCTGTCATTAGATTATATGCTGCCCAAGCCCGTAAGAAAGATCATCCTGGAGCACCATGGGACTTCCTTCATGAAGTATTTCTATAATAAGGCCAAGCTTCAGCTGAAGAAAGGTGAGATCAAGGAATTGGATGAAAGTGAATTTATGTATCATGGCAATAAACCCACATTTAAAGAATCCGCCATTGTGATGCTCGCCGACCGCGTCGAAGCGAAATCAAGGGTACTGACCAATTATAAGTATTCCACAATTAAGAAAATGGTGATGGAGACCCTGTATGAAGCACTCATTGATGAGGAGCAGTTGGCGGATTGCCCGATAAGCCTGCAGGAATTGAACCGCGTGGCCAGTAGTTTTATCAAGACCATTCAAACGATGTACCATAAAAGGATAGAATACGATGAGGATAATAAAAACTGAGATCTCTTATCAGAATATCAAGATAAAGACACCTTACCACCCCTTCATAAGAGATGTTGTCCAGCTTTCTTTTGACCATCTTTTCCGCCGGGGATATATAAAGATGCGGAATTTCGGGATAAAGGCATCCGTATCCGTGCTCATATGCGACGATAAAAAGATGATACAGCTGAATAAAAGGTACAGAAACAACGCTCTACCGACCAATGAACTATCCTTTTCATATATGGATGATCCCGCGTCAACCGTTGTCGGGGAGATCGTGATAAATTGGGATGAACTGCTGAGAGATTCTTCGGGCAGTTTTGAAGATAAAAAACTTTCGCTTCTTAACTTTATCGCTCATGCGATCCTGCACATCATAGGATTTTCTCATGAGAATGATGAGAAAGCTTCGTGCATGGATGAGGTGAAGGAGAATATCTACTCGTATGTAATGAAAAAACAGAGGAAAAAATGAAATATTTATTGACCAATGTCACCGGCATTACCTTTGATGAGAAGAATCCGTTCTTAAATAAAGCGCAAATACTTATTGAGGACGGCAGGATTGTTCAGATCGGAAGCGAATTGAATATCACCGGCGTGGACGAATATGATATGGGCGGGACGGTTCTGTTGCCGGGTCAGGTCAATGCTCATATGCACTTCTATTCAACTCTGGGCAGGGGGCTCTCTTTTCCCGGCGCACCCTCCAGGAATTTTGTAGAGGTACTGGAAAATTTCTGGTGGAAATTGGATCGGGAATTAACTCGCGAAGAGCTCTATTATTCGGTGATATTTCCGCTTATCGAGGGCATCAAAGGCGGAACAACAACTATATTTGACCATCATGTCTCCGGCGGTTATATAGGTGGCAGTCTCGAAGAGATCTCCTCTATACTGAAGAGCGTGGGGGTCAAGGGTACGCTCTGTTTTGAGATAACCAACCGCAACGGCGAGGAAGTTTTCAAAGAGGAGCTTGATGAAAATATAGATTTTTTTAATAAGCATCGGGAGGACCGTACCGTCCGAGGCATGCTCGGCCTTCACGCCAATATGACCTTGTCCGACGAAGACCTTCAGGAAATCGCGGACACCATTGATGAAGATATGCCCCTTCACTGTCACCTTGCCGAGGATAAATCGGATCAGGATTATGTCCGGGAATTCGGGTATAAAAGTGTAACTCACCGTTTGGAAAAATTCGGGCTTCTCAGAAAGAACAGCTTGATGATACACGGTGTGTGGACGGATAAGAGCGAATGGGAACTCCTGAAAGAACACGGTTGTTTTCTTGTCCATAATCCGTCTTCAAATCTCAATAATGCCGTGGGTATATTAGATCTGATAGGAGCCATGGAAGCAGGAGTTATTACCGGATTCGGCACCGATGGAATGCACAATCTCCCATTAAAAGAATATCAATTAGGATACTACCTTTCTCATATAAAGCGGTCCCTTCCTTCCGTCGGCTGGATGGAAGCATTTAGCGCTCTTGTGAATAATTCTTATATGGCATCATCTATTTTCGGCAGGGATATCGGGGTAATAAGGCCTGGCGCCGACGCCGATCTGGCGTTCTTTGATTATGAACCGCCTACGATGATCAATGCTGATAATGCCGTGGGGCATCTTCTTTTCGGTATGATCAACTCCCGTGTAAGGCATACCGTTTCCATGGGCAAATTCCTCATGAAAGATTTTGACCTGCAATTGGACCTTGATATCAAAGAGGTCATTGCGAGATCAACTGAGATCGCAGGTAAACTTTGGTCCCGCCTTAAATGAAAATATCAGTTTCGATCGTTGTCCATAATGAAGCCCGTTTCCTTAGAACCTGCCTGGAGTCCGTCAAATGGGCGGATGAGATAATTATTGTGGATACCGGATCAACGGATGATTCGGTCAAAATCGCCGCCGAATATACAGAGAAGATATTTAATGTAGAGAACGATCCCAATATAAATATCAACAAGCAGAAAGGAATAGATAAATGCAGCGGTGACTGGATACTTTACCTTGATCCCGATGAAGAGGTCCCTTCTGCTCTGGCGGATGAATTCAAGGCAGCCGTCAATGAAAGCGCCGCTGACGCATACCTCCTTCCCCGAAAGAATATCTTCTTCGGGAAATGGCTTAAATGGGGAGGGCATTATCCCGATTATCAATTAAGATTTTTTAAAAAGGGCCGTGCTAACTTTCCCTGCGAGGATATACATGAACGGCTTGCCATTGACGGGATCATAGGAAAAATGAAAACACCGTTTCTCCATTATACGGCCATTTCCAAGGAGTTTTACAGGGATAAACTTAAGATCAAGGCGGAATTCACCGGCCGTAAGGTGTATGAAAAACGGGGTAGCAAACGATTCCAGCCATTTGTGAAATACATGATACTTAAGCCCATGGCGTATTTTATTATATACTTTCTTTTTAAAGGTGAATTTCTCAATGGCGCCGCCGGGATCTGGGCGTTTAAATTCAAGGTCTTGAACGCGACTATGAATTATCAGCACTATGTCAAGTGCATTGTGGAAAATGAAGACGAAAATAATACATCTGCATAATATCCGATGGTGGAATGCGGTTTCGCATTATGCTTGGGATTTGATGCGCGCTCTTGATTCTTTGGGATTTGAGCAGCGGGTGATTACGGGAAAGAACAATCCCATAAATGATCGTCTGTCCGCGTCGGGTTTTAAATTCGACCCGATCCTTCCCGATAAGGACATTCAATACTTTCCCCTCTTTCTGAAAAAACTCCCCCTTTCTGATGCTCAGATAATAGTTACCTATTGGGGGCGCGATCAGGAGCTCGCCCTGAGGAAGAAGTCAAAAGAGCAGAAATTAATAAGAATAAGAATGGATGCCCGCCGTCAGAATACCAATTTTGCCGCCAAGAAGTTATTTGCCGGCACGGACATGATAGTTTTTCCCTCAGAATTGGAAAAAGACCGCTTTGAAAAGAACACCGGCTCATACCCGGGCATGAAGATACTTCCCGGTAGTGTCTCCGCCTGTTATTCAGAAGGCTCATCCGCCGGCAGTGAAGGGCTGAAGATCCTTCATGTTGCCAGAACTTCTCCCGTTAAGGGCCACGAAGACCTTCTTAATGCCTTATCTGTAATAAAAAAGCAGGATTTAGCTTTTTCCGCGCGCTTTATCGGGAATGAGGCGGAAATATCCTTGCGGCAATTAAGGGATTTCTGTACATCGCTCGGCATCTCCGAGGAATGTGAGTTCTTTGGATTTGTGCAGGATACTTCTGAATTTTACAAATGGGCCGATATCGGCATCATAGCTTCCCGTGCCTCGGAAGTGTATTCCCGTGCTTTATTGGAGTGCATCTCTTACGGTGTTCCCGTTGTCGCAACGGCCGTTGGAATAATTCCGGAAATAGGTGCGCAGGTGGATTTCGGTGACATTATTGAACCGCAGGATAGCAGCGCATTGGCGCATGCGATACTGAACACTCACTCAAGAAGAACGGAAATACTTCCGGGAATATCAGAATATTGCCGTCAAAACCTTTCTTTTGGAAGTTTTACTTCTCGAGTGAAAGACCTTTTTTCAGATCCCCTTCTTATAAATCAGAACACTAAGTAATAGAGGCTAGAGGCTTATAGAGAAATTGACAATGGACAATTGACAATGGACAATTATAAGATAAAACAATGAAAAATGGAGAATTAGAGATGAGGTTAGTTGGGGAAGGAGAATTAGCATGGGCTGTCATCTTGAGTGCAACGAAAGATCCATCTGGTATTTACTCCTTGTGTTTTCCCCACTTGTGCACTTGTGCTCTTGTCGCTTGTGCTCTGCGTAGCGTGTGCCTTGTGCACTGCGAAGCTTAACTTTTGAACAATCTTATTTAGAAATTGAAGTAAAGCTCGATCTCTTTGGGGTTGGGATGGATATTTACCTCAAAGGCCTCTTGCCTCTTTACCTTAACCCAATGTTTGATCATTTCTTTTTTGAATATGCCATCCTGAAGCAGGAATTTGTGCCCTTTTTCAAGATAATGAAGCGCCTCATAAAGCGATGCAGGTACCTTTTTGTATTTTGCCTTTTTCTCGATATTTCCGACTGCGGGCTTTCCGGGATCCCTTTTATTTTTTATTCCGTCAATACCGGCCGCTACAAGCGCCGCGAGCGTAAAATAAGGGTTGCCCGTGGCATCCGGAGGTCTGTATTCAAAACGCCTCTTCTGCGGATCTTTTATATAACCCGGTATCCTGACCGCTGCCGTTCTATTGGAATTAGAATAGCAGATAGCCGTAGGAGCTTCATAGCCCGGAATAAGTCTTTTAAAGGAATTGGTAGAAGGATTCGTAATACCGGTGAGAGCTCTGGCGTGTTTCAATACCCCCCCGATATATTGCAATGCGGTATCCGACAGATCGGCAAATCCCTTGCCGTTGAAGATGTTCTTTCCCTTCTTTGTGAGCATCTGGTGGAAATGCATTCCGCTTCCGGCTACACCGTACATCGGCTTTGGCATGAATGTGGCCACCTTATTGAATGAGGCGGCAAGATTTTTGATGATATATTTTGAAAGGATAATATGATCGCCCGCCTCCAGCAAGGGAGTGAGGTCTAATTCGAACTCATGTTGTCCTGGAACCGCGCATTCATGATGCCCGACCTTAATATTGATCCCGATATCTTCGGCAATGCGTGTAAATTCAGTGCGGAATTCTATACCTTTATCATAAGGCGGCACTGATCCGTATCCCCATTTCGGGTTAAGCTTATAAGAATAGTTATCTACGGTGGTCGCTTCGTCGGAGAGGAACTCGACATTTGTAGACATTGGATTCAAGCTGAAAGAATATCCGTCCAGAAGAAAAAATTCCAATTCAGGGATCCAGTATGCCTCATCCGCGATCTTGAGATCTTTCAGTGCTTGCACCGCTCTTTTTGCCGTTGATCTCGGGCAAAGGGGAAATTCATCGTCTCTTGACGCATAATTTACCCAGGAAAGGAAAGAAAGGGTTTTTTCAGGAAAGAACGGATCAATAAATCCCGTATCAATATCAGGCACCGCAATAAGATCGCTGCTTTCAACGGTAGCATAACCGCCTATCGAAGATCCGTCCACGCCGATCCCCTCATCAAAAAGTCTTTCAGTGAACGCTCTTGCTGGATATGTGAAATGTTTCAGAAGCCCTACAAAATTCACGATCTTGATATCGATAAGACAGATCTCTTCCTGTTTGATCAATTTACGGTAATGTTCGAATTTTTGCCTGAAATCGTTCATTGCTGCTCCTCTATCTCTATCTTGAAAATATTGTGTTTGCCAATTCTTATTATTTCCGAGGAGTTAATAAGAAGATTGTAATTGTTGAAGCTTTCCCAAATATTGTTCCTTCTTACTTTTATTCCCTTCTGCTTGACTAATCTTTTAATTTCTCCCTTGGAATATTTGTTGGGAAATATTAAGCAAATAATTTCAGCGAGAGTACTGCTAGGAACCTTAAATATACTCAATTCATCCGGAATATCCTTTTTCACGAAACGAGTTATGAAATCGTCCTTCGCCTTCTCGCCTTCTTCGGCAGAATGGAGCCAGGATACCATTTCCACACCGAACCGCATTTTCACATCCCGGGGATTTACCGCGGTATCGTTCAATGAGTCCACGGCGCTTTTTTTATCTTCGGGAGACATATTGGACAAAAGGGTGATGTATTTGGGTAATATGGAATCGGGAATTGACATGATCTTGCCGAACATATCATTGGGTTCGTCATTTATGCCGATATAATTATTCAGAGATTTGGACATCTTCTGCTTGCCGTCCAATCCTTCTATTATGGGCATGATCATGGCGATCTGCGGCTTTGTTCCGTATCGTTCCTGAATAGTTCTTCCCACTATCAGATTGAATTCCTGATCTGTCCCGCCCAGCTCTATATCGGCCTTGATGGCGACCGAGTCATATCCCTGCACCAGGGGGTAGAGAAATTCCAATATGGAGATCGGCTGATTTGACTGAAATCTCTTGGAGAAATCGTTCCTCTCCAGCATCCTCGCTATGGTGTATTTCGATGTGATCTCCAGAAAGTCGTATATGTCAATCTTCTCGAACCAACTTGAATTAAAACGGATCTCCGTCAAATCGGGGTCTAACACCTTAAAGACCTGTTTCGCATAGGTTTCCGCGTTTTTCTGAACAGTTTCCCGAGTGAGCCGTTTTCTGGTCTCGTTCTTGCCTGTGGGATCTCCGATCATTCCGGTGAAATCTCCGATGATAAAGGTAACCTTATGTCCGAATTTCTGGAACTCGGCAAGTTTCTTTAAGACTACCAGATGGCCGAAATGTATATCCGGGGCGGAGGGATCCGCTCCCAGCTTGACAACCAATGGTTTGTTTTCTTTGTCTGCGGCCTTGAGTTTTTCAAGAAGACCGCCTTCAGGAATGATCTTAACTGTATTTCTGCCGAGAAGTTCTGTCTGGATTTTCCAGTCGGTCATCAGACGCCCGTCTTCTTTTCTTTATCTTCTTCTTTTACTCCGATCCTGTCGTAGAAGATCTTTACATGATATCTTTCCTTCAGGTATCTGATGAACTCTCCGAACATTGTCTGAACGAAAAATCTTTCAAAAAAGATATTTGCGTCCGGGTTAAAATCGGTCGCTATCATCGGCAATGCCATTTTTTCCAGCTGGAAAAGGAATATATCATCTCCGAGCATGGCGGAAGTATACTCTCCCTTTATCAGCTTGGAGATCAGGAGCTTGGTGTCCTGTGTGAATTCAGAGTATTTCGCGTAATCTTTGTCTTCTGCTTCGAGTTTACCGAAAATATCTGTAAAGATGCCGTCGGAAGCGGAGAAGAACGCACTTTCTATGCTATCCTGCTTTTCTTCCATCAATGTTCCCGCATTGGTCTTGGAGTATTCAAGGACTTTTTCTCTTTCGAGTATCTGTCTGATCTGATCACTGACCTCGGCAACGGGCTTATAAAATCCTTTTTTCTTTTCTATGACCTGATAGACCACATAGCGTCCCTTTTTCTCGTTCTCTTCGTCCGCGCTCAAGAAGAAGGGATAGCCCGCGGTGTCCTCTTCTCCGAATTCGAACACTTCTTCCATCTGCTTGAAAGGTAATGTTTCCTTGGATAAAAGCCCTGTGCGGTTGACGCTCTTGAAAAGGTCTCCGATCTTGGCACCTTGGGACATCTCGGAATATGCGGTCAATGCCCGATTGTATACAACATCCTTCTGTTCGTCCGATACCTGCAATTTTAAGAGTATGTGCCGCGCCTGTACCATGATCTTTCCGTTTTCCACCTTCTCGTCCACTTTCTGAACTATATGGAATCCGAATTTCGTTTGAAATGGTTTGGAGATCTGACCTTTTTTTAATTTGAACACGACCTTATTGAAAGCATCCACCATGGTATCATTGTCGAACCACCCCAGGTCTCCTCCCTTTGAAGCCGAGGGGCCTTGAGAATATGCTTTCGCCGCTGTCTCAAATGTTATTGTGTTGCCGGCTATCTGCTTTTTGATCCCTTCGAGCTGTGAGATGAGGCTGTCCTCGTCCTCTTGGCTGACCTCGATGGGCATCTCCGCCCATCCGATCTTCACCTCGGGCTCGACGAAAAAATCCGTCATCTTCTCGGAATAGTATTTATTGATGCTCTCATCGTTTATACTGATCTTTTCCGTTATTTCTTTCAGGGGAACGGTTACATACTTTACTTCAAAGTCAAGACTCGGCATCCTGCCCACCTCGTTCATATAAAGAGGTGAGATCAGATTGGTATTGTTGATCATGGCGCTCAATTGCTGGACAAGAAGGCTGAGCTTGACCTGCGATTCGTACATGGACATGCTTATTCCGTTTCTTTGGAGCAAATCCTCGTATCTGTCATACGAGAAACTTCCATTCACCTGAAAGCTTTGCTGTGCCTGAATATAATTTTGTACATCTTCCCCGGAAACGACGATCTTCATGTCAACGCCGAACTTAGTCATCACGGCCTCATTCACAAATGAATTCAGAATATCCTTCTTCAGGTCATCTTCATTAAATTCCCTGTTCTCATTGAGAAGCATTCTTCTGGTCTGATCCAGCCTTTCTCTGAAAGCGATGGTAGTGTATTGCTGTTTGCCTACCTTGAATGCTATATTCCGCTGTGTTTCTGTCCGGCTCATTGAGCTCAATATGACAAACCCGCCAATGAATACTACAACCACGGCCCATATAATAACCGAGAAATTTTTCCTGAAAAAACGCATTACCATCATCAACCTCCAAAATACTCCAAAATGATTTGAAATAACATAGAAAAAGTATTATAATCTAAATTATATATTTTTTAAGGAAATATTCAACATTTTTTTATGGTAATACGGGTAGAGAGAAGGAAAAAACCGCTTAAATTGAGTTTGAAATTGGGAGTAGTGTATATATTACTGCTTTTTTTTCTGATCTTCCTGTATTTCAAAATGGTCGGCTCTCCTGATGAGATGAGATTGAAAAAAGGAGTGGCGAATGATCCGACAAACCCGATCAGATCACTTAAGTTAGCGGAATACTATTATAATACAGAAAAATTTGATGAGGCCGTCAGGTATTATAAGCAATCCTTCGCTCTTTTGCACGAAGAGGACATCCGCTGTGAATACTTGAGAAAGATAATTGAGTCCCTGGTGCATCATCAGCAATTCGATGCCATTGTGTATATAGAACGCGGCCTGAAGAAAGGATGTGAGCGGAAATACTTTTTGAAAATGTATTCCGACACATTGAAGGTGCTGGTCCGGCGTTTGGATACTCAAGTGGTGACCCTGGAGAAACTTAACCACAGTTCCGGAGCTAAGATCCGGGATATCAGAACCATTTATGTTAAAAAAGGCGTGGTCCTGACACTGTCCAACGGCCTTGACCCGTCATTTTTTCTGAATCGGCTGGAAATGTATGTACCGGACCTCCACTCCGAATTAAAGAATTATAATGCTTCTGCTGCGGATAAAAGATTCTCTCTGGGCAAGACCGCGAAAGACGCTGAGATGTGGGAATCAGCGCAAAATCTTCTTGGCGGGTGCTGGGAGGAGATGTCCGGAGCCGACAGGGGCAGATGCCTGTATTACTACGCTTATACATTCTTCAGGGAGAGACAATACTCCACCGCGCTTTCATTTTACAAGAAAGCTAAAAAGGATTGGAATTCCACCCTGGTGAATTACTGGTTGTCCAAGACATATTACAATTTGGGCATGAATAAAGAAGCGATCGATGCGATCAATTTTACATTGAAAATGGATCCCAAATTTCCTGACGGGATCCGATTTAGAGAAAAACTAAAAAAAGGAGAATGATATGTTCCTGAATTTTTTGAAAAGCCTGTTTTCCCTCGATATAGGGATCGATCTGGGGACGGCGAATATTCTTATCTATGTGAAGGGCAAGGGGATAGTTTGTTCCGAACCCTCTGTGGTAGCAACCCGCCAGGATAGATCTCCGCTGGCTTTCGGCGCGGAAGCGAAGATGATGTTGGGGAAAACTCCCGGAGAGATCAAGGCATTAAGGCCGTTGAAGGATGGTGTTATCGCCTATTTCGAAGAGACGGAAGAGATGATAAAATACTTCATCCGTAAGGTTCACAATAAACACAGCTTTGTCGCTCCCCGAATAGTGATCTCTATCCCATACGGAATTACCATGGTGGAGAAAAAAGCGGTTGAGGATGCGACGCTTTCCGCGGGTGCAAGAAAGGTCTATTTGATAGAAGAGCCACGGGCCGCCGCAATAGGAGCCGGCCTTGCCGTGAATGAACCGCGCGGATGTATGATCGTCGATATCGGCGGAGGTACCACCGAAGTCGCGATTCTTTCTTTGGGCGGCATTGTTATCGCCAACTCAATCAGATACGCGGGAGATAAGATGGATCAGCATATTGCTGAATTTATAAGGAGTGAACATAATTTGCTCATCGGTGAACGGACATCAGAGAACATCAAGATCACTGTCGGTTCCGCCGCGGCATTGGAAGAAGAGCTCACGATGGACATAAGCGGCCGCGAGATAGTTTCCGGCCTGCCGAGAAATATCTCGATAACCTCAGAGGAGATCCGCCAGGCCCTGATTCCACCGGTGACGAATATTATCAATGTAATAAAGATCACTCTGGAAAAAACACCTCCCGAACTCTCATCGGATATCGCGGAAGACGGGATCATGCTCGCCGGCGGCGGCGCGCTTCTGCATGGTTTGGATGTGAAAATATTCCAGGAGACCGGCTTGAAAGTGAGAATCGCCGATGATCCGCTTACCTGCGTGGTGAAGGGTACCGGAAAGGTTCTTGAGACATTAGATAAATAATGAAGAAGCGTTCTGCGTGGATTCTTAAATATTCAGCAGTACTGATCGTCTTGCTTTTTTATTTCTTCTTCTATAATACCTCCTCGATATCATATCTTTTCTTTGTTGTTTCAAAGCCCTTCATCAGGGCCGCTTCCAGGACATGCATGAATACGGAGAGAATATTCTTAAAAAGAAAGGAAAGGTCGCTTCTGGAAACAGAGAATCTTGGATTGAGAGAACTCAATGCGCGTCTTCAGGTGAAGAACGAGGAATTGATGGAGCGTCTGCGCCTTTTCAAAGAACTTTCCAAAGAGATCAAGTATATCGAGAGGCGCGACTCTTATTATATCGGCACATTCAATATAATCACTAAATATTCCTCCTTCGGAAATACCTATTTTGTGCTCAACGGAGGGAAAAAAGACCTTATTAAAAACGGTGACTATATTACTTTTCACGGCTTCCTTCTGGGGCGTGTCCAAAGAGCGGGCTACTCCAGCTCTATAGTCGAATGGATATTTAATGAGGGAGTTATTGTTGACGCCGCGCTGTTTTTAAAAGAAAATAATGAAGAATATACACTGATCGGATTATGTGAAAGAAGAAAAGAGGGAATGATATTTGAGTTTCTGTCTCCGATGAACATAAAGGTGGAAGATAAGGTCTCCAGGGGAATGACCGTTCTCACATTCGGAATATCCGATACATTCGGTTCGGGGTTTGTTCTGGGCCGCATCAAAAAGCTCTCCCAAAGGCGGATAAACAGATATTCATATCTGATAGAACCCGCAGAGGATATCTATGCGCTGAAATCGGTGTCCGTATTCCGTAAATATAGTGATGATATCGATGAATAAATTTGTATTGTACTTGCTCCTGATCTTCAACGGACTGATAATATTTTCCGGGAAGAACTCTTTTTTCCTCCTGGACTTCATTCCGTTGCTGATATATATGATACGCATCAAGGAGAAGAACAATCTGCGCTTCGTTCTGGGGTTAGCATTGTTCGTAGCGGTCACCGGAATTTTTTCATTTGATATTGTATTTCCGATATTCTACTGCCTGCTGATCTATTTTACATTCCTTCTTTTCGGGTATATTTCGGGATATAACCCTCATTTCAAACGAGCTGTGATGCTTTTTTTGATCGCCGGCATCGTTGTGGTCAAGGGCCTGTATATTTTCATGATCTACGGCGGGGCCTTCTTTTCCGCGCTCCCGTTTTTTGCGGTCAATATCATCTTGAACGGCCTGATATTGGTTTTTGGGGAAAGGTATGTTACTATTAACAATTAACATAGTGCTCTTTCTTTTCGCATTTGTCGGGGTGTTCTTTATCGGTGACCGACTGACCTTTTACGCCAAGGCCCTTTCCAAGGTCAGTAATCTCGGAGAGGCCTTTATCGGCACGGTCCTGATCGCGACCATTACAAGCCTTCCCGAGCTTTCTTCAGGATTTTCCGCGATCTTCATCGCTCATAACCCGGAATTGATGGTAGCGGATGTTTTCGGGAGTAATTTCTTCAATATTACCATCCTCTGGAGTATTCTTGTCTATATAATCATAATAAAAAAGAAGATCTCCAGGCCTTCAAAGGAACATAATGGTACGATACTGCTGTATTCAACCGTTCCTTTGCTTCTTGTGGTACTTTACTTCACGCCCTTCAGAAGCCTGGGTGGACTTTCTATCCCGACGATACTCTTTATTCTGCTTTTTCCGCTGGTATTCAAACTTTACGGCAGATTGGAGTCCGGGGATCAGAGCGATTTTGAATTGCCAAAAAAATATAAGCATCTCAATAAGAAAAAGATAATATGGGTCTTTGTAGGCCTTGCGATGCTAATAATATGCTTGGGGATCATACTGGGAAAGACCTCGGATTTTATCGCAAGATTTGAATTTTCGTTTAACGGTAAACCGTTTATAATGGGCTCGTCATTCGTCGGCGCCCTATTCCTCGCGATCTCGACTTCGCTTCCCGAGGTTGCCGTTACATTCCATTCGATCTTCAAATACCGCTCAATTGATCTTGCTTACGGAAATATACTCGGATCCAATCTATTCAATGTGATCATCTTCGTGATAGGCGACCTTTTCACATTCAAAACTCCGCTGATAGCGACCCTGGGATTCGGCAACAGGGTAGTGCTTTCCGCCTTATTCATATCGAGCATACTTTTTGTTATGCAGGAAAGACTGCCAAGGTGGCTGAAAATATCCTTTGCCGTAATAGCGATCGGAGGATATGTCTTCTCGATAAAATTGATATTTGGCCATTAAAAGTGTTCTGATTTATAAAGACGGAAAAAGAGCTTCAGCCCGAAGGGAATCTCATCTTTGAATTGTCAATGTAAAA
>JAGLWT010000001.1 GCA_023133295.1 bacterium | reverse complement strand
CCGATGGTTCTTTTCTTTTTCTATTTCTTCGATCTTCTTGATATAGCCCGCCTTCGCGAGCCAATTAAGGCCATAATCAAGTTTTGCCACTCCCTTCAGCGAACGCTTTATGCTCTGCTTGGTCGACTTGCCTTTTTCCTTCAGATAAGTGTAGATCGCAAGCCGCTCCGCCGCAATTTCCTTCCTGCCGAAAAATTCACCGGGCTTATCCGTGACCGTATAGAAAGTTTTTACGGGATTGCCCCTTCCAGGCGGCTTAAGAATAAAATATGACGGGCCGGGATTATTGTAGAATTTCTCCTGAATAAGCCTTCCCAGAGACAATTGAGCGGAGGATAAAGGCGGGATCTTATCAAGCTTGAAAGAGATGGATTTAAGTTCTGTGAAAGAGGCATCGCTTTTGACTGAAACCACAATGCCCTCAACCCTTCTGGGGCCGACAGGGACAACAACAAAATCTCCTGGAGATACCACAGCAGCTTCCGGGATCAGATAATCATAGATAGAATTAATAGGAAGATTGACGGCTACTTCAGCTATTCTCAATTTCGATTCCGAGCGCTTTTATTTTTTTTAGTAGATTTGACCTGTCCATACCAAGTAATCTGGCGGAAGATGCCACATTGCCTTTAGAAGCGGTCAGGGCATTCATTATATATTCCTTTTCAAATTGAATTCTGGCATCAGCTAATTTCTTAAAATCCGCCTTGTCACCCCGTGAGGTAGTGAAAATATTCATTCTTCCCAGAGAGATCACTCCTTCTCGGGAAAAGATCACTGCCCTTTCAGCAAAGTTCTTCAACTCTCTCACATTTCCCGGCCATTGGCAATCAATGATATATGCGTAGATATCATCATCGATCTCCCGCACCGGCTTGCCGTACTCCGCCGAAAAATACCCGATGTAATGATCAAAAAGCGGCGTGATATCACGAGTACGCTCCCGCAAAGGCAGAATATCAACGGTAACCACATTTAATCTGTAATAAAGGTCTTCCCGGAAAGTACCGGAAGACGCCATCTCGGCAATGGCCTTATTCGTCGCGGCGATGATCCTGACATTCACATTCAGATGAGACTCACTTCCCACACGCTCAATGGTTTTTTCCTGAATAGCGCGGAGTATTTTGGATTGTGTCTTTAAACTCATATCGCCGATCTCGTCCAGAAAGAGGGTTCCGCTGTCTGCGAGTTCGAATTTCCCCCGCTTCAATTTCATCGCGTTCGTAAAAGCCCCTTTCTCATGCCCGAAGAGTTCAGACTCCACCAATTCTTCCGGAATGGCGGCGGAATTGATTACAACGAACGGGCCTTCCTTTCTCTTTGAGTTCAGATGGATCGATCTTGCTATCAATTCCTTTCCGACACCGCTCTCACCGGTCACCAATACGCTGCCGTCGGTTGGAGCGACCGAATGAACAATATCCATTATTTTCTTTAATTGAGAGGATTCTCCTATGATCGGAGTATTCTCTTCTTTAATATAGAGATTCTTTCTTATGGAACGGATCCAGTCATAGGCATGGGAAGTCGCCAGGAGCAGGCGCTCCATCGACGGCGGTTTCTCGATAAAATCATACGCGCCGTCCCTCAGGGCTTCCACGGCCATTTCAATGGAGCCATGTCCTGTGATCATTATTACTTCGGGCGGAAATTCATATGTGGTACGCACCTTTTTAAGGAAATCCAGGCCCTGTCTTTCATGTTGAAGGAAAACATCTAAAAGCATGACATCGATAAATTCCCTTTGCAAAATTCTATCGGCCTCTTGCACATCGCCCGCAACAAAAGTAGCCCAACCATTATCCTTCAGAATATCCGAAAGGAGTTTCTGTATATTCTTTTCATCATCGACTATCAGTATTTTCATATTAAACCACATTATACTCCTGAGAATAATCACCCTTCTCGATCCTCTCCATCGTCAAATGAGAAATGTCTGTAGTCAGCGGCTTTCCTTTGACTATCCATTCCGCTATCGCTTCACCTGTTGCGGGAGCCAGCATAAATCCGTGACCGGAATAGCCGACAGCGAGAAAATAATTGGGATCATCCGCAGATATGGGGCCGAGTATGGGCTGCGCATCCGGAGAAACACAATAAGAACCGGCCCACTGCCTTAGAATCTTCACATTCGAAAATCGAGGAAATAAATATGTAAATTTTTTACTGATGGATTCCACAAATTTCCAATGAGAAGAGGTCTTGTAGGATACAGGCTCCGAAGGATCACTTTCTCCCATCACAAAGCCGCCCCTCTTCTCCTGAGAGCCGTAAAAGCCATGGTAGAAATCAACGACCATAGGACAGACCATTCTTTCCAGGGGCTCTGTTACCAGGATCTGATGTCTTTCGGGCTCAACAGGTATGTCATATCCTATCATCTTTGCCGCTTCCTGTGCCCACGGCCCGGCGGCATTAACGATATATTTCACCGTACAATCGCCTTTATCTGTTCTGATCCTGTATGATCCGCCTTTCCTTTCAATGGAGTTGACCCTGGTTTTGCGCAATATCGTCATTCCCCCTTCTGAGGCGCGCTCGGCATAACCGAATGTTGTGAGAAACGGATTTGCCAGGCCGTCGGTCGGGCAGTAAGTTGCCGCCAGAACATCATTTGTATTCAAGAACGGAACTATCTTCTTCGCTTGCCGGGGAGAGATCAGATCGACCTTCAGGCCATGCTTTTTCTGCATTGCGACATTCTTTTTAAAATCCCTCACCTCGTCATCCGTAAAAGCAAGTATCAGATAACCCTGCTGAATATATTCAAAATCGAAATCCAATTCGTCCTCATATTTCTCGAATAACTCTACCGATCGTTTCGCCAATTTCACATTATCAGAAGTGGACCATTGCTGGCGTATGCCCCCGCCGCAGCGGCCTGTGCAGCCGGAGGTCAGATAATCTTTTTCAAAAAGGACTATGTCTTTAAGGCCCATTTTGGTCAGATAATAGCCGATCGCCGAACCGATTATTCCGCCGCCGATTATTCCTACATCCGCTGCTGCCTTCACTTCCCCCCCCCTTTTGTGAATGCGCTGAATGGAAGTGCGGATTCCGGAGGGCGTGGTGTACCGGTAGAATGCGAAGATACATCCTCGCCGGTCTTAGCCCTGATCATATTCATGATCAATTGGCGGCACCCGCGTCCCTGACAAGGCCCGGTCGTGACCCTGAGGTATCTCTTCAACTCTTCAAAATCGGTATATCCGCGGTCAATCGCGTCATTGATCTCATCAGCGGTAATATCCAGACAACGGCAGATCAGCACATCTCCTGAAGCTCCCGGATAGAAATGACGGACATTTTCAGCATATTCATTCTCAACAGAAATAGTGATCAGATGAGTTTTATTCTTATTTTTTCTTACCGCTTCAACCCTTGCGCTGCAAATGATCTTTCCGTCCCGGTCAGCGCCCCAGACGGGATCTCCCTTTTCAGGAAGAGGCAGAAGCTCATATGGAATGGTTATCCCGGTTCTCCCGGGAGCAAGATTCTTATTAATACCGAAGATCGCCAAGCCCGGGCATTGCGCGAGGCATGACATACAGCCAGTACACTTTTCCAGAGCAAGCATGGGAAGGTCAGTGATATTCGGCCCGACCGTTATAGCTTTGAAATGACAGGAGATCTCGCAGGGATTACATGGAATATCCTCATAACATTCGATACTCACATAGGCCTTTGTCCTGCCTTTCGGTATTTTTATCGTATTATCCTTCTTTTCAAAGGTCTCCATCGAAGTGTCCCAAGGCTTATTCCAAAGCTCGTACTTACCCTTCTTAACCTTGATCCCGGTATTGCCGTCCCTTAATTTCTCAATATAATCGACATGCTCTTTATAGGCTTTTTCGGCATTCTTTTCCTTCCCTAAGGAATCGGAAGCTGAAATTCCGGCAAGCCGGCCCTCTATAATGGCGGATGTAGCCTCGCCGATCCCAGCCGCATCGCCGCCGACAAAGTAATCGGGAGAAGAGGTCTGCATGAATTCATTATGCACAGGTACATACCCTCCAAGAGAAGGTGAAAATGTCATCTTTATGCCTGTCTGCATAAGTATTTCAGAAGAAGGTGTCAATCCGACCGCTAAACAAATGGTATCACATTCAAGCTGCATTTGTGTACCGTTCAAATGCTTCCATTTATTATCGATCTGAACTATTAAAGCGCCTTCGACGCTATCCTGCCCAAAGGCCTCAACTATTGTGTGTTTAAAGAAAACAGGTACGCCCATTCGCCTGATCTTCGCGAGATGTACATCATATCCGCCCGCTTTAGGCAATGCCTCAACGATGCCGACAACATCCGCGCCGGCCTGTATAAGCTGATATGAAACGATAAGGCCGATATTTCCCGCACCGATCATCAATATCTTCTTTCCGGGAAGTACACCGTAAACATTCATCAATGTCTGCACTCCGCCCGCGCCGTAAATACCGGGAAGATCATTGTTCTTGAATGGTATGGTCTTCTCTGAAGCACCGGTGGCGACAATTACCTTCTTAGCGCTTACCTTCTTGAATCTGTTCTTTTTGGAATCGTAAATGCCGATCACTCCGTCATCATATATGCCAACAGCGGAGTGGCCCGGCAGCATGGAAAAGTGCTCTTTCTTTATCTCTTTTAACAATTCGTCCTGTATGTATATACCTCTTGTTCCGGCAAAATGGGAATGGGATCCAAAGAACTTATGTGTCTGCTTGATCAACTGGCCGCCATATATCGGATTTTCTTCCACAAGGAGGGTTTTCAGGCCGCGGTTCGTAGTTTCGATCGCGGCGCCTAAGCCGGCCGGCCCGCCGCCGATGATCAAGACATCTGTTCTGATCATTTATAACTCCCCTTTCCCTTCTGGCACTCTATATGCATTCCGGCCTTCAATTCCGTAACACAGGTCTTTATATTCGGAATTCCGTCCACCTTCATCATACACGATGAACACTTACCGATGGCGCAGAAAAAACCGCGTTTTCTGCTCTTGTCCGTGACCCGATAGACCATTATCCCATTGTCATGAAGAGCGGAGGCGATGGTGTCTCCGGTCATACCGAATATTTTTTCACCATTATAATAAAAAGGGATCCGCTTCTGCTTTTTAAAGTCCAAAATTGGATGCTTCGCGATTCTCATTGGAAAACTCCTCATTCATATTGTAAGTATTGTACTCAATATATCTTTTTTTTCAATATTCACCGATGATTTGGCAAATCCATCAGATCTTCTTCTCGTAAATTCTGTATTTCTTATAAATCCTGCCGCCGATGCCTTTATCGAATGTGTTTATCTTGACATTATCCTCTAAATTCCAGGACATCTCGCACCATTTATACCCTTTCCTTCTGGCTTCATCCTCTGTTTTCATAAGTAATAAAGCGGGGATACCGAAACCCTGAGCATGCCGTTTGAGGCCAAAAAGGATCGCTCTCGTTCCTTTGATCTTCTTCTTGGCAGCAAGAAATTTCAAGATCTCAATGGGACCCAATTTACCGTTCAAGCTCTTTGTAGCTTCATTCAGGTTTGGAAGTACAATTGATATCCCTATCGGCTCGATCTTCCCGTCTTCATGTGTTTTTTCCGCGAACCACACAAGGTCCGTATCAGCGTATTCCAAAAGGACCTTGGATGTTTCTTCCAATTCCCTCTCGGTCATCGGCACAAAACCCCAATTGGGTTCCCACGCCGCGTCATACACTTCTTTTATATATTCCATTTCTCTTTTGAAATTCTTTTTCTCAAATTTTCTGACATGTATCGTCGGGTCTTCCGCGATCCTCTTAGCGTGTTTCTCCATTCTGGGGTCCATTGGATCTTCTGTGCTCTTATAGAAGGCCAGAAGGTCCTTTGCCTTTACAAAGCCTTCGCCCTCTGTGAGCTCTAAATAATACTTCGGACTATAGGTCATCATAACAGCGGGATCGGAATCAAAACCCTCTAAGAGAAAAGCGCACTCATCGTTCGTGCCGAAACTCATAGGCCCGCGCAGAAGCTCCATTCCCCTTTCTTTGCCCCATTTTTCAGCGGTCTCGTATAATTTTGCTGCTATCCTGCTATCATTAAGCGTCTCGAAAAACCCGAAAAATGCCGCCTTCTCCTTATGAAAGTCATTATGCAGTTTATCAATATGGCATGCGATCCTGCCGACAATATCATTATCCATAAGGGCAAGGTACAATTCTACTTCAGCGTGATCGTAATAGGGATTTTTATTCTCGTCAAAGCGATGCTTCATTTCAGAGATCAGCGGAGGAACCCAATGCGGCATATCTTCATAGATCTTCCACGGCAATTTGATAAATTCCATGAGATCTTTCTTGGAAACAACTTTTTTTACCGAAATATCCATATCTTTCTCACTTTTCATTCAGCTTTTTCTTTAATGCCGAGAGCAGTTTCAAGGCGTCAATGGGAGCGATCGCATCCTGATCAAGCTCTCTTAGATCGCGTAGAACTTCCGTCTCATTCTCATCGGGCATCTCGGTTGAAAAGAGGGAGGGCTGTAAAAATCTTCTTTGGGCCTGGCTGATGCTTTTAGCCGAACCGCCTTCTTCGAGCTGGGCGAGTATCTGGCCGGCGCGTTCGATAACATCTTCGGGAATTCCGGCTAATTTAGCGACATATATACCATAACTCTTATCGGCGCTGCCCTTTATTAATTTCCTCAGGAAGATGATCTTCTCGCCGTATTCCTTAACATCCACCTTATATATCTCTACCCTGTCCAGATAATCACCGATACGCGTGATCTCGTGATAATGTGTCGCGAAAAGCGTCTTTGCCTGCTGGCCTTCCTTCCTGTGCAGGAATTCTATCACCGCCCAGGCGATAGAGAGGCCGTCATAAGTGGAAGTCCCTCTTCCTACTTCATCAAGGATTATCAGACTCCTGTCGGTAGCGGAGGATAGGATATTCGCGACCTCATTCATCTCCACCATGAAGGTTGACTGGCCCAATGCCAGATTGTCACTGGCGCCGATGCGGGTGAATATCCTGTCAACAACACCGATATGGGCCTCATCCGCGGGGATAAACATACCTACCTGAGCCATCAGGACAATAACGGCTATCTGCCTCAGAAATGTAGATTTTCCAGCCATATTGGGGCCGGTAATGATGTGTATCTGAGAATCTGAATTATTCATCTCCAGATCATTCGGAATGAACGGCTCGCCCAAATCCTGCTGCTCTATCACCGGATGACGGCCGCCTTTGATCTTTATGCTGTCCCCGTCATTTATCCCGGGACGGGAAAAATAATACTTCTGCGCACAATTCTTCAAAGCCGTATAGATATCGATCCTCCCTACAACGGAACAATACTTGGAGAGCTCATCATAATAGGGTTCAAAGAAAGACAGCGCTTCAGCCCAAAGCGTTCGTTCGCGTGATTTGATCTTCTCATCTACTGTCAATATTTCCTCTTCACGCTCTTTAAGTTCGGGAGTAATAAATCTTTCGCTGTTTACCAGGGTCTGCTTTCTGATTATCTCCGGCGGAAGTTCGATCTCATTCAATTTCAATTTACTTAATTCAAAATAATATCCATGTATCCTATTGTATCCCAATTTGATCCCGGGAACATTCAATTTTGCCTTAAGTTCTTCAAGGATGCCCTTGATTATACTTTTTCCATTTTTTGAAATATCTCTCAGATGATCAAGTTCGGCATCATATCCTTCTCTGAAAATGCCTGTATCATTGGAAACCACAGGCGGAGAATCCGAAATAGCGGAGAGAAGAAATTCACTGGTCTTCTCTATATGGCTTTTTGAAACTTCCATATCAGCCGCCATCGCCTTACCCTGCGCGGAGTCCAATACTCCGACAAATGAAGATACCTGCGGAAATACCTCCAATCCGGCCCTCAGAACAAGTAATTCAGGAGGTTTTACTACACCTAAAGAGATCTTAGACAGTATCCTCTCGATATCCTTGATCCCCTTCAAGGTCTCTTCCAGTTCCAGCGTATCAATATTGGTCAATTCTTCAATTATATCAAGGCGCGCCTGTATCGCTTCCACATCAAGAAGAGGCCTCATCAAACGCTTTTTTAGCAGCCTTGAACCCATCGGGGTCTGATTCAAATCCAATATATCAAAAAGATTCGGGCCGCCCCTCGCAGGAAGAATATCCAGATTTAATTGTGTGTACAGATCAAGGAACATATGTTCCAGTTCTCTCTGAGGCGTCATCCTCCTGATGTGAAGCAGGTTGCTCTTTTGTGTTTCTTTCAGATATGAAAGCAATATTCCGGCGGCCCTTATCTCTCCTTCGTTTTCAAAACCGCTGGCTTTCAAAGTATTTATACCCAAATGGGAAAGTAATTGATCTTCACAATACCTGGAATCCCCTTTCCAATCGTCAATATGATTGAATGCGAGCTCAGGGAGCAAGCGCTTCACTGAAGAAAGAAGTTCGGCTCCGCCTTCCAGATAACTCCCGTATGTCGAGGATTCCACGATCACTTCACTGGGGGAGATCTTAATGATATGAGAGATCACTCCCCGCATGAATTCATCCTTTTTCATAGTACAGAAGTGAAATTCACCGGTGGAAATATCACAAAACGCCGTATAGGCGGAATCATCTGTCTCCACTATCGAAAGTATATTGTTATTTGATTTAATATCCACGACCTTATCGTCAATTATAGTTCCGGGTGTAACGATCCTGACAACATCCCGTTTGACAACGCCTTCGGCTAATTTGGGATCCTCGACTTGCTCGCAAACAGCGGCATTATGCCCTGCTTTGACAAGTTTATACAGATAAGAATCCAAAGCGTGATATGGAATCCCTGCCAATGGGATAGATTCGCCATTGGACGATTTCCCCCGTGATGTAAGCGCGATATTCAACACCCTGGAAGCTGTCCGGGCGTCTTCAAAGAATGTCTCATAGAAATCACCCACCCTGTACAGCAGGATCGTATCAGGATACTTCTCCTTGATCTTCAGGAACTGGCGGATCATTGGAGTCTCGTTCGGTTTACTTTTCTTTTTTGATGATCCTGCCTTCATATCCCTTTTCTTTTATTTTCTTAAGTTTTTTCTTGGCATCATTGCGGTTCTTAAAACGGCCTGAATACACCTTATAATATTTGCCGCTTTTGAGAACAAATACATCTTTAATACCGGCTTCCTTCATTTCAATTTTATATGTTTCCGCACCCGTCTCCTTCGAGAACGCTCCTAATTGTATCGTCCAGAATATATTCTCCACTATTTCTTCGATCATTACCATGGGCGGATATTTGCCCTTCAATATTTCTTCGGCATCCCTCACTTTTTCATCTATGCCCCTTGAGCGGTAATAAATACTCAGGTGAAAGATAGAGGGAAGATAAAAAGAGCTATCGGGCTGATGTGAAAGAGAAGACATCTTAGAGAAGTACAGATCATCTTCACCTGTCTTCATCGCGATGATCCCTAAGTAGAAATTCACCTTATCCGCATATTTACCACCGGGATAATTCCAGAGGTACTGCTCCAGATAATAGCGGGAATTATTAAAATTGGATGAGATGTAATAATTCATTGACAGAAAATAATAAGCATCTTCGGCAAATTTTGAATGCGGGAACATTTCAAGAAAATCCTTGAATTCCACTATCTGCTGAAAGATATCCTGTGCGAAATAGGCCGCATAATACCTTGCGGATTCCGCGTATTCCGATCTGGGGCTTTTAAGATAGATCGACCGGAGAAAGAGGATACCCTCTTCATACTGTTCCGATGCGATCGCCTCAAGGCCTTTTCTATGAAGTTCTGCGAGAGTTTCAGCTGCGGGAATAGCAGCCATAATGATCACTAATAAGATGATAGAAATTGTTTTATTCACTTTCGGGCCTCCCAAAAAGGGTGAATGAGTTGCCATCATATATTTTCATTCTCACCGCCTTTCCAATATAGTCATCCGGAAGATCCGCCACAACGATCATATCATGAGTGTCCCTTCCCGAGATCTTCTTCCCGGTCTTGTCCTTGCCGTCAAAAAGAACTTCTTGTGTTGTCCCTATATAATCAGACGCGATTTCCCTTGTGATCTCTTTTTGTATATCGATCGCGTAATTCAGGCGACGCAGTTTTTCTTCGACCGGAATATTATCCTCATATTCTGCTGCTGCCGTACCTGCCCGGGGCGTATATTTAAAAAGAAAACCCGTCTTATACCTGATCTCTTTCAAGAGGTCGACAGACCTTAGAAAATCCGCTTCACTTTCTCCGGGAAAACCGAATATCATATCGGTTGATAATGCGATGTCCGGAAGTTTCTCCCTTAGAGATACGATCTTGCCCACATATTCCTCCCTGGTGTATTTTCGGTTCATTCTCTTCAATACTTCATTCGAACCTGACTGAACAGGAAGGTGCAAACTGTGTGCCATCTTGGGTTCTTCGGCAATAATATCAGCAAGCTCATCATTAAAATCCTTGGGGTGCGAGGTAATGAACCTTAATCTGAAAAGATCAGAGAATTTCAATATTTTCTTCAATAGCCCCGGAAAATCTATCTCCCGCTGAATCCCGTCAGTAAATGGGATGCCGTAGGAATTGACATTCTGCCCGAGGAGGATGATCTCTCTGAAGCCCCTGTTTAAGAGATCTTGGATCTCCGCCAGGACCCGCTCAGGAGTATTGGATAATTCGCCGCCGCGCGCAAATGGAACGATACAATAGGAACAGTAATTATTACAGCCCTTCATTATCTCAACGAAAGCGGTATATTGGGAATCGCGGGAAGCATTTAACGCATACTCCAGGTCCTCGTCTTCAAAGGAGAGGTCTATCACTCTTTGAGAATCTGATATTTGCTCCAACTGCCGGGCAATATTATGCTTATTGCGGCTTCCGAAGATGAGAGGCACGTATGTATACTTCTCATAAAGCTCTTCACCCTTGACTTGGGTAACACATCCGCCTAAAGCGATCTGAACTCCCTCTTTTCCTTTTTTATGTATCTGCCCCATCTTGCCGTATATCTTCCGTTCCGCTGTTTCCCTTACCATACAGGTATTGAAGATGACGATATCTGCCTCGAACTCGGATGAGGATTCCTCATAGCCCTGAGAAAGAAGACGGCCTTTCATTTTCTGCGCCTCCAATACATTCATTTGACATCCGTAATTCAAGATAAAAAAGGTTTTTGAGCTCATTTCATGATCTTATATATTTTGGCTTTCATATCTTCCGTTTGAGCAACGGCTATAGCTCTCTTGAAATAGCTGTCGGAAAGGACCTTTTCATCCCTCGCCTTGTAGAATTGCCCGAGGCGTTTATATATGAAATACCTGTCGGCTCTGGAGGAGAATTTTACAACCTCGCTGGCAATATTTATAAATTTTTTCTCATCTGCAAGGTAGTAAAGGTCAAAGAGCTTCCTGTTCACATCATACTTACTTCCGGGAAATCTATCCTTCAAAGCGAGAAAGATATCTTCCGCGAGCGGGTATTCCGAGTGATCCTGGCACCATAGAGCATATGCAATACTGTCCTCTTGGTTGAACACCCCATAATTTGATATCACATGGGCCTTGATGTCAACAAATATCCCTGATAACGGTAAATTCCCCAATTTTTCCGCATAGATTACCGCTATAGAGACGAGGGCGAGCAAAATGAATAAAAAGAGAATGATCCCCCGGAAAATATTAAAGAGGGAAACTTTCTTTTTCTTGACGGGTTCGACCGGGAATTCTTCAACCGCATATACCTTTTTTACAATGAGTTCATCACCGGCATGATAGTCGCTATAACTCTGATCCGTAATGGAATAGGATTTCAGGCTGTCCATCTCTTCAATTACCTCATCAACGGTCTTATACCTGTCATTTGGATCCGTCCTCAGCATTCTCATACAAACACTTGAAATATACTCGGGGACGAGATGCCTTCTGGTTGATAACGGTTCGGGCGGCTCCGTGGTCTTGGCCTTCACGATCTCTTCATTTTCTCCAAGAAACGGTGCTTCTCCGGCATAAAGTTCATAAAGGATTATTCCCAATTGGTAAATATCGGTATGATAACCGACCTTCTCGCCCTTTATCTGTTCCGGAGCGATATACTTGATCGTGCCTATAAGCGTATCTTTTTTTAGTATATCCTTATCGATATCCACTCCGATGCCGAAGTCCGTGATCTTGATCTTCCCGGAATTCTCGATCATAATATTGGAGGGCTTAAGGTCCATGTGAAGGATCTTCTTCTGATGAATATATGAGAGCGCTCGAAGTATCTCCTTGAAGATCACTTCGTTCTCATCAAAGGACATACCCCTCTCCATAAGCTGTTTCAATGTCTTGCCGTTGATATACTCCATTACATAGAAGAAGAAATCGTTATATTTGGCGTTCTCATAGACCTTAACTATATGAGGGTCATCCAATTGGGCCATGATCTGGCCTTCACGGATAAACATTTTCACGACATCAACATTTTTCTTGAACTTCGGCAATAGCGCCTTGATGGCGATGTCGCGCTTAAGGGCCGGGTCAAAGGCATGATACACAATGGCCATGCCGCCCTGGCCTAACTTCCCTTTTATCAGATATTTACCAAAAAGGAGTTTCTCTTCCATTATTTCCTTAATTTCTTGTATTCTTTATAAGCATTGTTACCCACTCGGGAGCCCTTATAATTTTCCATGAGGAATCTGTAGAGTTTCATTGCATTTTTTTTGTCATTGATCTCAGCATAGAACTGGGCCTTCGAAAAGATCGTTGTCGGGTAAAGAAGCTTATCTCCTTTGAGTATACCTTCCAGCGTATTATAGACCTTGAGGATGTCGGAATACCGTTTTTCTGCTCTATAATAATCGATCATTTTGAAATAGACCCGCTTGGAGCTGTAGGCATCCATTGAAGGATTGGCGATCAATTTTTCCAAAACAGCGTATGCCTTGCTCATATGTTCCGGGTCATTTTCATTACCGCTGTACAAATCAGCCAGTCTCAATCCCAGATCGACCTTATCATTTAGCGTTTCCGCTTTCTTGATCTCCTTTTTGATCACCTTTATTTTCTTAGTGTCATAGGACTTTTTACTTGACAGGATTATGGCGAATATAAGCACAGGGATCAGGATCACCGGTATCAGGATAAAGAGCGGCAATTTCCTCTTTTTCTTTTTTTCGCTGCTCAGGAGATTCGGATTTGTAATATCTTCTGTGATCGTGGGAGCCATTTCCTCAAATTCATTTGTACCGGAGGATCGTGCGGGTTCCGTGACATAACTATCATCACTGTATGTTTCCGGCGGAGGGCCGAATTCGTCAACAACGCTATCCTCTTGAGAAGCCTCTTGTACGGAAACAGCCGCCATTTGCTCCCTCTCCTTTTTGTGCTCTTCAAATAACTTTCGGGCTTTCTCTTTCTCCACACGCTTTCTCTCGTCGTAGGCACATGAAGGGCAGAAGATCTTACCGTCTATATTCTCCGCGCAATCTTCACAGATATCACAAGAACAGCTGACACATTTGTGAGCAGCGGGGCGTTTGGGATGATATTTACAGAAAGCCTCTTTTTTCTCGGCCTTGACCTCTGCTTTGCCTCCGGAAAGTTCTCCGATACATTTCTGGCAGAAATGATCGCTTCCGATCACCCGGGCATCAGACAGGAGAATGGGTTTGTTGCATCTTGTACATTCCCCGTCAGCGATCTTATTATTATCGTAATATGCGAATCGTATGGGCAGATTATTCTCCAAAAGCGCTTCATACACTGTATCGGAAGCTATTCTATCACCGGATTCCGGCAACATCATTTTCTCAAGAAGTCCCTTATAATCGGATAACTCGGAGGGGATATCGATCTGAGCTTCTTTGATCTGCTGGGGAGAAAATGTTTTTCCCGACAGATAAAATATTATAAACATCGCCAGCGAAAATACATCCGATGCGGGCGTGATCGGTTGTCCCTTGAGATGTTCGGGGGAAAGAAAGGATAATTCCTTATCGTAGAATCTGCCGATCTTCTTTATTAATGTAATGTCGTCCCAACCCATCATAATGTCCAGATAATACGGTGTACCTGAATCACTGATCATAAAAAGCGTGGGGGACGAATTGCCAACACTTACGCCTTCCTGATGGAAATCCCTGAATATCTTGACCAAGGCGACCATAAGATTGTGTTTCATATCCGGTTTATTTTTCAAAACCGGTATCACCTGATCCAGTGTCTTTCCGAAGGTCTTGAAAACATATCCGAACGAGATATATGGGAAATTCGAATGTATGCCCTTATCCATATCAAGTATCTGAGGAAGGTTGATCGATCCTAATTGCTCTTTGCGTTTCTTAAAATACACCGCATACTCTTTTGTTTTGAAGAAAGGGTCCTGTAAGAGCAGCATCAAACGATCTTCGCCTTTGATATTGGCCTTGAACAGGGAAACATGCTTTCTACTGAAAAGGTTATCTGTAATTTGTATTATATTATCCATACTGTCATTTTACCACAATTGCTCTGCGATTTCAATATAAAAACGAGGTAAATGATGGACAAGTGCACACGAGCACACGAGCACAAGGCACAAGTGGGGAAGGAGAAATGAATAGTGTACAATTAGAGAAACGAATAAAGAAATGTCGTAGGGGCAAACCTGCGTGTTTGCCCTTTCTTGGGTGTCATCCCTTCGATTCACTCAGGGCAGGCTCTGAGCCCAGTGCGAAGGATCCATCTGGTTGTGCATATTAGTTACGTCCGATTCTAACGAATCAAAGAGTTTACAATAAACTAAACGATAGACCGAAAGATAAATTATCCTTACCGTAATGATCGTCTACATTAAAGTTGTACAAAATGAAAATTCCCAATGATTTACTTATTTCATATTTAATTTGAAAAGAAAGATACAAAGCGCCAGTAGAGGGAAAGTATATCACATCTTGATTAGTAGTACCTGAATATAAATTAACATCATAACATGTGATTGATACAGATGAATAGCTGTAGCCCAAATAGGGAGTCAAATATATTTTACTAAAAATGAGAAAATCAATAAATAATTGAAAATAATATTTCATCATTGTATAATTTATCAAGCATTCATCGGGCTGGTAAAGTGAAAAATAACTCGGATTGCTTCTTTGATAATAATTTCCCAGTTTTATTTGTATGTCCTTAAACATCAGTTTAAGAGCAAAGCCGAAAATCGGCACATTTCCAAAGTGTTCCTTGAAAGTTCCTAAACTTTTGCCGTAAAGGCTACGAATAGCTGGATCATTAATTGAGCACCCTAAGGATGTTTCCAACTCGATTTCTAACCGTTGTTTTTTCTCAGAACTTCTTTTCTTGTTTTGAGCTTCTTTGTCGTCAGTATCCTCTTTGTTCTCGGTCACGAAATTATCATCACGAAGAACTTCGTATATCCCAGCACTTCCAGTATCTTGAACAGCCTGTGATTCAGGGAGTTGTAGATTTTCAGCATGCGTAAAAGGGCTTATTAGAACGAATACAGTAAACAAAAGAGAGGAGAATCCTTTAAAACTCATACTTGCCTCACTATCGCATTGTATATGTAATACAATGAAAAGTCAAAATATTGATTTGAATTGATAAGCTCCTATATAGCTCCACAAAACTCAAGGACGAAGATTTCTTCAAGGCCACATATGCTATTAAATATTTTCCTGCATGTATATCGCTTCATTAAATCCACTCCATCAATAAAGCAGTACCGTTATTCTCTTCATCGGGATCTCGGGGATGGTAGTTGTTTAATATGAAAACTTTTAAAACAATTCCAGGCGAAAAAACAAAATTCTTGTTTTTTATTTTTTTTTACTACTTTCTTTTTTTGATTTTTTTTTAGGAAATATAATACTAGATATTACTATTATAATTAATATGGGAATAAATCCTTTTTCTGTAAGTAGATAAAAGAATATTCCAATTAATCCTACAAATATAGAATTAATAAAATTATTTTTTACATTAAACTTTTTTACCTTAGTATTAGTCCCGACAAGTATTCTGTAAATAATAAATAAAATAATAATAAAAATCAATATAATTTGAAAATACAAATTTTGCATAAAACCTCCTTTATACACAATATTACATTTAAAAAGAACAATGGGAAGGTACTATACCTCCCCATTATATATAAATGAGCTACTTATTCTTTTCCTATTTCACAAGCCAAATAGGAAGCTATTCCGTATCCTCCACCCACAAGTGGGCCGAATGTAACGCAGGTTGCCACTACCGTTCTTTTATCTGGTAATCATCACCTTTCCGCTCTCAACCGCTTTTCCGTTCAGTTCTATATTGTAGAAATATACCCCCGAAGATACTCTGATATTCTTTCTGTTTTTCTTTCCCCATTCAAGCGTATTGTCTCCGGCTGATATCTGTTCTCTCAGCTCAAATACCTTTTCCCCTGAAAGCGTGAATATCGAAAGAACGACCGTTCCGGCTTCCTTGGATTTGAATGCCAGTTTAACAGGCCCTGCACCCTTTGCCGGATTGGGGTATGTCTTCATATCAGTGATAACCTTTTCTTTGTCTGAAACCGTTGTGTCCGTCCTCTTTATTGTGAGAAAGACTAATTTGTTTGCGTCTCTGTCTGCCACCGCAATAATTTTATCGTCACCGCTTTTAAAGACCTTCAGGTCGGTCGGGCCGATAAGATCGGACGAGATGATCTCATTTCCATTTCTATAAATATATCCGTTGAATTTGTCTATTCCGATAATATCATTTCCATATACTTCATAATCAGAGAACTCCTTGGTGAGGCTGAATACCACTCCTTTAGTCTCTCCGCTGATGAATTCACCCGATCCTTCAAGATTCGCGATGATATCACCGCCGAAACAGGCAAATGAATTCAGATTTCCGTTGAATGAAGTTTCATTAATTTTGGTTCCCGCTTCATCGTATTCAAATACGGTATCGGCTTTCAATACGCATAATGTATTGTCTGCGGCGTTCCATTTGATATCTTCAGCATTCCGTAAATCAATGAACATCTCGAAATCTGTTCCCGAATACCTGTATATACCGTCTCGGTTGTTTGTGATCAAATAGAGGTTTCCGCTTTCAGAAAGAGATATTCTTTCGGGCTTGTGAATGCTCTTTAACTCGTCTATCAGGGTTCCGTTCAGATCAAATACCTTCACACTGTCATTTCCCTGTATGTCGCTTGCGTTTCTGTCTGTAACCAAGATTGAGGTTTTTCCTTGAAATGTCCCAATATCCAATGAGGTCGGTTTATTGAATCCCGTCAATTCCGTGAGGGTGAAAACGGGATCGGTATCATCATCGTCATCAGAACTCCAGTCGATCCCCCCTCCTTGCGTGCTGGAACCTCTGAATTCACAGATCAGTTCTTTTATTCCTTCAAATCCATTGCGGTCAACCGCTTTGCCGCATATCGTATGTATGCCGTCAGCGAAATCTTGCGTGTATATATCCCATTCAAGAAGGTCCATATCTGATTCGGCAAGCATTATATCATCAATGTAGAGCTTCACCTTCTCCACATCGACAAATTTGCTATTGCCTTTAACCTTCACATTGATCTTGCCTTCGTAGCTCTTCACATCGGAAGAAACTAAGGAAAGGGCCCTAATGGTCTCATCGTCAACAGTCAGCTCAACACTGGGATAGACATAGAAGAATGTGGATTCGGCAGGAAGTTCCGTTGTCTCGTCTTGAATATTGATATTGTCCTCAGCACCTTCCAGATCTTTGAATGTTAACGCAGAAGAACCGTTCTCATTTGAAGCGGTTGCGACTGTCAATGGTATCGGATCTTCAAATCCCCTTGAATAGATCCTTTTGTGATATCCGTCATATGCAGAAAAATATAAAATATCCTTTCCGTCAATATTAGTTTTAAACGGTATCTCTCCCATTAAACCTGATTTGAATAATTCATTTCCGCCTGCATCAACAAAATTAATAAAATGATCCTTTTCAAAAGCAGTGTCTGTTATCTTCTTTGCTTCACAAATAAAATAGTGCTTTATATCAGGAGATGATACCCCGTCCATTCTTCCTACATAATATAAAATTCCCTCATCTGTATAATTGGGATTATAAATTGATCTATCATAAAAACAACCATTATCAATAATGGGTATCTCTTCTTTTGTAAAATCGTAGCCATCCGGTGATATCGCCCTTAATGTATGATATTCTTCTATTCCATCGCCGTTAGCATCGCCGTAACCCGAATAGTACATTATATATTCATTTGTATTTGAATCATAATGAATCTTTTGTCTAAATGCCCTATTAATATCATATTGTCCACCGTATGATATCCTTGTTCCTTCATCAACAAAGTTTATACCATCATCTGAAATTGCTGATAAAATCGAGGCTTTTGTAACACCAGATGATCTTGCCCAAATATAATAATACAATCTAATCCTGTTATCCGGCAGAATTACTGCCGATGGATTCTGATAATCAGGAAGTCCAAAGGCGAGACCTGTTATTTCGCCATCCTTTATCCAATTTATCCCATCATTGGAATGTGCTGTCATTATTCTTCTGTACCATCCCTGCCCTGTACTATCATGTCCCGCTTCATAATACATTCTGTATGCATCATCGGATAATTTTAAAACAAATGGGGCATCCACCTGATCGATACTGCCCTTGCTATACATCCCTCCGATATCAATTCTGATTCCGTTATCTATGGTTGAATATTCGGGCAGAAAATATTCTCCGCTTTTCACAGTGAAGCCCAATTCCTGGGAAAATAGAAATTCTTGACCCGAGGAATCCTTCAGATCGATAACAAGTTTATATGCTCCAGGGTCAAGCTTCCCGTCACCGTCAATATCAATTTCAGGATCATCGAGAAAGAAATCCCATGAATCGGTATATGTGCCGTTTACTGTCGTTTCGTCAGATGCAATAGTGTGAACAACGCCTTCATCAGCATTTACGATATACATAGATTTCAAGTATTGGGATTGATTTCCAGTTATTCCGTACCCGAATTGCAGCTCATCAGGATCTCCGCAGATATGATCGAAGTCGGCAGAATTAGCCAGCACCGGAGAAACAGTGCCTACCTTGATTACCGGAGGTCCGATCCTGAAGGATACCTCCTGAGTCTGCTCTTCAAATACTTCATTCCAGATATCTTTCATCTTGATTTCAATGATGTAATCACCAGGCGAATAACTGGATGGAGCAAAACTCCACGAATAGATATGATTTGCTTTGAATGTAGCAATATCGCAAATTCCTGAATCTAAAAAGTTCCTTTCAGTTTCGGAGATCTTTTCATATAGCAAAAACTCGACCTTATTTGCGACATTACCTATCGCATCGACTTCAAATGTAAAATTAGAATCAGCAGGGTCAATTATCGTTCCGTCAGAAATATTGGAGAACCATATCACATGTCTGCCGTGATCAACACCTAAACTGTCAACGAAGTGAATCCCATCTTCCCCAAACCTCTCCCAGGTTTCTTGAGCAAAATAGTATAAAAGCGTTGCCGTAGCCTCAATCACTCTCGGCATCAAAGCATCGGAGACTTTAATCATATTATCACTTTTGTAGTGATCTGAGCCGGAAATGGAATTGTACCAGATTATGTCATTCACAGCTAATTTCGGCCAATTCCAAGTCAGATGGTCAAAATGGGAAGAATCACCTTCAAAATCATCAGAGGGGAAATAATCAGCCATCTGATTCATCTTCGAGAATACTTCCATAAGAGGAGTATTTTGAATATATTCGACTCCAATTTATTGTGGGCTCTTTAGTACAGATTTTCGTAATCTTGAATATTTCAGGCCCTGAAAGATGGACACTATTAGGATCTTTTGGATTAAATCCATCGGGACTATCTTTATATGATAGTATTTGCAATTTGCAAGAGCAGTTTTCTCCACAATCGAGAGAATAATTCCCGGTTTCGAAATCTTCTACTGAAATCATTTCTGTCCATGTTCTCCCGTCATCAATATAATTGCTGAAGATGGAACCATCCAAGTTCCAAAGACCAAGAGAAGAATTTGAAGTATACTTCTTATATACCTCAAGCTTACCTCCAGCAAATTCACTCACTTTTGAAGTGAGAAAGTCAGATTCGTACTCATCATTTCCCCCAAATATTCCGGTATGGGCATCCAAGTGAACATGGGCAGGTACTGACATATCCTCTAATAAATGAGATATTCTACCAAGACGCCAAACATATCCGAATCTACAATTCCAAGTACGATCAGTATAGATAACAAAAATACTTTTTTTGGTTCTTGTAAACCAATCATCTGGATATAAACCTTTTAGTGTCCATCCATTTTTATATTTTATTGATTTGTCATAAGCAGAATATGGTGGTAGTAGTAAAGAAGTATCGAAACCTATGCCTTTTGGGAAATTGTAATCCTGATTCCAGAAATGTGCAGATGGAACATCTACATATCCCCACACCCAATCAGGAATTCCGTCTTCATTTCGAACTTCATTTACTAATTTATCATTTCCATAACTAAAGGTTGTTCCTAATACAGGTAAACTTTGGTTCATAATATATTCATGCACATCTCCTATATGAGAATAAATAAATTGACACATTAAAAAAACTAATAATAAAAGCAAATTTCTTTTCATAATTTTACTCCTATAGCTATTCCTGGATAAATTTTGTTACCATTGAATTTTATATTACATTTTACATTTAAAAAATTGTATAGATAATACCTAATGCTTAATTGAAAAAGAAGGTAATCCAAAGCCGCACTATCAGCAGCTAAAATTGGAAAGTTATGAATACCTGCTTCAAAGTTTAATTTATTATTGACTTCGTATTCAATCTGAAATGAATTGAAAACAATATAAGGACAAAAGAACATTTTAAACCTCTTTAATTCTATCATAAAAAATATCGGTTCCATAAATATGTTATCCCAATATCCTAAATCAAAAAAAGTTATGCTGGGAAAATACTTAAAATAATATTGGAATCCTATATAGAATTTCATCCCCAAGTGTATTAACAATTTTGGATGAAAACCAATATATATACCTTTTTCATTATCTCCATTTTTTATTAGTTGACTAAATATGGTTAAATAAGGAACTATTTGAAATTTCAGGATATTTCTATAATCAAATTCCATTTTGAAACTAAGACTATACTGATTATCTACATCATTAATCCAATCAATACCTGTATATTGTTCATTATGAATTTCAATATAACCTTCAAATTCCTGGATATTATAATTATTAATAGTCAAACTAAGTTCAGATGCAAAGGCATTTCCACTTTCAGTTCCTTTACTCATGTTCAATGCAGTTCCAGAAATATCTAATGCACATTTGCCACATCTTTCCCAATATTCAATTGTTTTTTCATAAGCAGAATATGGTGGTAGTAGTAAAGAAGTATCTAAACCTATGCCTTTTGGGAAATTGTAATCCTGGTTCCAGAAATGAGTAGACCATACATCTATATAATCCCACACCCAATCAGGCAACGAATCTTCTCTTGCTACTTGTTCTATTAATTTATCTTTAATATCCGTTTCGCTGAAAGCTATCTCTAATACGGGTAAACTTTGTTTCACAATATATTCATGAATTGTCTTTTTGTGTGAAAATATTGGAACCAATATAAGTAATAAGCCTATTATAATAACTATCTTTTTCATAATTCAACTCCTATTCTGCACCCAAAATGACCTTGCCAAAATGCCTTAAATACATAACATTTGTATCTATATTGCAGAAATATTTTTCCTTTAGGACCATATGAGCCTCCTAAATCAATAACAAATTGTTCTACTCTAAATCCAATATCAAATTTTTTATAATGATAGGTTATACTAAATGCTGTTGGTAATCCAATATAAAAACTCCATAACCCTATATCAAAAGAGATATTCAAAAAGGAATCTGGTGGATAAATAAAAGGTACAAAGCGATTACAATCGGAATTCGGGAAATATCTGATTACCCATTGAGGACCTAAAAATATATTTTTAAATATTCTAATTTCAAATTTTGGTATTAAAACAAAATAGAAGTCATAACCGTACTCATCTGGTACTCCATATTCAAAAGATACTAATTCTTTTTTAAATAATCTTATGCTATAATCTACGGAAAGAGCAATTTTATTATTTTTAAAGGTTTTTTTTACATTTCCGGTTATATCAAAAAGGTTCAAACCCTCAAGCCAATCATATTCATCATCATAATCGGATTCAACGGTCTCAAAATCATTCACAAGATTATCATTATAACCTACTGAAAATTCAAAATCTGATGACCAAATAAAATTACTAAAAGAAAGTAACAATAATAATAATATTATTTTTTTCATCTCACATCTCTCATAACATGAAATATTCTTATAAATTCATCATCTTTGGGATTAATGGAATTCATCCCAGAATACCATATTCTTACTTTCTCGTTACTATACATTCCACATGCAGCACCCGAACCGTATTTATATAGGATTTCATCGTTGCCAATAATGGGTTCATCCGAGAGCTGTATTATCCTGTTGTCATTTGATAAAATCCCATATCCGATCTGTGATATCACTTGTCCCTCTTCATTTCTGTGGCTTCCTCCGAATAGAAAGTGTTTTTCACCATTTTTCCAAAATACTTTTACAGAATGGATCCCTCTTGATGTCCAATGTCCTTTTTCTCCGGCTCTTATAAAATTTCCGATATAATGCCATTTCAGTCCATTATTTGACTTTAATAGATTAGAGTTCTCCCCATCAGAATACCACATCAAGTAACTATTGTTCTCTTTTATTACCCAAGGTTCACGAACCCGTTTTTCTCCATTGAGACGCCCATAGACCGGAAGTACCTTTTGAGTCCAATTAATCCCATCCAAAGATTCCGCATAAAAGATGAAATTGTCTTCATGTGTATTTGCTGAATACCACATTCGAAAGATCTTTGTTCCCTTTGGTAACTTCAATACATTATCCTTCGGAGCAGTATCAATTATTACGCATGGATCCATCAGATCAATAACACCAAGATCGGTGAGAAGCCCTGAATCTAATACCATCCCTACCTTTGTCCATGATTCAGTGTCTGAGGACTCGGCTAAACCGATCCGGCAGTTTTTATCATCTCCATATCCGGTGTAATACATATAGTATCTATCATCTGCAACCTTTATGACACACGGATCAGATACAAATAATGAATCGAATTCCCCTGAAATGCCAACATCGAGGGCGAGTCTCGGTTCACTAAAAGAAAATTCCATGGCAACAATTGGATTAGACAGGGATAACACAACTATGACAAATGTGAAAAGTAGAAACTTAATCCAAGATGATTTCATACACACCTCTCTGCCAACATTGTAATTAGTAACTGGATAAAAGTCAAATATAGACAAGAAATGAAAGGATTTTTAATGGAAGAAACGAAATAACGATTTTCCACAAGTAGATATGATAAAAATTAAAATGACTATTTTTTTCATTTAATTACCTCCTACTGTTAACATAAATTTGTATTCATTTTTTTGATCCATATCACTTTGAATACATGGCCCCATAGCAATATAAATATTTTTATATATTTTATATAATATTGTGAAAGAAAACGAAATACTCGACATGGCACCACCCCCACCACCATACGTTCCTCTTTCTTCTATATAATATATAAAATCCGTAGTTAATAGTAATTTTTGTGAAATATTATAATTGAATCCACTATAAAACCTGATTCCGACTTCCAAAATAATATAATGCATGAGTAATTCAAAAGTCCATCTAATTTTTTCATTATCTAATATCAGATATCCAATATTTAAATTAATTATCTCCCATGCTAATGTCTCATATAACTCTTTTTCTTCTTTTAAATATGGATATATTCTTATAAAAGAATAGAATTTTTTACTATAGGAAATTATAAAGTTAATATTTAAACCAATATTTTGTATTTCTTTTGTATAATGATAATTCTCATCTTCACCTAAAAATCTATATGTTAAAAATTTGGCTTGAATTGTCAAGAATTTAAATAATCCGTAACCTAATCCTGTTCTTAGTGAATACCTATCAATAATGCCTCCATTATTGCCTGAAAGATAAAAAATACTATTATCTAAGAAACCATAATTCAAGCTAAAACTAAGTTTTCCTTTATCCTGAATTTCATCATAAAAACCAAACGGGAAAAACCCTCTGTCATTTGAATATGCGTTTAAGGAGAAAACAATTACAATAAGGATAAAAAAGATAAATTTATTTATTTGTGGGACCTCGTGATGGTTGTTGCATTATTCATTATTCATTATTCACTGTTCACTGTTCACTATTCACTGTTCACTGTTCACTATTCACTATTTTTCGTCCAAGCGCCGCATAGGCTATCATTCCCGAGATACAGATCAGTCCGGCGATAATTATCGAAAGAGTATATGACGCGCTTAAGTCGAACTGCCATCCGGCGAATGCGGGGCCGGTGATCCCGGCGATGCCGTAAGACAGAAAAATATACGGATACACGCTTCCCAATTTCTCGACACCGTAAACACCGGAAATACGCGCGGCGAATAGAACGAAATTCGCGCCGAAACCAAAGCCGATCAATAAGGCAAGTATCAGGAACATAATCTTGCCGGCCGCAAGCAGAGGCACAAGGAAAATGACAAGAGAAAGCATAAATAGAGCGGCGATTATAGAAAGCCGGGTTCCAATGAAGTCAGAGATCGTACCCCAGACAACACGGCCCAATGAATTGCCGATAGCAAGGAAACTTATACCCAATGACGCTGTTGCTGAGCTCAGGCTGTAACTGAGTCCGATCGGCTTCAGATTACCCGTAATGAGAAGGCCGGCGAATGTGCCGGCGAACATACCGATGAAGAGCCCCCAATTCGCGGGGCATTTAACCACTTCTTTTAAAGGGACATTGATCTTGCTGCTCTCTTTTTTGCTGTCAGCATCCGGGGTAAATATGAGAAAGGAGGAAAGGAGAATGAGAACTCCGTATGATAAGCCGATGATCATAAATATCTTGAGGATATCGACATTGTTTCCGATCATTGTTTCCGCGATAAAGGAAAGAAGCATCGCGCCCCCGCCGAAGCCGGCAACCGATAAACCTGTAATCATTCCCTTTTTGTCGGGGAACCATTTGATAGGGGTAGTGATCGCGATCAAATATCCGAAGCCGGTGCCGATGCCCGCGAATACCCCGATCCCAAGAATAATTACGACAGGATTTCCTTTGGAAAGAAAGGCCGTCGCATATCCTATGAGAAAAAATACACCGCTTAAAAGCGAGAGCATTCTCGGCCCTATGATCTTTTCAAGTTTACCGCCCGCAATCATAGCGAGGGTAAAGACCGCGATCAGCAGTCCGAATGTGAACTGTGTTTGAGATGCGGTCAAGCCGTACTCAGATATCAATCCGGGTACAAATACGCTCCAGGCATACACTCCGCCGAGGCATACCATAGTTATGATCGCGGAAACAAGTGTCATATATTTCTTTATTTTCATAATTTCAATTTTTTATTTGGAACAGAACAGTATAAGGGAATATTCGCGATAATGCAAGATTGAGAATACAATTATCCGGGAATATCTCATTCGGAGGAGGGCTTTCAGGAAAGAGAAGGCAACTGAGAATAGCAATAATGTTCACTGTAAGGGGATATGTGTATCTTTGATATGACTGATGATCTGAAGCGCTGAACTCTTCACCTGTGGAGAAAGTCCTTCACCGAGTTCGATCGATCTTATCTGAATACCCAGATACATTACCCGGGTATTTATCTCCGAACTGATCAATCGGGTAATGACCTTGACCGGGATCATATGCGTGGAAAGAGTGGTCTCGGGGATATGGTCCTCGTCCACCAGAAGAAGATCGCCGGGAGATCCTCCGAAATTGGCGGCATCAATGAAGACCACCTTTTCAGGTGAAAGTTCTATGACCTTATCCACAATATTCTCCGGCCATTGCGCGGCATTCATGATAATGGGATTACCTTCGGGGCATGACACTTTTTCAAAAATGAACGGGCCGACACCGTCGTCGGAACGCATATCGTTTCCGATCGTGACCAGCACGCTGAGCCCCTCTACGGGACTCAGCGCTTTTTTGATCCTATCTGTTAATGTATTTGACATCGAGGAAGTGGGCAGAACATGATATACATGGGTCATACGCCCGGACGAGCATTTCCATAAGAAGAGTCATTTGCTCTTCTGACTTCTCCATCTGCTCGGGAACGAGTTTTTTCATGTCATGCTCAATGTTGTTAACATTCTGATTGGTAGGGATGATGCAGTTGGCATTAACGATCTTGCCCTTATCATCAACTTCATAGTGGTGGAAGAGAATACCTCTGGGAACCTCTACCGCGGCATAGCCTTCGCCCGCTTTGACCTCAATATTATTGGTCTCGTTCAGGCCGACAACGATCTGCTCACTATAATTGACCCCTCTGTCTCTTAATTCTTTAAGTATTCTGATGGATTCTTCAAGCGCATGTACACATTCCACCAATTGAGCGGCTGTGTTCAAAAAGGGATTGTAACACATCGGTTTCAGTCCGATGGCTTCGGCAACGGCCTTGGCTTTCGGGTGAAGCTTATCATAATTAAGATTGAGACGGGCAAGAGCGCCTACCATATATGACTCTCTTTTATGCTTCGCGAATTTTGCGGAGGAATGCGGCACTATGAACTCATTTGTAACTTTCTTATATTCATTTTTAGGGTATCTGAAATTGTCAGTACTGCCGATATCACCCATCAGGAAAGGATATTCGCCGTCATCGCTTACAAGCCCTACAAATTCCATCTCCCTTTCAAATTGTGGGAATTTGAGTGTAGCCGCAAGCTCAACAGTTGCGTCCATATCCGCCCTCATATCATACAAGAAAGTCAATTGGTCGGTTATCTCCCCTACGCTCGGAAGTTTTGTGAAACCGCCTATAATGGCGGATATCGGATGCACATGCCTTCCTACAAGGATATCGCACACATCATTACAGGTTTTCTTCATTCTTAAAGCCCTTCTGACCACTTTATTGTGCGTAGAAATAAGCGGGACGAAGCTCTTCACACCAAGAAGGTCGGGAGCTACAAGAAGGTAGATATGAAGAAGATGACTGTCAAGGGTCTCATAATGTAGAAGAAGCTTTCTGAGCTCAATGGTCTGCTTGGAGGGAGTGAACCCTATGGCGTCTTCGGCGGCCTGTATCGATGCGAGAGTATGCCCGCACGAACAAATTCCGCATATGCGCGAAGTGATATGCTGGGCTTCAAATATAGACCTGCCCCGCAGCATTCCTTCAAAGAGCCGTGGTGCTTCAACAATGTGAAGCTCAGCCTTTTCAAGTTTATTGTCCCTTACGTTGACAACGATATTTCCGTGTCCTTCCACTCGTGTAAGGTATTCAACTTTTATATCGTAATTCTTACTCATTTTCATTCTCCTTGACATCTTTGGCTTTATTGTACATATTGAATTTATTAGTCACCCACTCAAGAGGAATATCGTGCTTTTTCAATATCTCGATCTGACCTGTTTTCGCGGGGTCATCAAGCATACCACGGCAGCCGTAGCATATATTGCCGTTATTGATACACCAGCTGTTGCAGCCGGCTCGAGTTACAGGGCCCATGCATGTAAGCCCCCGATCGAACAAACATTCATTCTCATTGAGCTTACACTCGGTACATACGGACTTCTCAGGGGCTTTATAAGGAATTCCCATAAGTGCATGTTTCAAAACAGTTACGAATTCGGGAACATACATCGGACATCCGTGAACATAGTAATCAACCTTCACGACCTGGTCGACCGCCATGGTTGGAACGGAATCAAAGTATTTTTCATCTTCTCCGTAAACATATTTCTTGATCTCCGGAAGCTCAAAATTATTCTTCATACCGTTGACACCGCCGATAGACGCGCAGGCACCTATGGTAATGAGTACTTTGGCTATGGATCTGATCTCTTTTATCCTCTCGATCGCATGTTTCGTTGTAATGCTTCCTTCGATAACGGCGACATCATAATCACCACCGCTTTTTTCAGACATGACTTCCCGGAATTCGACAACATCGATCTTATCAAGGACATCAAGAAGGGCCTCGCCGATATTGGCGACCTGCAACTGACATCCCTCACAACAGGCAAAATCAAAAAAGGCTACTTTCGCTTTCATATTACAGGGCCTCTATATTATTCTTCACTTTTGTATAGCAAAATACCGGACCGTCCTTACAGCAGTAGCTGCCGCCGATCTGGCAGTGACCGCATACACCGACACCGCATTTCATATGTCTTTCAAGCGACATATAGATCTGGCTTTCTGGAATGTTCTTCGCCAAGAGTTCGTTAATGACGAATTTATACATTACCGGAGGGCCCACAACAATGGCAAATGTTCTTTTCGAATCAAGGTCCACCCCGGGAATTAGAGAGGTGATCATACCGACATTGCCGCGCCAATCCGGAGCCGCGCTGTCCACCGTTACGCTGAAATTGACATCCAGCCTTTCTTCCCAATGGGAAAGTTCCTCGTGAAAAAGCATTTCGGTCGGCGATTTGCAGCCAAGAAGGATGCTTACCTTACCAAAATTTCGCCTATTATCATTAACATAATTGATCAGTGATCTGAGAGGAACAATGCCAAGGCCGCCGGCAACGAACATAAGGTCATTTCCTTCAAGAAGCCTTATCGGGAACCCGTTCCCTAAAGGCCCTCTGATCCCAACGGTATCCCCCGCCTCCATCTTATGAAGCGCACCGGTTAATTTGCCCACATTCCGGACAACCAGTTCAAAATATCCCCTTTGTGTCGGGGATGAAGATATTGAGATCGGAGCATCGCCGATGCCGGGGATCGATACCATGACAAATTGACCGGGGTCATGATCCAGAAGATCGCCCCCTTGCAGTGCGATCTTGAAACTCTTTTCAGATTCAGTCATCTGTTTGACATCAAGTATTTTTCCCTGCTTAATATCATAAGGAGATTTTCTTATTTCTCTTTTATCCATTTTAATTCCCCTTTTTTTCTTCGATCAAAGAATTGATCGTTTCTTTCAGATCGATCCCGGCAACACAGGCTCGGGTACATCTGCCGCAACCGGTACAGAAGTATCTTCTGAACTTAGATACGGGATAATTGAATTTTCTGTTGAGGCGATGTCTCTGACGTTCTCCCCTGTCCTCTCTGAAGTTCTCACCGCCGGCTACCTCCGCAAAAGAGCCGTTTTGACATGAATCCCATACCCTTGTCCGTGTGCCGGTATTCAGATCAAGGTTGATATCATCTATAATATCGAAACAATAACATGTGGGACAGACATTTGTGCAATTTCCACAGGAAACACATTTTTCTCCGATCTCATCCCAGACTTTACTTTTCATTGACTTTTCAAAAAGAGGTTTCAATTCGGCATAAGGTATGTCCACCTCATTCTTGAATACATTTCTCTTTCTTTCCTTCAAGAGCCTTAATTCGCTTATATCCCTTTTGTCTGCTTTTGTACATAACCCGGTCTTATTAATAAGTTTTTCCCCGTGATATGTATTCACATGAATGATAAAGCGGTCGTCGATCTCGGTGAAGAAGAGGTCATATCCACCATTTGGATTATGATTGTCCATTAATGCGCAGCTTGCGTTCTCATCACAGTAATTGCTGCATTCCAATCCGATGATCAATATTCTGTTCTTCCGAAGGATGTAATTAAAATCCTTAGGATTTTCGGAAAAAATGATGTCCAGGCACTGTATTCCGAAAAGGTCACATGTATGAACACCGAAGAGAACTATTTCTTCCGAATACAGAGTAGGAGTCCACTTCTTTTTGCTCTTATCGTATTCTACAATTGTCTCCTTCTGAGGAAGGAAATACTTTTTCGGAGGAAGAATTGTAGATGTATAATCCAAATCGATCCTCTCCCCGGAAGTCACCTCCTCAAAGGCAAAGCTTTTTACTCCTTTCTTGACTGGAGCAACTACTTTCTTGGTCCTGGCGATCTGCATGACAAAATCATTCAGATCCTCCTTTTTTAGAATTACTAAGTTTTCCATATACTCTCCGTTTCAATCTTATTATTTTCTAAGGCCGCTTATCATCAGACATCGTCGTAATTGTCTTTAGATCCGCAAAACTGCAAATACAATTTCGGTATTACTTGACCTTTGTAATTTAAAAAACATAGGATGAAGTGAATAGGATAAAGGAGATAGCCGGCTCAGGGTCTTTTTCTTATTCAATCCTAAATTATTATGTAATTATAATTTATTTTTATTGTATTTTCAATAGATAAATCAAATATTGTGAAAATTTTCTCTAACTATATGTGTAGTGTTTAATAATTAGCAGGACAATGGTTGATGCTATTTTTATTCAGCATTCAAGGCGGGAGGAACGCCGCATACCCACAGCGGTATTTAAGCGACTATAGTGATCTGATCCAAAATCCGATAACAATGGCTGAAACTATTTTGTGTTGTATTCAAGACGCGAGGAAACGCCGCATACCCACTGCGGTATGTAAGGGACGAGGAACGCTGAAGACAGAAAAAGAGTTTTAGCCTGGAGGGAATCTCATCTTTGGTCAATTCCAACGATAAATTCAGTCTGAAATTTGAAGTGTGAAGTATGAGGCGTAAAGTGGTAACCAGGATGAAATAAAACTGGATCCCACGGTCGCAAGCTCCCTCTGGATGACATTCTCCTCTTCTTTATTTCCTTCCCGCATCCGCTCATCGGGAGCCCGGCAG